>PLAI01000059.1 GCA_003134075.1 Methylocystaceae bacterium | reverse complement strand
GCCCGCCTCGGTCGATATCACCACAAATGCTGTAATTACAACGGCTTGTCATCGATCTTGCTGCGATAGCAAAACCCGCAACCAGTAGGAAGCGTCAATCAGTCGCTACAAGCGCGTCATCGGAGATACCTTGAAGTCGCGCCAAGACGCTCGCCGTGTGACCGAAGTTGCCATCGCGATCAAATCGCTCAACCGAATGCGTAAACTCGGGCAAGCTGATTTCNNATTTCGTCCGCGTTGCGTAAATGATTCCACGACGGCGCCGTCGCGTCTTTCGAAGCCTCCGTGCAACAAGGCCACGGATGCAGCGCCGTATCGGGCATTGCATTTGGGCCGAACTGCTCCAACCGGCGGCGGGCTTCATCGCTCGTCAGCCCGCCCTCGGTCGAATTTGGCGAGTCTGTTCGGACCGCTTGTGTCAAAGCCTTGTCCTCGCCGTCGGCATCGATTCTCTACGTCGATTGAAAGAGCATGCGCCAATCGAGGAGCGGACAAGTCGCGGGAATCTGGTTGAGCGGTAGATCGCCGAATCCCCTTACGAAACATGGCCAACCATACACACGTTGCTGGGCTCCCAATCCGTGCGGCGCCCGATGCCGGGGCCGGGGCGCGATCGGCGGAACGTGGTGCGTGAACGATCGGTTGCGATCACGAAATTGGCTTTTGCCGGGGGTGTTCGCCCCCGGCTTTCTTCTGCGTGTCGCAGGAGGTTCTAGACGGGCTTCACGATGGGCGGCAACTCCGCTGCTTTCGTGAGCGAGGCAATGCAGACCAATAGGCCAACCACAACCTCGTTCGCGACGGCGACTTCATGCTCTCCGCCGTAGACCCCGAGCACCCAAGGCGCGAGCGCGATGAATGCGCCGATGATCAAGGTCAGCCATTTTTCCACCTTCAACAGTCTAAACAGGCCAGAAATCGCCAACACCGCCAGAACGAGGGCCAAGAGGCGCGCTGCGCCAGCGGGATAATTCGCGATGATGAGCGCCTCCTTGGGCCCCAAGCCAGGCAAGTTAGTTTCCCCATAAGGAAACACCCACGTCGAAACGAAGAGCCAAACGGCCAGAACGAGCATCCCCCAATCCTGCCAGTCGGCATGATCCAATCGGGTACGAATCACTTTGAAGCGCTCTTCCGCCATGTCGAAACATCCTCATTTGGGATCTGTAGCCGACGCAACCAGGGACCACACAGATTGCCTTGCTGTCGAAGGTCGCATCGCAGATCTTGGTTATGCGGGCTCGTCGCGCCACGCGCTTATGCGGCGATTAGGTGACGTCGACTTTCTGCCGCTCCACCCAAGGTACCCGGATGCGGGACATATCGGCGCCCCCGGAATCTACTCAATTTAATTGCGGTGCGTTGATTCGGATTGGAAATCAACCGGCGTTCAAATGCTGGGGAATCTGCTCCGACAGATCGACGGCTCCCAAAATTCCCTCGGGATGCATGATCTTCGTGTCGGTTTGCGACCCCGCTGTCGCCATTTTCACCTTTGACGCAAAGCCGTCGCGATGTGCGGCGATCCCGAGATTCGCGATGAATTCTTCGATCCCATATGTTCGATCGATCACGAGCCGCCGCCGAGCGCGCGGTAGAGTTGAACGGCGGCGGCAGCCTGTCCCATTTGAGTCTGGATGAGTTCGTCGTCGCGTTCGAAGGCGGCGAGTTGCGCGCTCAGAACGTCCCGAAGGTTTTGGCTCCGCCGTCGTATAGCCCGACCGCAGTCTTTTGGTTGCGGCGCGCGTGGGAAAGTGCGGTGGCTATCGCGACGGCACGGCGATCCAGTCCATACTTCGTGCCATAGGCGTTCTCGACATCCTTGAGCGCGCGCAGCACGGCCTTATCGTATTCAGCCGAAGCCGCGTCGAGACGGGCGTCGTTGGCGGCAATATTGGCCTCTACACGTCCTGCGGTGAAGATTGGCAGTTGCACTCAGGCTCTCCAATCCACCGGCGCCCTGGAGCGCGGGAATCCCCTCGAAATGCGAGCGTCCATCCTGGCCCGGGAAATTGATCTCGAAACGGGGCAGGAGATCTGTTTTGGCGCCGCTCAGACGCGCCGCTTGGGCCTGGAATAGCTCTGCGTAGGCGCGCACGTCGGGGCATCGCGCCAGTGCGTGGACGGGCCCCGTCGGTGCTGCCGGCGCCGTGAACCGCGGCGGTCTGGACAGGGGCGCGAAGCTTTGGGGCGCGCGTCCCGTCAGCACGGCGATGCGGCGTTAGCGCATGTTC
This sequence comes from Methylocystaceae bacterium, assembly GCA_003134075.1. Lineage (GTDB taxonomy): Bacteria > Pseudomonadota > Alphaproteobacteria > Rhizobiales > Beijerinckiaceae > Methylocystis. Next base: position 25,565 of record PLAI01000059.1, on the reverse strand, counting down.
AGCAGCGCGGCCAGATGCGGCCGTTTGGCGCGATGCGCCGCTATCCACGCGGGAGCTCGCTCGCGAGAGGGGGAATCTACTCAGAGTAGTCCGATTGGCAGAGTCGGCTCCGGCCCCCACGAGAAGACATCCAATCTTTCGGCCTCACGAGAGGCTTTACGATCGAGAGCCCGAAACGCCGGGCGTCGCCCTTCGAATGCGTAGTTTCCGATGCTGTCTCGAACGCACCTAGATCTCTATGGATGATCTGCGACCGCAACTCGACCGTTTTGCGAAACTTGAAGCGTCGAGCTTCTCGTTGATGCGAATGCGGTGCCCTGGGGTTTGCTTCGCTGGCGAGCAGTTCTCGTTTTCTCTCCGGACGAGGCGGAAACATCCGCTTCTTCCCGGCGCGGGTCATGGCAATTTCGCGCGAAGCCGAATCGGGTTCGCGCAAAGAAGCCGTTGTTGGACAAAACACCGGCGTCTTTCCGATCGGATGCAATTGGATCGGAAAAAACGCCAGTCGCGCCGAGCCCACTCGTTCGGCGCCAATGGCGATGAAAGGCTCGGCGTCGTCCCTGTGCACATTCGCAACGTTGGACGATCCGTCGAATTCTTCGAGCATTTCGAGATAGTGGCGCGCCGCAACACGTAGGAGCACAGGATGACGGAAGCGACGATCACACGGCCAAAGCCTCAAAATCGAAGCGTCGACGAAGGCTTTCCCGTCAGTCGGACGACGCTGGAGCCCAACGAGCTTCGCAGGATGGACGCCTATTGGCGCGCCGCCAATTATTTGTCCGTGGGACAGATTTATCTCTACGATAACCCGCTTTTGCGCGAGCCGCTCAAGCTCGCCCATGTGAAGCCGCTCGTCGTCGGACACTGGGGCACGACGCCGGGCCAGAATTTCATTTATGTGCATTTGAACAGGGCCATCAAAAAATACGATTTGAACATGTTTTATATCGCCGGCCCGGGGCACGGGGGTCCGGCGCTGGTCGGCAACACATATCTCGAGGGAACCTACAGCGAGATCTATCCCAATATCACGCAGAACGAAGCCGGCATGAAAAAACTGTTCACGCAGTTTTCCTTTCCGGGCGGCATTTCCAGCCACGTCGCGCCCACGACGCCAGGGTCCATTCACGAAGGCGGCGAGCTCGGATATTCGCTCAGTCACGCCTTCGGCGCGGCGTTCGACAATCCCGACCTGATCGTCGCCTGCGTGGTCGGCGACGGCGAAGCGGAAACCGGTCCGCTGGCCACGGCGTGGCAGTCCAACAAATTCCTCGATCCGATCACCGATGGCGCCGTTCTGCCCATCCTCCATCTCAACGGCTACAAGATCAGCAACCCGACGATCCTTGCCCGGATCGCACATGAAGAGCTGGAGCAGTTCTTCAAGGGAACGGGATGGACGCCGCTCTTCGTGGAAGGCGACGACCCGGAGAAGATGCATGAACTCATGGCCGCGACATTGGATGAGGCCATTGAATCCATCAAGCAGATTCAGTCGAACGCGCGCGAAAGCGGCGACTCGGCCCGACCACGCTGGCCAATGATCGTCCTGCGCTCTCCCAAGGGCTGGACGGGGCCAAAAATCGTCGATGGGCTCCAGATCGAAGGAACCTTCCGGGCGCATCAGGTGCCGCTGCTCGTGGACGCCCAGCATCCCGAACATGTGGCGCAGCTCGAAAGCTGGATGAAGAGCTACAAGGCCGAAGAACTGTTCGATCGCGACGGGCGTTTGATGCCGGAACTGGCGGAACTGGCGCCGACCGGCCTTCGCCGGATGGGCGCCAATCCTCATGCCAATGGCGGGATTCTCTTACGCGATTTGCGAATGCCGGACTTTCGCGATCACGCGGTGAACTTGCCGTCGCCGGGCGGTGTCGAGGCTCAGGACACTCTGGTCCTGGGAGAGTTCCTGCGCGAGGTCGTAAGGCTCAATCTGGATCAACGCAATTTCCGCCTGTTCGGTCCCGACGAAACCGTCTCCAATCTTCTGGGCGCGGTGTTCGAGGTCACCAGCCGGCAGTGGGAGGCCAAAACCCAAAAGAACGACGAGTTTCTTGCGCCCGAGGGCTTCGTGCTGGATTCCATGCTCAGCGAGCACCAATGCGAAGGCTGGCTCGAAGGCTATCTTCTGACGGGACGACATGGGTTGTTCAACAGCTACGAAGCTTTCATTCGCATCGTGGACTCGATGTTCAGCCAGCACGCCAAATGGCTGAAAGTGACGTTGGAGCTGCCCTGGCGCCGGAAGATAGCGTCACTGAACTATTTGCTCGCATCCCATGTCTGGCAGCAGGACCACAATGGCTTTACGCATCAGGATCCCGGCTTCCTCGACCATGTCATCAGCAAGAAAGCCGATGTTGTCCGCGTCTATCTGCCGCCGGACGCCAACTGCCTGCTCTCGGTCGTCGACCATTGTTTGCGCAGCCGCCACTATGTCAATGTGGTGGTCGCCGGCAAACACGCGCTGCCGCAATGGCTGACGATGGAGGCCGCCGTCGCGCATTGCACGGAAGGCCTGGGGGTCTGGCAATGGGCGAGCAACGATCAGAACGCCGAGCCCGACGTGGTCATGGCCAGTTGCGGCGACACGCCGACGTTGGAAATTCTCGCGGCGGTCTCGATTCTGCGCGAAGATTTGCCGGATCTGAAGATCAGAGTGATCAACGTCGTCGATCTGATGCGATTGCAGCCTGAAAGCGAACATCCGCATGGATTGAGCGANNAACAATCGCAACCTGCATGTCCGCGGCTACAAGGAAGAAGGCACCATCACCACGCCCTTCGACATGCGCGTGCAGAACGATCTCGACCGCTTTCATCTCGTGCAGGATGTCGTGGATCGTCTGCCGCAGCTCGAGGAAAAAGGCGTCTATCTGAAGCAAAAGATGAAGGACAAGCTTGTCGAGCACAAAGTCTATATAGACCAGCACGGCCAGGATATGCCGGAGATTCTCAACTGGAGATGGGGCGCCGCCAGATGAATGCGCAAGTGCTCATGGACACTGCAAAGGCGCTCGTCGCCGGCGACAAGGGGCTGCTCGCGATGGACGAGAGCAATCCGACCTGCAACCGGCGCTTCGCGAGTGCGGGGATTCCGCAAACCCTCGAGGCGCGACGCGCCTATCGCGAGTTGATCCTGACCACGGACGGTCTGGGCGATTGCATCAACGGCGCGATTCTCTACGACGAGACGATCCGTCAGCACAAAAGTGACGGAACGTCCTTTGTAAAACTCCTTCTCGACGCCGGCGTCATTCCCGGCATCAAGGTCGACATCGGCGCGAAGGATTTGGCGGGCCATCCGGGAGAGAAAATCACCGAAGGGCTCGATGGCCTGCGTGAGCGCCTAGAGGACTATCTTCAAATGGGCGCGCGCTTCGCCAAATGGCGCGTCGTGATCGCGATGGGCGAGGGACTTCCCAGCTGGGGCTGTATAGACGCCAATGCACATGCGCTGGCGCGTTACGCGGTTCTTTGTCAGGAGGTCGGGCTCGTTCCCATCGTCGAGCCGGAAGTGCTGATGGATGGCGACCAGTCCTTGGCGCAGCAGCGCACGGCGACGGAGAGGGTGTTGCAAAGGGTTTTCGACCAGCTTCACGCGCAAGGCGCGATGCTGGAAGGAATGATCCTCAAGCCCAATATGGCGCTTCCGGGATTGGCCTGCGCGGCGCAGGCGAGCTTAGATGACGTGGCGGAGGCGACTGTGAGCTGCCTCCTGCGCGTCGTTCCCGCCGCCGTTCCGGGAATAACCTTTCTGTCGGGAGGGCAGTCCGGCGAACTCGCCTCGGCGCGCCTCAGCGCCATGAATCTGAAATTCAAGGTTTCAGGTGCGAAACCGCCTTGGGCGCTGGCCTTTTCCTTCGCGCGGGCGATCCAGCAACCTGCCCTGGAAATTTGGGGTGGCAAGGAAGCCAATCGCGAAGCGGCGCAGCGCGCTCTGCTGCACCGGGCGCGCTGCAATGTCGCTGCGCGCCGCGGGGAATACGTCATGTCGATGGAAGCGACGGCAGTGTGACGACGCGCCCGGAACAGCGCGCCCCTCCCTAATGGAATGAAATCGAGCGCAGGCGCATGACAAAATCGCACGGCAGGCTCTTACAGCTGTACTTCATTCGACACGGCGAAACCGACTGGTCGATCTCGGGCCAGCATACGGGCCGCACGGACATTCCCTTGACCGCGCATGGCCAGGAGATGGCGCGACGACTTGAGCCCTCCTTGCGGCAAATCGCCTTCGCCCGGGTTTTTTGCAGCCCGAGCTTGCGCGCGCGCCAGACATGCGAAATGGCCGGACTGGCCCCGGCGGGCGAAATCGAGCCGGACCTGGAGGAATGGGATTACGGCGATTACGAAGGACGGATCTCCGCGGACATCCGCAAAATCCGGCCGGACTGGGACGTGTGGCGGGACGGTTGCCCGCATGGCGAAACGCCCAAGGAAGTCTCGGATCGCGCCGACAGGCTGTTTGAGAAATTGCGCGATCTCGAAGGGAACATAGCGCTCTTCTCGCATGGGCAGTTCGGCTGCGTGCTGGCGGCGCGATGGATTGGACTGCCGGCCTTCGCGGGACGGCATTTCGCGATTTATCCGGCGCGCTTCAGTATTTTCGGCCACGAAAAAGACTATCCCGAAAGACCCGTCATATCGCTTTGGAATGCCGAGACGATCGCTCCTTTGCTGGCGGTTGAAGCCGTCGGCCGGGGCGCCGCCGCAGGTTCGGCCGCGCCGCCAAAACACAGGGCGCGCGTCCCGGTCGACGAAACCGCCTCGCCGGTCGCGGCGGATCGGTAAGGACCAGGATGGCGGCGTTCAGGATCGTCAACTACAGCACGGAGCACTTCGAGGGGGTGAGGGCACTGTGGCGCGAAGCGTTTCCGGACAATCCGCGATGGAGCCCGGGAGAGATCGCCGCCACTGCGAGGTTGCCAGCGTGGTCGGATCTGTTCTTCATTGCACAAGATGCGGACGAGGTGGTTGGTTCGATTATGGCCGGCTTCGACGGGCATCAGGGCTGGCTTTATGCGATGGCTGTTATGCGTTCTCACCGTCGACAGCGCCTCGGGTCCGCGCTCGTAAAGGAAGCCGAGGCGCGGCTTGGTTCGATGGGATGCGTCAAATGCGGTCTTCAAATTGGATTGGCGAACGCTGGAGTGGTTGGATTTTACGCGTCTCTTGGCTATGCGATCGAGGAATGCATCAGCATGGAGAAGGACATCGCGGGATCGTCGTGAGGCGCAGCTCAAGGCCGTAACGGCCGGGCAGCCTCGTCCGCACGGGGGTAACGTCCAGCGCCGTTTTTAGGGGCTCAAACCGGTGTGTCCTGTTTGAACAATTGCGCGATCGCCGCCTGCGCCTCCTCCTGAATCCGGCGTAGATGATCCATGCTCACAAAACTCTCGGCGTAGATTTTATATACCGCCTCGGTGCCGGAAGGCCGCGCGGCGAACCATCCGTTCTTCGTGATCACCTTGAGGCCGCCAATCGGAAGTCCGGAACCCGGCGTTTTCGTCAGTATCGCCGTCACGGCTTCCCCCGCGAGTTCGTCGACGCCGATTTGTTCGGCCGAAGCCGTGCTCAGAATTTTCTTTTGCTCTTGTGTCGCGGCGGCGTCGATTCTTTCGTAGAAGGGCTCGCCCAACTCCTGTGTGAGACCGTCATAGGAGGTGCTCGGGTCTCGCCCGGTTCGCGCGGTGATTTCGGCGGAGAGCAGACCAAGAATGAGCCCGTCCTTGTCGGTGGTCCAGACCGATCCGTCGCGGCGCAGGAAAGACGCACCGGCGCTCTCCTCTCCCGCGAAGCCCATCGCGCCATCCAGCAGACCATCCACGAACCATTTGAACCCGACCGGCGTTTCGACGAGCTTGCGACCAAGCCTGGCGGCGAGACGATCAATGATGCTACTGCTGACGATCGTCTTGCCGACTCCGCAGTCCCGACTCCAGGCGGGACGATTGGCGAAGAGATAGGAGATGGCGGCGGCGAGGAAATGATTGGGGTTCATGAGGCCCGCCGAGCGCGTCACGATGCCGTGACGATCGGCGTCGGTGTCGTTGGCGAAGGCGACGTCGAATTTGTCGCGCAGGCCGATCAGCCGCGCCATGGCGTAGGAGGACGAACAGTCCATCCGAACCTTACCGTCCCAATCCAAAGTCATAAAACGGAACGTCGGGTCTACCGCCTCATTGACGACCGTCGCCGCGAGGTCATAGCGTTCGATGATCCGGGCCCAATATTGGACGCTTGCGCCGCCGAGCGGATCGATCCCAATCTTGACGCCGGACGCGCGAATGGCTTCCATGTCCAGGACATTTTCGAGGTCGGCGACATAAGGGCCAATGTAGTCGTGGCCCTGGACATAGGTCGAATTACGCGCGCGCGCCAAAGGGATGCGCCGCACGCCATTCAGATCTTTTTCGAGAACGGCGTTGGCCGCTCGCTCAATCCACACCGTCACCCGGGCGCCGGCCGGTCCGCCATTCGGGGGATTATATTTGAAGCCGCCTTCTTCGGGCGGATTGTGCGAAGGGGTGATGACGACGCCATCGGCGAGACCGCTTTTTCGATTTCTATTGTAGCCAATGATCGCATGCGAAATCACGGGCGTTGGGGTATAGCCGCCGTGCTCGTCGACGAGCACGGTGACCTCGTTGGCTGCGAAAACCTCGAGAGCGCTCGCCAGCGCAGGCTCGGAGAGCGCATGCGTGTCAATACCGATAAAGAGCGGTCCGTCGACGCCGTTCGCGCTTCGATAAAGGCAAATCGCCTGACAAATTGCGAGAATATGCGTTTCGTTGAAGGCGTTCTCGAAGGCGGACCCTCGATGACCCGAGGTGCCGAAAGCTATGCGCTGCGACAGGACTTTTGGGTCCGGCTTACCCGTATAATAGGCTGTCACGAGGCGAGGAACATTGACCAGTTCCGCCGCTTCAATCGCTTTTCCCGCTCGCGGGCTCAACCGGTTGGGCAATCGATTCTCCTTTCGTAGACGCCGGCGGGCCGGGCGTTTGGGGCGGACTCAAGGGCTATTCTGGCCGAGCACCACACGCAGCCGATGGCTTGCGCCGTCATCCGCAAGCGGAACCAGCGCCTTGTTTTCTGGCAAGGCGACGCCGTCGAGTTCCGCGACCACGACGCCGCGGCACACGCTGTCGGGATTTTCGACCCTTATGTCGTAGCGGGCGGATTTATATCGGAATGCGAGGCTATAGCCCGGCCATGATTTTGGAATGCAGGGGCTCAACGTTAGCGTTGCGCCGCGCAGACGCAATCCCAAAATCCACTCGACGCCCGCTCGATACATCCATCCGGCGGAGCCCGTGTACCAGGTCCATCCGCCACGTCCGACGTGCGGAGGCCGCGAATAGACATCGGCGCAGGCGACATAGGGCTCGACCTTGTAGCGCTGAACGGCGTCGGGCGTGAGCGTGTGGTTGATGGGATTGAGCATTGAGAACAGTTCGGCCGCCTTGTCGCCGTCGCCGAGCATGGCGAACGCAATGACGGACCACAGCGCGCCATGCGTATATTGACCACCGTTCTCGCGCACGCCCGGCGGGTAGGCTTTGATGTAACCTGGATCTTCGGGCGGATTGTCGAAGGGCGGATCGAACAGCAGAACGACATTGTCCTCGCCGCGAACGAGATATTCGTCCATGGCGGCCATTGCGCGCTTGGAGCGGCGTGGCTCGCCGGCTCGGGAGATCACGCTCCAGGATTGGGCGATTGAATCGATCTTGCATTCGCTGTTCGAGGCCGAGCCGAGCGGCGTGCCGTCGTCGAAGAAACCGCGACGATACCATTCGCCATCCCAGCCGTCCGCATCCAGTGCAGCCTTGAGGGTCGTCATATGCCCGCGCCAATTGGCGGCGCGCGCTGGCTCTTCGCGAGAGTCCGCGAGAGGCGCAAATGCCGCGAGCGCGGCGTGCAGAAACCAGCCGAGCCAGACGCTTTCGCCCCTGCCGTGTTCTCCGACGCGATTCATGCCGTCGTTCCAGTCGCCCGTGCCGATGAGAGGCAGGCCGTGGTTGCCGCGTGCGAGACTTTGGTCGAGCGTCCGCGCGCAATGTTCGAACAATGAGCCCCGTTCGTCGGAGACGGAAGGGGCGAAGAAAGACTCGCGCTCGCCTTCGCGGAGGAGTGGTCCTTGAAGGAACGCTATCGTCTCGTCGAGAACGCCGAGATCGCCCGTGACCTCGACGTAATGCGCAACGACATAGGGCAACCAGATTCGGTCGTCGGAAATGCGTGTGCGAACCCCTTTTCCCGATTCCGGCAGCCACCAATGTTGCACGTCGCCCTCGACGAACTGACGCGCGGCAGCGCGTAGCAGATGCGCGCGGGTCACCTCGGGCTTCGACACGCAAAGCGCCATGACATCTTGGAGTTGATCCCGAAAGCCGTATGCCCCGCTATCCTGATAGAAGGCTGAACGCGCCCAGACGCGGCACGAGAGCGTTTGATAGAGGAGCCAGCGGTTCAACAATATGTCCATGGATCGGTCGGGTGTGGTCACCTGAACGGCGCCGGTCGTCATGTCCCAGAGAGCTATAACTTCCGCCAGCACCCTATCGAGGTCGGCGGCTCGATACTTGATCAGCAACGCTTGGGCGTCCGTCGTGGTCGCCGCCTGTCCGAGGAGAAAGACGATTTCCTGAACTTCGTTTGGTTTGAGCTCCAATCTGGCTTGCAGGGCTCCGCAGGGATCGAATCCCGCGCCCACTCTGTTGGACAGCAGCGCATTTCCAGTCAGCGCAGCCGGCGAAGCGAGCAAGCCATGTCTGCCGAGGAATTCCTTCCGGTCGCCTGTCCACGAAGACTGGCGCCCCGCGAGATCCGCGAAGGCTATGCGGCGCCCGAAGTCGAGATTCCAGGGATTGCGCGCGAACATCGCCCCTGTTCGCGCGTCGATGTCGGTGACGATAAACGGCGCCGACGTCGCGCGGGATGCGCCAAGCACCCATTCGACGTAGGCCGTTACGGAGAGCCGCCGCGTTCTTCCGGAACAGTTGGTGATTTTCAGGCGCGATATCTTGATCGGATCGTCGACGGGAACATATTGCGTCAGTTCGAGCGCGACGCCGTGCGAGACGTGCTCGAACCGGGTGTAACCCTGACCGTGCCGTGAGCGATATGATGTGCCGGGTTCGCGAATAGGTAGGGCCGTTGGCCCCCATAATTCGCCGCTATCCTCATCGCGCAGATAAATCGACTCGCCCGGCGTATCGAGAATTGGATCGTTCGACCATGGGCTAAGAAGGTTTTGCTGACTGTTCGAAGCCCAGGTGCATCCGCCGCCATCGGCGGAGACCTGGAAGCCAAAGGACTCGTTGCTGACGATGTTGATCCATGGCGCGGGCGTACGTTGTTCGCCTAATAGTGTCGTGACATATTCTCGCCCGCCGTCGGCGAAGCCGCCGACGCCGTTGAAGAACTCCAAATCCAGCTGCGGCGTTGCATCTTGCGTCGCGGGATTCGCGACGGTGGTTCGCGGCGACCGAGGGCTCGCCGCGCCGCGCGAGGCCTGCGTCATTTGCTCGGAGAGACTCCCGCGATGTCCAACGAATACTGCCCGAGCCGCGGTTTGGAGTAAATTGCGGGCCTCCCTCGTAATGAGGTCGGAGCGCAAAACGAATATTGCGCCTGCCGCAGATTTTTCCGCGGGATTCGGCGTGGCGCGATTTCCTCGAACCATTGTTTCGAGAGCAATCTGGAATTCCTGCTGATAGGATGCAGGATGCTCGTTGAGGATAACGAGATCGACGCTGAGCTGCTTCATTCGCCAATATTCGTGAGCGAGAAGAAGTTGCCGAACGAGATCGAGATCGCTGTTGTGATCGACGCGGATCAGGACGATCGGTAAGTCGCCAGAGACGCCGCTAGGCCAAAGCATCGAGGCATCTCCGCCGCCGCGTTTAAGTATCTCGGAATGCGGCCGCAGCGCCGGAGAAGAATAGAGGATACAGTCGACGATCTTCTGAAAGAGGTGAGCCTGGTCCGCGCCGATTCCGAGATGGCGCAACTCCACTTGCGCCTGGGTCCATGCGAGAGTGGTCGCGCGGTCGAAAGCGGCGGCGTCATGGTGCTTATCCACCAGATCCATAACTTGCTTGCGGGAGGGAGCGATCAGTGTCCAGAAGGCGATGCGCGCGGTCGTGCCAGGCTGGAGTCGAACCTGACGGCGCAGGCTGAAGATCGGATCGAGGACGGCGCCGGCGGAGTTGGACAGCGGTCTGTTTGCGATCATCGCCATCGCCTTGCCAAGGCTGCGCCCGCGCCCGAGGAAGCGCGCCCGATCGGTTTCGAATTGCAAATCACCGATGGTCTCTCCTTCGACGAAGGCTATATGCGCCGCCCAAGCTTGGGTGTCGCTCGCGGATTGTCCTCGCCGCCGAGCCAATATCGCGCCCACCTCGTCGGCGAACTCCGTCTCCACGAACAAATTGGAGAATGCGGGATGCGCATCGTCGCCTGCGTGAGGCGCCAATATGATTTCCGCGTAGGAGGTCAGCGAGATATTTCTGACTTGGCTTCCATTATTGGTGACCGACACCCGGCGAACTTCTCCGTCGTCCTCCGACGAAACGGCGATTTCCAGCATCGTGGTGATCGTATCGTCCCGTCTGACGAATTCCGCCCGACCCTCCGAAAAAGTCGCTTCGTATTTGTCGGGCTCGACCGCGCTCGGTTGATAGGCCGCGGACCATGACTCGCCGGCATCGACATCTTGAAGAAAGACGTATGCCCCCCAGCAATCGCAAGTAGCATCTTCACGCCATCTGGTGACGGCAAGGTCACGCCAACGGCTGTATCCGGAGCCCGCCGCGGTAACCATGACCGTATATGCTCCGTTCGAAAGCAGGTGCGTGCACGGCGAGGGCGTGTGCGGAGAGTCGAAGCAGCGCTGAGTAGATGATCCGAGATCCTCTATGTCCGGGAAGACCGGAAATCTTTCATTTATTGGTTCGCATATCGCGACTTCGCGTGGCATTCGCTCCTGAAGCAACAATTCCGTAGCCTGGATCATCGGCTCCGAATGAAAGCGCCCGTGCATCAGCCTCCAGAGAAGCGCATCGGCGATTGCGATCACGCTCATGCCCTGGTGATGAGCCATGTATGCGCGAACGGGGACAACGTTCGCTCCCTTGGGCAGACGCGCATCCGTATAGTCCAGCGCCTCATACCAGCCATAGCAGCCTCGTCCGCCGACTTTGGTCAAACGCTCGAAGTTGCTAGCGGCGGCGCGCGAATTGCTCATCGCTGCCAATGCCGTCGCGTAAGGGGCGATGACGGTGTTGTCGCCGAGTCCGCGCTTGAGTCCGAGGCTTGGTATTCCAAAGCTCGAATACTGATAGGTGAATTCCAGATCGCGGGCATTATAGGCGGATTCGGATGCGCCCCAAGGGACGCCGCGAGCGGCGCCGTATTTGATTTGTTGTTTGACCATCTGACGACAGGTCTCGTCGAGGAGACTTCCGGCCGGGGCCCGCATGACCAGAGCAGGCATCAAATATTCGAACATCGAGCCAGACCAGGAGATGAGCGCCGCGCCATATCCAACGGAAGCCATTGCGCGCCCAAGCCTGAACCAGTGGCGCGTCGGCAAGTCGCCTTTGGCGATCGCGACGAAGCTCGCGAGACGGGCTTCAGACGCCAGCAGATCATAACAATCGGAGTCGAGGCTGCCGTCCTCCACCCTGTAGCCGATCGACAGCAGTTCCCGCTCCACGTTGAAGAGAAAGCCGAACTGCATCTCGTCGAACATGCTTCGGGCGGTCTGGCCTGCTTCGACGAGACGCGCACTCAAGAGGCTCGCAGCCAGCGCGGAAGCTTCGAAAGCCGCGATCAGGGAGCGCAGTCGGGAAAGATCGCTTTCCCCGTCGACGCCACCGGCGGCAAGCTCTTTCTGCCGGCGCGCCAGCATTTGGATTGCGCTTGCGCAAGTGTCCGGAAGGTTGGAGAGCGTTGGCATTTCGCCCAACAGCGCCGTGAGTTCGTCGTCCGGCCCGGCTTCGGGGGTGGTCGCGCACAACGGATGATCGGCGTGATCCTGGTCCAGGAGAGCCACCCAGGGAATTAGCGAATCCATACATTGCCGATTGCCCGCAATGCACGCGGCGAGCGCGTCCGCCCAGACGAGCAATTCGACACCGCCGCCCGATCGCCCTTCGACGTATGTTCGGGCGAGACGGGAGATGCTCGCGGAATGTATGGCGAGCTCTTTCATCCGAACGAAGATTGCGAACGGGGTCGAGGGAGCGTGGAGAAGCGCAAGGAGCAGGCTGTCGAGAGCTTCGTTCAATGGACTCTGGGGCGACAGGCCGACGTCATCGTCATCCTCGCGAAGGCTCTCGCGCAGCAAATCCGCCACATCCTTGATTCCGTCGAGCCATTGTCGATCCACGACGGGACGCGCTCGCATCTCCTTGCATGTGTTCCACAAGGCGACGAGGTGACCCGCGAGATTCCCACTGTCGACCGTGGAAATATATTTTGGGGTCAGCGGTCGAAGATCGAGAGTGTCATACCAGTTGTAGAAATGTCCCCGGAAGCGTTCGAGCCGTTCCATCGACCCGAGTGTCGCCTCCAGCCGATCCGTGGCGTCGATCAATCCTATCCAGCCAAAATCGGCTGCTGCCGTCACCGACAGAAGATACAGCCCGAAATTTGTCGGCGAAGTCCGATGGGCGATCACCGGGACAGGATCTTCCTGAAAGTTGTCGGGCGGCAGCATGTGGTCCTTCGCCGTCACGAAGGTCTCGAAAAAGCGCCAGGTCCGGCGCGCGACCATGCGCAACGCCTGTCTGTCCGCCTGCAAAACAGCCGGCCGGCCCGATCCGGATGACGGAAGACTGACCCATTGCGCTATGGCGGGCGACAAGAGCCAAAGCAACACGAAGGGCGCCGCAATCGGCCAGGACGCCGGCGAAACCCAGCCTACGAGACCCGCTGCTACGATCGCGAGAGCGACCGCGCCGCCCATCTGCCTGTAAACGCCGGGTAGGTCGAGCCGAGGCGAAGTTTTCGTCTGAGCGGCGGTAACCCATTCCAGCAGATTTCTGCGTGAAACCGTCAATCGGAACAGCGTCAGCAGGATCGCTCCCGACATGATCCAAGCCTGGTGCGCAAGGAAAGCAACCTGTAATGTCGTTTGCGAAATTGCGAGTTTCAAATCGGTGTAGACGGCCCGAAGATGCATCCGTTTCGAGAATCCGTGTCGCCGCGGCGGCAGGGCGGAGAAAAATGGAATGAGCGAAGGGGTCGCGATGGTGATGAGTATGAACGCGCTCCAGCGGTCTGCGGAAACGACCGGAAATATCCACCCCACGACGAGGGCGAGAAAGCTGATCGGCGCGGAAATCGAGCGGCGCAGATTGTCGATCATTTTCCATCTGCCGACCAGGGGAATTCCTTGGCGTCGTCGAACGGCGTCGGAAGACCAGCCTGGACCAAAAAGCCATGGGAGCAGCTGCCAGTCGCCGCGCGCCCATCTGTACTGGCGGGCTGCGGCGACGTCGTAGCGCGCCGGAAATTCGTCGACGACTTCGATGTCGGACACCAGTCCTGCGCGCGCATATATGCCTTCGAGCAGATCGTGACTGAGAAGCGTATTGTCGGGGATGCGTCCAGCGAGCGCCGCCTCGAACATGTCGACATCGTAAATTCCCTTGCCGCAATAGGAGCCTTCGCCGAACAGATCCTGATAGACGTCGGAGACCGCGCCAGCGTATGGGTCGATGCCGCTCGTGTTTGAAAACACGCGCTGAAAGATTGATCCTTCCCGACCTATGGGCAGCGCGGGGGTCACTCGTGGTTGCAGCACCGCGTAGCCGTCGACGACCCGTTGGGAAACCGGATCCAGCGTCGGACGATTGAGCGGATGGGCCATTTTTCCGACTAAGCGCCGGGCCGCGCCTCTCGGGAGTCTCGTGTCGGAATCCAGGACGATGACGTATCGAACCGTGGAAGCGGCGAGCGGCGAGAGCCCGTCGACCGAAACGAAATTCGTGTCGGTCGCTCCTCGCAGAAAGCGATTGAATTCGTGTAGCTTGCCACGCTTGCGCTCCCAGCCGGTCCAGCAATTTCCTGCTGCATTCCAACGGCGGCGGCGGTGCAGCAGAAGAAACCGGTTCCCGGCGGGACCGGGTCCATATTCCTGGTTCAACGCGGCGATGCTGTCCTCCGCCATCTTCAGCAGTGCGTCGTCGTCGGGTGCGCTCTCGGTGTTGCAGTCGGTCCAGTCCGAGAGCATCGCAAAGCAAAATTCGACATCGGAGTTCGCGAGGTAGTGAACCTGCAATCGCTCGACCTGTTCGATGATCGCAACGCGTGAAGTTAGAAGCGTCGGCATGACGATCATCGTGCGCAGAGCGGGAGAAACACCCTTGGCGAGCTCCAAGCCGGGGAGAATTTTCGAGTCGAACCGATTGGTGGCGACGAAGTTCACGAGAGCTATCGCCACGTCGGAAGCAAGGAAAAGGGCAAGAACAGAAATCAGCAAGCCTTCCCAACTCGCGTTCGGCTCGATGCTGGAATTCAGCATCATGGCGGCCACGAGTAAAGTGACCCCGACGACCACCGCGATATAGCCGGAGATGCCGACATTCGTATTGGCGCGTACGATCCGTTCCTTGAAGGTCAACCGAAACCCAATCGTTTTCTCGAACGCCGGGCGCCCCTTGGCGATCAGGTAATAACCAGGTTCGCGTTCTCGAGCGAATTTTACGCTGTCTTTATCGTCCTGGCCCTCTCCAGCTTCCTTCGCGGCGATGAGCGCCAGACGAGCCACGCCGATTTCCGTGTGCTTCGAGCCTCGGGCCAGAATTTCAATCGCGCGCCGATAGGACTCACGCGTAGGAAAGTCGAGCGCTGCAAAGTCGCTATCAGCCCTCAAAGTCTCGTCGACGAGACTGACGCTTTCGAACAATTCCCGCCAATCGAGGGAAGAGAGCATGCGCATACTGGTGATGACGTTGCGAATCGTCACATTGGCGGCGCCCTCGCGCTGTTGCTCGGTATGGACGATATCGTCGGTATTGCTCCCCTGCGCCGCGAGGCGTTCGTTCAACCATCCAAGCGCGGGAATGACGAGTGGATCCTGTTCTCTCAAGCGACGAACGAGTTGCGCGGCGAATGCCGCGGACAATACGCCGGTGTCGCCGGCAAACACGCTTTCGACTGGTTCAGCGACGCTTCCATCGACACCAAGCAAGCGATCGGCGCGTGAGTTGGCTTGCTTGCGAGTCGTTTGGCAATCGACGATATCGTCGGCCAGACGACGCAGGTTTTCAACCAGAACCACCCGTAACGTGATCGAAATTGCCCAGAGTTCGCCAATGGTCAAGGGCTGTACTCGTTGATAGGCTCTCAGGAAGCGGATCAGGCTTTGCGAGTCCAGTCGGCTGTCGGAGTGGGCGACCAGGGCCCAGGCGAGGCCGAATACGCGAGGATACCCCTCGAACTTCCCATCGGCGAGTTTGGGAATCTGACGGTAAAATCCTGGCGAGAAATCGGTTCGGATTGCAAGAACCTGCTCGGAGAGCACATGGAAATTGTCCATGAGCCACTCGGCCGCGGGGGTCGTCGCTCTTGTGTCTCTGGCCGCCTTGATGGTTGTCAGATAGGCGCGGCGCAACGCCTTGTCGTTGTCGCGAAGACGCGTTTCCAAGCGGCGATCATTGGCCGGGCTCGACCTGATGCGTTGAGCGCCCGCCAGACACGCGGCGTGTTGCTCCAGCCTCTCGATGCCGAAAAGTTCCTCGCGAATGGGAGCACAAATGACTGGGGGCAAAGGGCGCGAGAAAGGCCGAAGAAGGCTCGCAAGCGAAGGAAGAGACGCCGAATTCTTATTCGCCCAGAGCGCAGGCTCCGGTCGGAGCTTCGAGGGGTCCTTCAAAGAAGCCCGGATCTTCAGGACTTCCTGCTCCTTGGGGGTCATACTCATCCGCGGTCTCCGGGCAGCTCGATGGCGAGTCGCGAAACGGCGCTTCCCTCGCGGACTTTGATTGGTCCTCTCGTCGAATTGATTGCAGATAGATTAGGATCGGAGAACTCGAGGCCGCCAGCCTCGGAAATCACTCAGACCGCAAGCGATCGGGCTTTCGATCTCCTGGCGCACTGCGCCGTGCGGAATTAAAAGGAGTAGATTCCGACTCTATGACCACCAATCTTTTGGCGCCTATCCTCGAAAATCTCGGTGCCGGATCGCTTGGGCCTTTCTCCAGCTCCATGAGCGACCTTGCAGATCTGCGACTTTGCAATGGTGTTGCGCTCTGCGCGTGCAAACGCCATCTTCTCGTG
Source organism: Methylocystaceae bacterium (assembly GCA_003134075.1). GTDB lineage: Bacteria > Pseudomonadota > Alphaproteobacteria > Rhizobiales > Beijerinckiaceae > Methylocystis. The sequence continues at coordinate 9,263 of PLAI01000059.1, read as the reverse complement.
GAGGCTCGCTCTAGGGAGGTGGCCATTGAGTAACGGTTCTCTTCGGCTGCGGCTCTCTTGCGGTTACAGTCTGGTCGGTTCAGCGCTCTGAAAGCGGTCAGGATTTTTCGACGATGACAGTCGCATCGGAAGACAAGACCATCTACGAAAAAAGCGCGCGCTTTTCCGATTCAGAGCTGCTCGATCTCGTGCAGCGACAAACATTCAATTATTTTTGGGAGGGGGCGCATCCTGGGAGTGGGCTCGCTCGCGATCGCATTGGGGACCGCTCGGATCCGCAGAACGACTCCGTCACAATAGGCGGGTCCGGTTTTGGCGTCATGGCAATAATCGTTGCGAGCGAGAGGGGATGGATCACCCGGGCGCAGGCTTCCGCGAGACTGAGCCTGATGCTCGATCTGCTGGAGAGGGCGACGTGCTTTCACGGCCACTTTCCGCATTTCATGAACGGTCGAACCGGAGCCGCGATCCCTTTCAGTCGAAAAGACGATGGCGGCGATCTCGTCGAGACCTCTTTCCTCTTCCAGGGCCTCTTGTGCGCACGGCAATATTTCTCGCGCAACGCCGCGATTGAGAAGAAGCTTCGCGAACGCATCACGCGGCTTTGGCTGGATGTCGAATGGAGCTGGCATACCCAGGGTGGAAGAAGCGTGCTGACATGGCATTGGAGCCCCAACAACGGCTTCAGTCTGGCGCATGAGATCCGAGGCTGGAACGAATGTCTTATGAGCTATGTGCTTGCCGCCGGCTCGCCAAATTATGCAATCGACGCGTCGGTTTATCACAAGGGTTGGGCGCAAAGCCGGGATTTTATGAACGGCCGATCCTACTACGGCATCGAGATCCCGCTCGGGCCGGCCTATGGGGGTGATCTCAGCTTCAGCCATTATTCATTTTGCGGCCTCGATCCGCGAGGGTTGACGGACGACTATGCTGATTACTGGCAGCAAACCTCGCATCATGTCGCGATAAATATCGCGCACTGCGTGCGCAATCCCGGTAAACACAAGGGCTATGGATTGTCGTGCTGGGGCCTCACGGCGAGCGACGATCCCAAGGGCTACCGTTTGCATGCACCGGGCTGCGACAATGGCGTCATTACGCCCTCCGCGGCTTTGTCCAGTTTTCCCTATGCGCCTGAGGCCTCGAGTCGTGCCTTGCGGTATTTTTACGAGGTGCAGGGGGCCAGACTTTGGGGTCGCTACGGTTTCACTGACGCTTTCCGCGCGTGCGACGATTGGTATGCGAAGAGTTTTCTGGCGATCGATCAGGGGCCCATCGTCATCATGATCGAAAACCATCGCTCCGGTCTGTTGTGGAATTTGTTTATGAAGGATCCCGACGTTCAGGCGGGGCTGCGCCGACTGGGGTTTCATAGCCCTCATCTGAATTAGAGCGGAGCACGGCGGAAAAGCTCAGGGTCGGAGCAGCATTTTCGGTTGGCGTCGAAGGCTGTGCTTTAGCTCATGCTCAGTTTAAGAGTTATCAGCCATCCTGTTCGCGAATGGCGGCAATCGCCGCCGCATAATCGGGTGCGCCGAATATTGCGGAGCCTGCGACGATCGCGTTGGCTCCCGCGGAGATCGCGAGTCGCGCGGTCTCACGATTTTCTCCGCCGTCGACTTCGATTACCGGATCGAGCCCGCGCTTCTCACAGAGCCGATGCAGCCGGCGTATCTTGGGTAGCATCTCCGGCAGGAATTTTTGTCCGCCGTACCCGGGATTCACGGTCATCACGAGAATGATGTCGCAGAGATGAAGGACATATTCAATCATCTCTATTGGGGTTGCCGGGTCGAGCGCCACTCCGGTCCTTTTGCCGAGTTCGCGAATCTTAGAGAGTGTGCGGTGAAGATGCGTCGTCGCGGAGGGCTCCGCCTGGACCAGAAGATGATCAGCGCCCGCCTCGGCGAAGTCGACTAGATAGCGCTCGGGCTCGACTATCATTAAATGGACGTTCAGGGGTTTTTGGGTGTGCCGTCGCACTGCGGCGACGATTGCCGGTCCTAACGTGATATTGGGGACGAAACGACCGTCGATCACGTCGATATGAATCCAGTCCGCCCCCGCGGCATCCACACGGCCCACCTCCGCGGCAAGATAAGCGAAGTCGGCCGACAGGATCGATGCTGCTATGATAATCGGCTTTCGTGGCGCAATGACGCTCATGACGGCTCTGCACCCTCAGATGGTTTGAGAGAAAGTGGCGATAGGCGCATCGGGCTTCGATCGCATGAGCGTCCGCAATTGACCAGTTTCCAGGAGGCGATGCTCCAGAAAGTCCAGCCATGGCGACTGCCTGCATGCTTCGATCTGCTTTAGTGAGGACATGCCGCCTTCTCCATGGCTTGCCGCGTTGGAAATCTAGGCGCGTCCTGGAGCCTAACAATTTCGCCGGCAACGAGTTGTCTCTGCGCGAGTTAGCTTTTCCGTTCTGTCACGCGTTTTTGGTCGAGCGCCCCGCTGACCTTTCTGTCGTCGTGAAATTAGCTTCGGATCTTCGGCCTGCGACAGACTCGGAAACTACTCAAGGCGCATGCGGGAGGGCGTTCGCTCGTCGCGGCGGAAGGAAACCGCTCTCTCCAACATTCTTTCGAAAGTTGCTCATCGACAGGCGGTGCGCATCTGATGTTTACCAGCAGAACGATTCCACCCAATTTTCTGCCGCACCGCTTGTTGACTGCGCTGGGCTGCTAGAAGGTATCCATCCGGCCGGCGTAGGTCGCAGTTAGGTTGCCCGCCTCTTCCGGCTTGAGCGTACGGACTTCGACCGCGCCAACGACGGTGACCTTGAGATGCACGCCACGGCCTTCGCCGCGCGTCTTGCCGCCGACAAGGCATTCGTCGATCTCGACGCGGTGTTCTCCCCCGATTGTGTCGCGCTCGGGCCTCACCATGCCCGCGCGGAGCTTGTGAAGCAGCGTGAACGCCGTCTCGTAGCGCTATAGGCCAACTGCCGCTGGAATTGCAGGGCCGACGTGCCCGGCGTCTGCGTCGGTCAGCAGATAAGCGGCCCAGAACCATGTCGACAGCGGTGTGTGACTCGATTGCAGGACCGTTCCCATGGTCAGCGACGTGTTCTTTTTGCAGGCCGGGTAGCGCAGCACGACCGACGACCGGCTCGGGAACCGATAGGGCTCTTCCTGATGGCCGCAATGGGCGCAAACAAAACCCGCAGGCCAGCGCAGATGTTCGAGATAGGCCGCGCACGCCGCGTCATCGGGGAAAACCCGTTGAAACTCAGGCAAGGAAGCGGGAAAGCCTCGTATCTCCATACCCTAAAAAAATAGATCAGGTCGTAGGATTTGGCAATAAACCGGATAAGCATGGGTCAAACTTTACGTGGGTTCTCTCGGGAGCACGAGCACCGCAAGGTGTTTGAGCGGCTTGAAGAGATCGACCTGGAGCGAGACGTCGATGCCCTCGTCATCGCCGGCGAAATGTTTGACCCCGCATTCACCGGATGACGCACGTTTTCCTTGTACGAAACAAACGATTGATGCATAATTATCAGCAGATTGCACTCCATTCATCGAGGTCATCATGACGAACCCGATAGGTGAATCAAACGGCGAGGCTTGCCGGAACCCGCCAGTCGGGGCGAGATGGGCTCGAAATCGCTGGCCATCCGGCGAATGTCGGCTTATCAGTGAAATGTCGATATAATTCTACTGGCCCCACGGTAGAATACTTACATTCGCGGCAGCTTCCCCCTCGGTAGAGGGCAATGAAATGTTGGCTCGCGCGGGCCTCAGGTCGCACTCAATCACACTCAAAGCAGGGCAGAGGCGAAATGAGCGCGCGAATGCAAAAAATGGACACGTCCTCGACGCAGTTCGAGGACGGGCGAAGCATGGCCACAGAGTCTTCTGACCCTTGGTGGCGTTTGTTTAAACTGCGCCGTTTCTTTCCTGCTCCGGGGGCCGAACCGCAAAACGCTCGGGCTGCGTTTGCGCAAAAGCAGTTTTTTTCCGGCGGAAAGGGGGCCGAGCAGGGCGCGTTAATTTGGGAGCTTTCGACATGACCGCCGAGACGACAGCTTCCGAGCCCATCCATCGAAGCGAGGCGTTCGTCCGCGGCATCCTCGATTCGCTTCCGCAAGAGGTCGCGGTGCTGGACGAGGCCGGGGTGTTGATTGCGGTCAACGAGCCATGGGAACGGTTTGCTCGCCAGAATGGAGGCGCACCGGATGTGCTGTCGGTCGGCGCCAATTATCTGGAGGTTTGCCGGAACAGTGCGAGGGAGGGAGACGTCCACGCGCGCGAGGTCCTGGAGGGGCTCGAGAGCCTGCTGGCGGGCGAACGCAGCAACTTCATGGTGGAATACCCCTGCGATTCACCGGCTTGCTCGCGATGGTTCGTCTTGCACGCCTCCCGACCGGCCTTTGGTCACGGCAGCATCATCCTGAGCCACACCGACATCACGCCACAAAAAAAGGCTGAAGAGACGCTGCGCGACGCAGATCGCCGGAAGGACGAGTTCCTGGCGATTTTGGCTCATGAGTTGCGTAATCCGCTTGTTCCCATTTCCGACGCCCTGCATGTTTTGCGAAGGTCGGACAGCAATGACCCGGAGGCTAAGGAGCGTGACCGTAAGCTACTGACGATATTGGGGCGGCAGGTCAACCATTTGGTCCGGCTGGTCGACGATCTCTGGGAGATCTCCCGGATCGGCTACGGCAAGATCGAGCTAAAAAAAGAACGGATCGATCTTTGCGTAACTCTGCGCGACGCAGTCGATATTAGCCGGCCGTTCATCGAGGCCGGAAGTCATCGGTTGACGGTTGATAGTCCTTCGGAACCCTTGCTGCTCGACGGTGATGCGGTGCGTCTCACTCAGGTGTTCGCCAATCTCCTCAACAACGCGGCTAAATACACTCCGCCGGAAGGTCACATCGAAATCTTGACGAAGCGCGATGGTGACGATGCCATTATTTGCGTCCGCGATACCGGGATGGGCATTAGAGCCGGCATGCTGCCTCGAGTTTTCGATCTCTTCACTCAATCAAGTCGCGCTCTCAGTCATTCGCATGGCGGCATTGGCGTTGGGCTCGCACTCGCGCGCAGCCTCATCGAGATGCATGGTGGCCAAGTCGAGGGTCACAGCGAAGGCGTCGGGCGCGGGAGTGAATTTGTCGTTCGGCTACCTTTAACCGGAGCTATGCCGGAAAATGGGTGACGCGATGACGACGTGAGGATGGCGGCGTAACGGGGGTGGTTTGTAGCCGACCCGAACCTCAAGGAAGGCTCAGCCATCTCCTTGTATGTTCCTTCTGCCTTCGGCGCGATGGAATCGATGGCGAGAATCTTGGGCTGGCCAGCCCAAGATTCTCGGACGGATGGGACTGACCATCCCCTTGGTTGCAAGAACCGCAAATGAGTAAGGTCCATCCGTCCTTGCGCGCTGGCTTGAACAGATAGGCGGGAATCATGTCCCGGATGCAAGGCAAGGCACTGCCCAAGGGCGCACAAGCGCCAAACTACGCCGGAATCGACGTTTGCAAGGACTGGCTCGACGCGAAGCTACGCCCATCCGACAAGGCGATGCGCGTCGCCAACGACGCCTCTGGCCACAAGCGGCTCAGCCGCTTCATGGCCGACAACGGCGTCGTTTTGATCGTGATGGAAGCCACCGGCAAATACCACCGCGCCGCGCAGCGGTCGCTGTATGCCAACGGGTTCGCCGTCGCGGTCGTCAACCCGAAGCGCGCCAGGTCGTTCGCCGAATCCATCGGCGCGCTCGCGAAGACCGACGAAGTCGATGCGTCCGTCCTCGCCATGATGGGCGAAACGCTTAGACCGGACGCGACGCCGCCGGCATCCAAGACCCTGGGCAAGATGCAGGAGCTTGTCCGCGCCCGCCAAGCGGCGCTGGCCGACCGGACGGCGATGCAAAACCGCATGGGCGAATCCACGTGCGACGCCGTAAGGGAGAGCTTGAACGCCGTGATCGAGGCGATCAACTCCGCCGTGGCGAAACTCGACGCGGAGATCGCGAAGCTCATCGCCGGTGATGGCGGTCTGTCACGCCGCATGGAGATTCTCGTGTCCATCCCCGGCGTCGGCCCGGTGACGGCCGCCTCTCTGATCGCGGATTTGCCGGAACTCGGCGAGTGCGACGACAAGGCCATTGCGGCGCTCGTCGGCGTCGCGCCCTTCGCCGCCGACAGCGGAGATTTTCGCGGTCAGCGGCGCATCCGTGGAGGCAGGTCGGCGCTGCGCTCGACGGTGTACATGGCCGCCGTGGCCGCCGCCCGCTCCAACCCCGACATGAAACGCGTCTACGAGCGACTGAAGGCCGCCGGGAAGGCGTCGAAAGTCGCTCTGACCGCCGTCATGAGGAAGCTCGTGATCCTCGCCAACGCGCTCGTCAAAACCGATCGCAAATGGACGCCAAGAACCGCTTGACGCAGAACACAGATACTCATTTTTTCACACGACCGCGCATGTTTGATTGAACGCCTGGTGTTGATCCAGATATTCGCGAAATCGCGCGACGAGAGGCCGCAGACGGGCCTCTGGCATGTTTGGGATCAGCTCATAGACATGCATCCTTTGCGGGAACTGTCGGTCGCCGATCGCCAATCAGGTGCGTCTCGTCCTGCACACCGGCGCCTATTCGCGGACGCTTACTGTTCGCGACGCCATCCCCACGACGCGCGACTTGGCGAAGGCCGAGCTCGCCACTTTGCCCCTGTGCTTGATCAAGATCGCCGCCCGCGTCGTCGAGACGGTCAGCCGCGTGCGGCTCGCCTTCGCCGCCGCCTGTCCCGAAGCCGCGCTATTCCGGGGTTTGCCGGAAGCGCTCGCGCCGCCGGGCCAGTGAACGCCGGGCGTCCATCCCGTCCATCATCTTCCTTCGCCTCCAACGCGTCCGCAAAAGTCATGGCCCGAACGACGGCACAAACGCCGAACCATCCCTCATGCCTCGCTTCACAAAGCGCCAGAACCCCGAAAAATCAGAGCCCGCAGTGAATAGGACGGGCTAGTGGGTGTGTGTAAACCGGATAGGCACGGAAGGCTTTTCGCATGAGCAGCTGATCGCAGAGTTTTACAACCGCGAAATCGGATCACTACAATGTGTCGATCGCTTTCGTTGTAAGTTGCCTCACTGGTGTCCGGTTAGAAATCGAACAAATTCATTTGGTTATCGAATGGATCATCGCAGTTGGCGTTGTCTCCGCCTTGAAAAGCGCAGGAAAGCTGGATTTTTTCGAAAGAGTGAACGGACAAAATCTGTAGAAATGTGTAGAGCGAGACGTCGAGCGCCAGTTCCTTTTTGATGATCGCGGCGAGCGCATAAACGCTGACCGCCGTCCATATTTGCGTTTTGACTGCGTTCTCGGACGTGCCGTAAAAGTGCTTGATGCGGAGGTTCTGTTTTATCCATTTGAAAAACAGCTCCACTTGCCACCTCGCTTTATAGAGAGCGCAGATGGTCGACGCGGGCAAGGTGAAATTGTTGGTCAGAAAAACGAGCCGCTTGCTGGTTTCTGGATCAACGAAACCCACGCGGCGTAGATGTTGCGGGTAATGGCGTTGGCTATAAAAGCCATCGAGCGTTATCGTTTGATCGAAGCGCAAGCCTGTCATTTTGTCGACGGCGTGGGAATAGACACGGTGATAATTCATGTTGATTTTCGTTCGCGTGACAAAGAAAGCGCCGGCCTGATGCAGAACATAGAGCCTGCGAAAATCGACATAGCCGCGATCCATGACATAGAGAGCTCCGGCCTCGGGCGCGATCAAATCAAGCGCAAGCGCGTCGCCCATTTTTCCGTTGGAAACATGGATGAAACTGGGTATGGGACCACGCAAATCAAGCAGCGTGTGCATCTTGATCGCCGCTTTTGTCGAACGAAAATCGGCCCACGGAAATAGCGACAAGCACAGATCAATGGTCGTGCTGTCGAGCGCGTAAACGGTGTTGGCGAGATCGAGCCCGATATCGTCGTTGATGTATAATTTGCGCGCGCGGCGGATCAGGATAGCCGTCGGCATGGCCACGGGAATAGCCGCAACCGTCAGCACCAAGGCGAACTGCAAGGTCGAGAGGATCGGATCGCCCCGGTAAATTGCGACGCCGACAATTAACGCCACCAGAACGGCCGCGAGGATGATCAGGTAATTGCCGATGTTTAGAACCGCGCGTTGAAAATGGCTGACGGTCGTCGTGCCCTGCACTAACTCCGCCGTTTTGCCAAAATAGGTGTCGGCGCCGGTGGCATAGACCATGGCGCCGATTTCACCCTGGCGAACGATCGATCCGGAAAATATTGCTTCACCGGTCTTACGGGTGGCGGGCAGCGACTCTCCCGTCAGCGCGGACTGATCCACCTCGACTGGGTCTCCGTCCAGCAGCCGCGCATCCGCAGGCACAACATCGCCCAGCCGCACGCGAATGACATCGCCCGGGACCAACTCGCGCGCCTCCGGGTTGATCCACTTGCCATCGCGTTTCACCCGGGCCTTGATCGCCAGTGTGGCCTTTAGGGCGGCAATGGCGTTGCCTGCCTCGTGTTCTTCCCAAAATCCCACCACGGCGTTGGTCAGAAGCAAAAGCAAGATGATCCCAAAGTCCGGCCAGTGGCGGGCCATCGCCGACAGGATCACGGCCGCTTCGATCATCCAAGGGATTGGACCCCAGAAATAAGTAAGGAATTTCAGGAGCTCATTGGTTTTCTTCTCTTCGATTTGGTTGGGGCCATATTGGGTCAGCCGCTTTTGAGCCTCAGCTTGAGTCAGGCCATCCGGTGAAGATCCCAGCTTTGCCTCAAATTCAGGCATGGGAAGTGATTTTAAAACTTGGTTTGGATCGGGCTTCGATCCCGGCTTGGAACCGGCTGGCTGAGAAGGGGCGTGTTTAGTCGCCGTAGTGGGCGCTTCGTTTTTTTCCGCCGCCGCGCCAAGTTTCGCGTTCCCTGGGATATTTGTTGTCATGGTCGTGCCCCTACTCGCGCCTTCGTGATCCAGTCTTTCGCGACAGGCAATTCCGCGAGCCTGAACAGCCGGACTTCCCCGTGAAAGAAGGGCTTAAACATGTTGACCAAGGCATTCACCCATCCATGATCCGTAACCACAGCGATATGACTAAAATCGTGCCAGTGCATGAGCCCGAACACAGTGTCGTCCGCCAGCGCCTCAAGTTGAAAACCTGTAAACTCCTTCCCAATGACATAAAGCATCTTGATCGGCCCCCGAGCCATCATTTCTTCAGGGTGATTTACTAAAATCACAACCCGCTTGAAAGGATTGGAGTTATTT
>PLAI01000099.1 GCA_003134075.1 Methylocystaceae bacterium | reverse complement strand
GAGGGTGCCGATCGTATAGATCGCGTCGGTCGCCGGATCGTCGTCGCTGGCGTTGTTCTGCGTCGCGAGCAGAATTGGACGGTCGGTCCTGGTGACCTCCTCCAAGGCGCGAATCGATTTGTCGCGAGCGACAAACAGCGGGACGATCATGTGGGGAAACACGACGATATCGCGCAAGGGAAGGACCGGGAAGCTCTCGATCGTTCCAGGCGCAATCGTGCCGCGCTTTTCGCTCGTCATTTGTTCTTCCTTAAGGGTTATCGCCACGATCAGGACACGCCGTGGCGAAGCAACTCTGGCGCCGCGCCTTGTACGGCGGGCCTTTGGGGGCGTGGTCGCGCCCCGCCGGGGCGCTTCCACGATCGAGGCTGTAAAGCCTCCATAACGCAAGAAATGGGTGACGCGGACAGGGTTTCAAGACGCGACCGACTTCCCCGCGCGCGCCGCGCGACGGGTGCGGAGGGCTCCAACCGAGCCACAACCGCGGCACCGCTCCGACGCGCATTTCGCGCCGCCTCGCGGTAAGCCGAAACAATTGCATGCGACGCGTAAACTCTCGACGCGACCAAAAACCATGAGACGCGCGGCGCGGATTCCGCCGGGATGGCGCGGCGCGCGAACGCGCCCCGCTCCCGCGCGACGGCTAAGCGCTGCTGGCGCCGGTCTTTTCGTTGCGTTCCGCGTAAATGTAGAGCGGACGCGCCTTGCCCTCGACGACCTCCGGGCCGATCACGACATTCTCGACGCCTTCGAGGCCGGGCAGGTCGAACATGGTGTCGAGCAGAATGCCTTCCATGATCGAGCGCAGACCGCGCGCGCCGGTGCGCCGTTCGATCGCCTTGCGCGCCACCGCGGACAGCGCCTCGTCCTGGAAGGTCAGCTCGGTGTTCTCCATTTCGAACAGCCGCTGATATTGCTTCACCAGCGCGTTCTTCGGCTCGGTGAGGATGCGCTTCAACGCTTCCTCGTCGAGATCCTCGAGCGTCGCGATGACCGGCAGACGGCCGACGAATTCGGGGATCAGACCGAATTTGAGCAGGTCTTCCGGTTGCACCTGGCGGAAAATATCGCCGGTGCGGCGTTCGTCCGGCGCCTGCACGGTGGCGCCGAAGCCGATCGACGTGCTGCGGCCGCGCGCGGAAATGATCTTTTCGAGCCCGGCGAAGGCGCCACCGCAAATGAACAATATGTTGGTCGTGTCCACCTGTAGGAATTCTTGCTGCGGATGCTTGCGCCCACCTTGCGGCGGCACGGAGGCGACCGTGCCCTCCATGATCTTGAGCAGCGCCTGCTGCNNTCGCCGACATAGCCGGCTTCGGTAAGCGTGGTGGCGTCGGCCATTGTGAAGGGCACGTCGAGAATGCGCGCGAGCGTCTGCGCCAGCATGGTCTTGCCGACGCCGGTCGGGCCGATCAGCAAAATGTTCGACTTCGCCAACTCCACGTCGCCGTGCTTGGTGGCGTGATTGAGTCGTTTGTAATGGTTGTGGACCGCCACCGACAGCACGCGCTTCGCCTGGGCCTGGCCTATCACGTAATCGTCGAGCACTTTGCAGATTTCGCGCGGCGTCGGAATGCCGTCGCGCTGCTTGACGAGCGCCGTCTTATTTTCTTCGCGAATAATGTCCATGCATAGTTCGACGCATTCGTCGCAGATGAACACCGTGGGGCCAGCGATGAGCTTGCGCACTTCGTGCTGGCTCTTGCCGCAGAACGAGCAATAGAGCGTGTTCTTTGAATCGCTGCTGCCGACCTTGCTCATCTTCTTCTCCCGATCAATCGGCCCGCTTGGCGAATCGAACCAACCATAAGCGATACACGCGCCAACCTAATAAAAGGTGGAGGTCCCCGTCGCGCGCAACGATCGACCCCTTCATGTCCTAATTTATAGGGGCTTGCACAGAATGCAACCGGAACCACGCCCGGCACGGGTTAGCAAGAATCGCGCCCAGGACCGGGCGCCCCGCCTCAAGCTTTCAGAATCTTCGGCACCCGCGCCAGCCTCAGGCGGTAGGCGTCGGCCATTCCGCTGCCCAGCAGCGGCCGCAGATAGTAACGGAAGGCGTCGGTGACGTCGGCGCCGCAAGGGCTGATGAACTCGTCGGGCATGACCTTGGTCTTGGCGGCGATTTCCTCCAGCGGGGTGAGGCGGTAGTCGACCGAATAGAGCCCCGTGCGGTGGATTGTCACACTCCCGCAACTGTCACCCCAAATGGCGTATTGCACGGCCTTTTCGCCGACTTCCCGCGCCTCGCGCTGGTCGACATCCGAGACGCAGCCGACGAAACTGCGCTGTAAATAACCGAAAGTGTCGGCCCGCACGCGCTTGAACCCAAGCTTGTCCTTGACCAGATCGCTCAGTTCGTCGGCCAGCGCGCCGCCGCCCAAATGCACATTTCCGTGCGAGTCCCGCTCGACTTTCTTGGCCAGCTTTTCGGCGATGGGCGTATGGTTTTCGTCGGAAACGCCCTCCGACACCGCGACGACGCAGCGGCCGAGGCGCTCCATCGTGGATTTCACGCCGGCGAGGAAGTTGTCGACGACGAAAGGGCGTTCGGGAACGTAAATCAGGTGCGGGCCGTCGTCGGGGAATTTCTTGCCCAGCGCCGAGGCGGCGGTCAAAAAGCCCGCGTGGCGCCCCATCACGACGCCGATATAGACGCCCGGCAGCGCCCAATTATCGAGATTGGCGCCGGCGAAGGCTTGCGCGACGAAGCGCGCCGCGGACGGAAAGCCCGGCGTGTGGTCGTTGACCATCAGATCATTGTCGATGGTCTTGGGGATATGGATGGCCCGCAGCGGATAGCCATGCGCCTTGGCCTCCTGCGAGACGATGCGGACCGTGTCGGAACTATCGTTGCCGCCAATATAAAAGAAGCAGCCGATCTTGTGCGCCTGCAAAACCTTGAAGATTTCCTGGCAATATTTGACGTCCGGTTTGTCGCGCGTCGAGCCGAGCGCGGACGAAGGGGTGCCGGCCACGAGTTCGAGGTTGTGGGTCGTCTCCTGCGTCAGATCGGCGAAATTCTCGTCGACGATTCCGCGCACGCCGTGAAACGCGCCGTAGACGCGCTCGACCTGACGAAATTTGCGCGATTCCAGCACGGCGCCGACCAGCGATTGGTTAATGACGGCGGTCGGGCCGCCGCCCTGCGCGACGAGAACCTTGGAAAAATCGATGTCGGACAAGGGAATCTCCGCGAGGCGGTGGGCGGGCGGGTTGCTTCTCCCCGCTTGCGGAGAG
>PLAI01000269.1 GCA_003134075.1 Methylocystaceae bacterium | reverse complement strand
TTCGAGTCCGACTCTAAGACCGTGGCTTGGATGGATTGGCGAAGCCGCCATCCGAAGGGCGCGGGCGCCTCGCATCGGGGAATTTGAAAAATTTCTTCAAAGACGCGCGGCTAACGAACGCTATTGTCATATTGACAGCTGGATGAGCGATCAACGTTATGAGCGAAGGACTGGATCGACGATCTTCGACGGAGCGGAAATTTTCGCCTTCCGTGGGAACGGCCGGTGTCGCGTCCGAACCGGAGCCGCCCGAACTCGACGCGCGTTCCCCCCAGAGCTTCATTCGCGCGCTCGTCGCCACGGCGCTGATTACGGCCGGAGCCCTTGTCTCGACGGGAGCGCTCATCCTAATCGCCACGATTGTCCCGCTGGGGATTGACGCCGCGCGCGGCGTCGACGTCGGTCCACTTGCCAAACAGATAAGTTGGGCGGACGGAAGAACGGGCGTCGCCGTCGCCATATTCGCGGCGACCTATCTGGTCATGGCCATCGGCAAGCTGCCTGGCTACCGGCTCGACCGCGCCGGCGCGGCGCTCCTCGGCGCGAGCCTGATGGTCGCTTTTGGCGTCGTCACGCTCGATGACGCCTATCGCGCGGTCGATTTCGACACGATCACGCTGCTGCTCGGCATGATGATCGTCGTCGCCAACCTGCGCCTTTCCGGCTTTTTTCGGCTGGCGAACAACTGGGTCGTGACGCGCGCCCACCATCCCGTTGTTTTGTTGCTGGCGATTGTGGTCGTGGCCGGCTCGTTCTCGGCCTTTCTCGTCAACGACGCCATTTGCCTGATCATGACGCCGCTGGTGCTCGATCTCGTTAGCCGCTTGAAGCGCGATCCGATCCCATATTTGCTGGCTATACCGTTGGCATCCAATGTCGGCAGCGTCGCGACGATCACTGGCAATCCGCAAAACATGATCATCGGCGGCCTCTCGCACATCCCTTATGGGACGTTCGCCGCGGCCTTGTGGCCAGTGGCGGCGGTTGGCCTCGCCCTCACGGTTCTGCTCCTCGCGCTCATTTATCGTCGGGAATTTTTGAGTCGCGAGCGGCTCCCCGTCGTCGTGGCGAGTCCCGCCCGCCCGCATCCGGTGCTCGTTGCCAAGGCGGTTCTCGTCACGCTTGCGATGATGATCTTTTTCTTCGCCGGTCAGCCCGTCGCCAAGGTGGCGATCGTCGGCGGCTCGCTGTTGCTGTTCACGCGCAAGGTCAAGGCGGAGAAGGTCTATCGCGAGATCGATTGGCCGCTGCTCCTCATGTTCGCTGGCCTGTTCATCGTCGTCGCGGCGCTGGAGGCGAACGTGCTGACGCCGGAAATGATCGCGGCGGTCGGCAAGCTCAATCTCGAGACAACGCCTGTCCTGTCGGCGATCACGGCGGTGCTGTCGAACCTCGTCAGCAATGTCCCCGCCGTGCTCGTCTTGAAACCCTTCATCGCCCACGTGTCCGATCCGCAAAGGTCGTGGCTGGTCATCGCCATGGCCTCGACGCTCGCCGGTAATTTCACGCTGATCGGATCGATCGCCAATCTGATTGTCGCGCAGCGCGCTCACGCCGCCGGTGTCACGATCGGGTTCTGGACCTATTTCAAGATCGGCGCGCCCTTGACGATCCTGTCGATCCTGTTTGGCGTCTGGTGGCTTTGACCGCGCAATTTTTCGTCGAGACGCGACGGAGGACGACATGAGTGAACTCGCGGAGAATTTCGACGCGCCAGACATTCGGTCGACCAAAGCCGGCTTTCGGCCCGCCGCCCTCGACGCGCTCAATTTTCTGCTCGCCGACGTCAGAGGGGCGCTCGGGCCTTACCTCAACGTCTTCTTGGTCACGGATCAGCATTGGAGCCAATCTCAAGTCGGCTTGGTGACGACAATCAGCGGCCTGCTCGGTCTTTCGCTCCAAACGCCAATCGGCGCCGCGATCGACGCAACGCGCGCCAAGAGAGAACTCATCGTTCTGGCGCTTGCCGTTCTGGCGATAGGCGCCACGGCGATATTCGCCGCGCCGAGTTTCTGGCCGGTGGTGACAGCCAACAGCCTGATCGCGATCGCCGGCGACGTTTTCAGTCCAACGGTCGCGGCCTTGACCCTTGGTCTCTACGCCCGGAAACAACTGGCGCGGCGCTTGGGGCGCAATTCCGCCTTCGACCATGCCGGCAACGTCGCCATCGCCCTGGCGGCGGGCGCGGTCGGCTACGCCTTTTCCCAGCGCGCCGTTTTTCTCATGGTCCCGGTCCTCTCCGTTCTCGCGGGAATCGCCGTGCTCTCCATCCCCGCCGCCGCCATAGATCATGAGCGGGCGCGAGATATGGGCGAGGTTGGAGTCGCGACCGAGACGCCGGCCAAGACCGCCGGCTTAAGCGTCTTGTTCGAGTCCCGTCCGCTGGCCGTCTTCGGCTTGTGCGTCATGCTCTTCCATCTCGCCAATGCAGCGATGCTTCCATTGGTGGGACAGAAGCTGGCAGCCGTCTATCCCGAAGAAGCAACGGCAATGATGTCGGCCTGCATTGTCGCCGCCCAAATGGTGATGGCGCCGATCGCCCTGCTGGTGGGGCGCACGGCCGACAGTTGGGGGCGTAAGCCATTGTTCCTCGCGGGGTTCGCCGTCCTGCCGATCCGGGCCGTGCTTTACACCTTCTCGGATAACAGCTTCTGGCTGGTCGGCGTGCAGTTGCTCGACGGCGTCGGAGCAGGGATTTTCGGCGCGCTCACACCCCTTGTGATCGCCGATATCATGCGAGGCACAGGGCGTTACAACCTGGCACAGGGCGCGGTCGCCACCGTTCAAGGGATCGGCGCGTCGGTTAGCGGCTTAATCGCCGGCGTAATCGTCGATTACTATGGCTATACCGTCACATTCTTGAGTTTGGGCGCCGTCGCCGCGCTCGCCTTGATCGTCTTTGCCGTTGGCATGCCGGAAACGGCGAACCACGATCACGCGTAAGGCTGGAGCGCGCAAAGTCTTGGCGCGGCGAAGAGCGCTCCACCCCTCCCGATCAATCCTGCAACGGCCCCCAGGCGGGATCGGAGGCGTAGCCGGGCGTCGGCACCGGAAACTCCGAGCGGCCGAACACGTCGACCATGAAAATCTTCGACCCGCCGCCGCCGCCCCCTGAGTCGCGGAAGAACATCAGGAACAGCCCATTGGGCGCCCAGGTCGGCCCCTCGTTGTGGAAGCCCTCGGTGAGGATGCGTTCGCCGGAGCCGTCGGTCTTCATCACGCCAATGCCGAAACTGCCGGCGTTCTGCTTGGTGAAGGCGATGAAATCGCCCTTTGGCGACCATACCGGCGTCGAATAGCGTCCGCCGCCGAACGAGATGCGCTTCGCGCCGCCGCCGCCATGCGCGCCCATCACATAGATCTGCTGCGAGCCGCCGCGGTCGGATTCGAACACAATCTGACTCCCGTCCGGCGAATAGCAGGGCGCGGTGTCGATGGCCGCCGTGTCGGTGAGCCGCGTCGTCGCGCGCGAGCGTAGCTCCATCGCGTAAAGATTGGTCTCGGAGCCTTCCGACAACGACATGATGACCTTTTGTCCGTCGGGCGAGAAGCGCGGAGAAAAGCTCATGCCGGGAAAATTGCCCACGGCCTCGCGCTGGCCGCTCTCGACGTTGATCAAGAACACCTTGGGGTCGCCCTCGTCGCTCATGGCCATATAGGTCACGTCCTGCGAGGAGGGCGAGAAGCGCGGCGTCACGACGAGTTCGTCGCCGCGGGTCAGATAGCGCACATTGGCGCCGTCCTGATCCATGATCGCGAGGCGCTTGCGGCGACGGTCCTTGGTCCCGCTCTCGTCGACGAAGACGACGCGCGTGTCGAAAAATCCCTTCTCGCCGGTGATGCGGGTGAACACCGCGTCGGAGACGAGATGCGCGACCCTGCGGGCGTTGGCGGTGTCCGTCACGAATTGACTGCCCGCCGCCTGCTCGCCCGTCGTCACGTCGAACAGACGGAAATCCGTCTTGAGGCGCCCGTCGCCGCCGCGCTGCGAGCGTCCGGTCAGCACGAATTGCGCGTTGATCGCGCGAAAGGCGTTGAGATTGGGCGTCTGATCGGGGTTGGCGACCTCTCCGCCGGCGACGCTCGACCCGTCTACTGGCTTGAGAAACACCGACCGCTTGAAATTATTGTTGACGACGCTGGTGACGGTGCGCGCGGCGTCGTCGCCGACGAAACTGGTCACGGCGACGTTGATCGGCTGAAAGCCGCCGCCGGCGTGCAAATCAAGCACGCGCGCGGCGCGGGCCGGCGCGAAGGGCGCGAGCGCCCCTCCCGCGATCAGCGAAACAGCGGCGCGGCGGGTGAAGTTCAATGTCATGGACGGTTTCCTGCGAGGCGGGCGGAGGCGGGGCGTTCTTCCTCTCCGCCGTTCGCGGCGAGAGGGCGGGGCGTGGACGTTACATATCTTCCTTCATGTCCAGTTCCGTGACGCGCCAATAGTCGTAGTAGGGAGTGAACTCCGCCGGGATCTGCATCGGGCTGCAGCGCCGCACGGCGGCCAGCGCCTGCTCGCCGCGGGCCTTTTCGATCGGGTTGGAGGAGGGGTTCAGGAGGCGCGGCTCGCCCTCCAGCGCGCCGACGGGCGAGAGGCGAAACTCCACGCGCGGCACATAGGTCATGGCGTTCATCGACAGCGTCGTCGCCCAGCATTTGCGGTAATGCTCGACGGTGTAGCTGTCGATGCGCCCTTGCAGCGAAGGCGACATTTTGGCGGCCGTCGCGGTCGGCGCGCCGAGCGAGGCGAGTTGCGTCCGCTCGCGCCCGATCGAGGCGCGCTGTTGCGGCGCCTCATGGCTCAGCAGATTGGCGATATTGGCCGCGCTGAACTTGGATTTCGGCGCGCTCTCGTCGCCCGATTTCGGCTTCCCGGATTTCGACTCGGCGGACTTCGGCTTGTCGCTCTTCTCCGCTTCCTTGCCGTCCTCGGCTTTTTCCGCCGTCTTATCGAGCTTCTTCTGCTGGAGCAGCTTGGCCACTTCGTCGGTCTTGAGGCGCGGCGTCTCCTTGGGCTTTTCCGTGGGCTTTGGAGGAATCGGCGTTTCTTTTTCGACTTTTTCGAGCTTCGGCTTCACCGGCGGCTTCGGCTTCACGATCTCGGCGTCGTCGGGCTTGTCTTCGTCGGGCTCCGGGGCGGCCTTGACCTGTGGTTTGACCGGCGGGGCCGGGATGGGCTTTGGCGTCGGCGCCGGGCGCGTCGGCGGCTCGGGCGTGAGCGCTGCGACGCGCTTTGGCGGCGTCGGCGGCTCCTTCGCCGGCTTTTCCGGCGCATCGTCGGCGTTGGGCTCGGCGACGCGCTTGAACGAGGGCGGCGGGGGCGGAATGTCTCGCTTGGCCTCGGCCTGCGGCGGATGCGGATGGGTTTCGACCTGTTCGGCGACTTTCTCGGCGCGTTGCGCGGGCTTTACCGCGCGCGCGGTCTTTTCGCCCTTCATGATCTGGTTAAGCTGCTGATCGGACACGACTTCGATCGGCACGGTCTCCGGCGTCTCGGCGAATTTCGGCGCTTGCGCGAAGGCGATCAGCGTCGCCGCCAACAGCCCGGCATGGGCGGCGGCGGAGATCGGCAGACCAGGCTTCGCGCGCGGAAAGCTCACTTTAGCCGCCCTATTTCTTCTCTTGCTCGGTCACCAGCGCGACCTTCTTGTAGCCCGCCGTGGTGACCAACGACATGATCTCGGCGACGCGACCGTAATTGACGGCCTTCGATCCCCGCACATAGATGCGCTCGTCAAAACCCTGTTTGGCGGCCGTCTTCAGCTGCTCGACCAACTGGCCGATCTCGACCGGCTGATCCATCAGGAAAACCTGGCCCTTTTCGTCGATGGCGATGGCGACGGGCTTTTGGTCGATATTGAGCTGGCCCGCCTTGGTTTGCGGCAGGTCGACGGCGACGCCGGTCGCGAGCAAGGGCGCCGCGACCATGAAGATGATCAGCAGCACCAGCATCACGTCGATGAACGGCGTCATGTTGATGTCGGCCATCGGAGCGTGCCGCGAGCGGCCTCGTCTACCGCGCCGTCCGCCGTTGTTTCCGGCGGCCTGTATCGAAACGCCCATTCCCTAACTCCTCATGCCGCGCGGTCGCGGCCGCCGGCGGTCTGATCGATCTGGCGCGACAGGATCGCCGAAAATTCATCGGCGAAAGTCTCCATGCGCCCTTGCGATTTCACCACGTCGCTTTGCAACTTGTTGTAGGCGATCAACGCCGGAATGGCAGCGAACAGGCCGATCGCGGTGGCGAACAGCGCCTCGGCGATGCCGGGCGCGACGACCGCGAGCGAGGTGTTCTTCGAGGCGGCGATCGAGCGAAAGGCCGTCATGATGCCCCAGACCGTGCCGAACAGTCCGATGAACGGGCTGGCCGAGGCGACCGTCGCCAGCACCAGCAGATTGGATTCGAGTTTTTCGATCTCCCGCCCGATCGACACGTCGAGCACTTTGTCGAGGCGCGTCTGAAGCCCCATGAAAGAGGACCCGGGGTTTTGCACCGAGCGCTTCCATTCGCGCATCGCGGCGACGAACAGCGAGGCGGTTCCCGTCGTCGGGCGCTCCGAGACTTTGTTGTAGAGTTCGTCGAGTGAATTGCCGGACCAGAAATTTTCGTCGAATCGGTCCATCGCGCGGCGCGCGCGGCGAAGGAGCAGCGTTTTGTCGACGATGATCGCCCAGCACCAGACCGAGGCGGCGAGAAGGCCGATCATGACCGCCTTGACAACGATATGGGCGCCCCAGAACATGGTCCAGATTGTGATTTCGGCGGCTTGGCCGGCGAGCGGGCTCGTCGCGATTTCGGCTGGATTCATGTCAATTCCTTATCAGATCGAGCGGCCCCGTCGCTCCGAGGGGTTGCGCGCCCCATTCCTATCGCGCTCAATTCCGCCGATTGTGGGGCTTCGCGTTGCGCCGCAAAAACTTTTCGGGGCCGCCGCGATTAAGCGGCTGTAAGGGTTAATGTTCGGTAAGCGGGAACTCTATTGCGCGTTTTGAATGCGGAGAAACTTTTCGCGCACCTCCCGCGGCAGGCGGCGCGCGCGCCCGCCTTCCACCGCCGCCACGGTGACCCGCGCCGCGACCAGAAGCTCCGCGTCGCGCCAGATTTTCTGCTCCAGCACGAGCGAGGCCGCTCCGACCTCGTCCACGGAGGTCTCGACGGCGAGCAGATCGTCCATTCTGGCGGGCCGCTTGAAGTCAATCGTCATCGCGCGCACGACGAAAAAAACCGCGCCTCCGTCGCCGCCTTCGAGCATGGCGCGCTGGTGAATGCCGAGTTCGCGCAAAAGCTCGGTGCGTCCGCGCTCCATGAAACGCAGATGCGAGGCATGGTAGACGAGCCCTGAGAAATCGGTGTCCTCGTAATAGACGCGAACCGGGAAGCGATGCGAAAAGGTCATGTGGGAGCGCAGCCAGCAGCCGGATGGGAGTGGGAAACCCGCGAAACGAATCATAGCATCAATACCCGATCCCGGCCCGCGCCGCTCCCTGTCGCCTCGGCGTTTCGCGTGACAAAACGGGCGACATGGCCAGCAAGCCACGATCAAGGAGGCCGACAATGACTGAAGTCCACAAAATTTCGACCCCCGCGACCGGGCTGGAGACGCTGGAAGCGCGCATCCCGCGGCGAGACGGCGAGGCGCCGGCATATCTGGCGAAGCCCGCCGGCGTCGACAATTGTCCGATCATTCTGATCGCGCAGGAGATTTTCGGCCTCAACGATCATATCCGCGACATCGCGCGTCGCTTCGCGGCCTTGGGTTATCTCGCCATCGCGCCGGATTTCTTCGCCGGAGTCGGCGATCCCACGCGCGCGCCGGACTTAAACGCGATCCGGGCGATCGTCGCCAAAACCCCGGATGCCGCGACGATGGAGGTTTTCGACGCGGCGCTGGCTTTCGCGGCGGCGCGCGGCGGCGATTCGGCCCGCGCCGCGCTCACCGGCTTTTGCTGGGG
>PLAI01000108.1 GCA_003134075.1 Methylocystaceae bacterium | reverse complement strand
GTGAGGGGTAGCGGCGCTTGGGGCTGCTTGCAACTAACTGAAAGTATTGCTTTTCGCGGGGTCACTTCGGGCTGGCGGAGACGGTGGGATTCGAACCCACGATAGAGTTTCCCCTATAACGATTTAGCAAACCGTCGCCTTCAGCCTCTCGGCCACGTCTCCACCGCTGCGCGCCCTTTAAGACGCGGCCGGGCCTATATGCCGTAGCGCGGCGCGCTTTTCAAGCCGGGGAATTTCAACGCGCTGAAGTTTCGACGCCCTGCGCTGCGGCGCGCGCCGGGCCGGAGCCTTCGTCAAAATGGCGCTTCCTTGCCGGCGGCCACATAGGCGTCCGCGTCTTGCGGCAGCAGCAGGCGCTCCTTCACCAGCCGGTCGGCGACCGAGCGCAGCGCGCCGACGAAATAGGCGCGCGAGCCATAGCGCTCCGGCAGCGACTGGCGCGGATCGCCGCTCGCCTCGCGCGCCGCGCGGGATATGGGGAACGGAAGTTTCGCGCCGGAGGCGCAATCGCCCTTGGTCTTGTCCTTGACGGCGTTCCAGCCGGTGAAGGTCGCGATGGGCAGGGCCTGATCCGGCAGGCGCAGGCCGCTGGACTCATTGCCGTCCACGTCGATCTTTGGAACGAGACGCGCGCCCCG
The DNA here is from genome assembly GCA_003134075.1 of Methylocystaceae bacterium. Taxonomy (GTDB): domain Bacteria; phylum Pseudomonadota; class Alphaproteobacteria; order Rhizobiales; family Beijerinckiaceae; genus Methylocystis. Next base: position 11,165 of record PLAI01000108.1, on the reverse strand, counting down.
CGGCGGCGCGGGGAGGCCGGGGACTTTGGGCCAAGCCAGTGATTCGGCCGGCGCGAGATCGGCGCGGCGCGACGCCGGCGGCGGCGGGCCGCCCAGTAAAAAATCGTCGAGCGCGACGAGAAGCGCGCGCCGCGCCGGTTCGGCGGAGCGGTCGTTGACCGGCGCCGAGCAATTGGTTTCCAATTCGCCAGACGCCGCGCCGCCGGCCAGAAAGAACACGCGCCGATTGCCCGGCTCGCCCGCGCGCGGTTCCGGCGCGCGCGGGACGGATCGCCAATAGGCGTCGGAGCCGAATATCTCGATGGTGAAAGGCGCGTTTTTACCGGGCGGCTTTGATGGCGCGGCGTCCAGCAGCAACAGCGCGTCGAGCAATTTCTCGGCGCCTTCGCCTGCGATTCTTCTCAGCAGATCCCCGCTTTGACCGACGCCCGCGCCGATCATCCGTTTGGTCCGCGAGGCCGAGCGCAATCGCGCGATCGTCTCGCGCAGCTTCTCCGGGGCGGGGGAGTCCAGCGCCGCGCCCAAAAACAGGACCGTCATTTTTTTCGCGCGGGCGATTTGCAACAAATCGCGCGGGGCGAGCGCCGCGAGCGAAGGCTCGTCCTCGGCGTCGATCAGCATGGTCCCGCCCGCGACCGCTGGGCGCCAGACGACAAGTCGCGCGGAAGGGTCTCCGGCGACATCCACGAGGTCGCGCGCATAACCGTCCGGCATCGCCGGCGGAGGCGGGGGGCCGTAAGGCGCGACGGTCTGCGCCCACGCGAAATGCACGGAGAGCGAGGCCAGCGCGCAAAGCGCGATGACGCCGCCCCGCCTCATAATTTCGCGATGAAATTGACGAAGGCCATCGAGCCTTCCGGCCAGGGACCATGTCCGCTCGCGACATTTATGTGGCCGGCGGCTCCGGCGTCCAGGAATTGCGCGCCGAGATCGGCGGCCAAGTCACGCGCGAAGGGCGGGTCGGCGTAAGGATCGTCCTTCGCGGCGACGATCACCGCGGGAAAGCCGAGGCGCGCGCGCGGATAGGGCAAAAAATCCTTGTCGACGGCGGGGATTTCGCGCAGCGCGCTCTCGGACGGCGGCGCGACCAGAAAGGCGCCGGCGATCTTATCGCCGACCCGCGCGGCGGCGTGAAGCAGCGCGATCCCCCCCAATGAATGGGCGACGATAACCGGCGGACGCTCCGCCGCGAGAACCGCGCGCTCGATCGTCTCCCGCCATGCGTCGCGGCGCGGGGCGTTCCAGTCCTGCTGGATCACCCGCCACGCCGTGGAGAGTTTGTTTTGCCACCGGCTTTGCCAATGGTCGGGGCCGGAGTCGCTCCAGCCCGGCAGGATCAGAATATCGGCTTCGGCGACGCGCATGTTTGTTCAAACGTCCTTCTTGGCCAAAAAATCGCCGGCGAGCGCCTTGGCGATCAGCGCCTGCGTCTCCGCCACGCCATAAAGCGCGACGAAGGAGCCAAAGCGCGGTCCGCGCTTTTCGCCGAGCAGCACCTCATAGAGCATGTTGAAAAAATCATTGGAGACGCCGGGCCGCTCCGGCGTCGCGTTTTTGGCGGCAAGATCCTGATAGCGCGGGACGGCGCGCGCGACATCGTAAAGCGCGGTCTGGATCGTCTCGGCGGTGGCGTCCGCAGGCAACGCGCCGAGCGTGTCCGACAGCTTCGCCAGCACTCCGCGCTCGACCTCGTCGGCGGCGCGATATTGCTTTTGCGGGCGGACGAAATCGCGAAAGTAAGCAACGGCGTAGCCGACGAGCTTGTCGAGGCGCGGGTGATTTTCCGATGAGGCCTGCGGCGCGTAGCGGCGCAAAAAGCCCCATAGCACCGCCGGATCCTCGGCGTTGGCGACGGTCGCGAGATTGAGCAGCATGGCGAAGGAGACGGTCGTGCCCTTGGCGTTTCCCTCGCCGGGGTGATGCAGCGTTTCCGGCTCGGGCGGGGCGCCGTTGTGAATGTGCCAGACGGGATTGCCGAGCCGCTCCTTCCAGCCCTGGCGCTGATAAACCTCTAAAAAGGCGAGGTAATCGTCGACATTACGGGGAATGACGTCGAAATGCAGGCGCTTGGCCGCCGAGGGCTTTTGGAACATGAACTGCGCCAGCGTCTCGGGGCTAGCGTAGGTCAGCCACTCGTCGATGGTCAGGCCATTGCCCTTCGACTTGGAGATTTTCTGGCCGGCGGCGTCGAGAAAAAGCTCGTAGTTGAAGCCTTCCGGCGGCTTGCCGCCGAGCGCGCGCACGATGGCGCCGGACACCTTGACCGAATCGATCAAGTCCTTGCCGGCCATTTCATAATCGACGCCGAGCGCATACCACCGCATCGCCCAGTCGGGCTTCCACTGCAATTTGCAGTGACCGCCGGTGACGGGCGTGGTAAAGTTCTCGCCGGTCTCGGGGTCGCGCCAGTCGATCGTACCGGCGGCGGGGTCGCGTCCTGTCAGGGCGACCTGCATGACCACCCCAGTGCGGGGATGGATCGGCAGGAAGGGCGAATAGCTCGCCGCCCGCTCCTCCCGGAACGTCGGCAGCATGATTTCCATGATGGCGTCGTAATGCGCGAGGATGCGCAAAAGTGCGTCGTCGAAGCGCCCCGATGCGTAATAATGCGTGGACGAGGCGAACTCATATTCGAAGCCGAACGCGTCGAGAAAAGCCCGCAAACGCGCGTTGTTATGGGTGCCGAAGCTGTCATATTGGCCGAAGGGATCGGGCACGCGGGTGAGCGGCTTGCCAAGATGCGGGGCGAGCAGTTCCTTGTTGGGAATATTGTCCGGAATCTTGCGCAAGCCGTCCATGTCGTCGGAAAAGGCCAGCAATTTCGTGGCGATCCGCCCTTGCGTCAAAACCTCGAAGGCTCGCCGCACCATGCTGGTGCGGGCAACTTCGCCGAATGTGCCGATGTGCGGCAGTCCGGACGGACCGTAGCCCGTCTCGAACAGCACATGGGTCTGGCCGCTGGCCTCGACGCGCTTGACCAGCTTTCGCGCCTCCTCGAATGGCCACGCCTGCGAAACATTCGCGGCTTCAAGCAGTTCGGCGGGAAAAGCGGACGATAAGCCGGGGGCGGACTCTGAGCGGGACATTTGGCCAATCTGCGCGAGGGCGGGGGCGCCGCACAGTATGGAGGCCTCGCCCGTGCGTCAACGCCGGGCGAGGCCGAATCCACTTATTGCCGCATTCCCTTCGCGAGCAAAACGCGCTAGACGCGCGCTTGAGATTTTCGCGGCGCCGCGAAAAGCGGGCTTGGGACGACAGCGAGGCGGAAAATGACGACGGAGCGCGTGGGAACTGAGCGGCTGGTGACGGTGTTTGGCGGCTCGGGGTTCGTTGGGCGTCACGTCGTGGGGGCTCTGGCGCGCGACGGCTGGCGTGTGCGCGTCGCATGCCGTCGGCCCGATCTCGCCTTCTTCCTGCAACCGCTGGGCGGTCCGGGGCAGGTTATGCCGGTGCAGGCCAATTTGCGCGACGCGGCGTCGGTGGCGGCGACGCTGCGCGACGCCGACGCGGCGGTCAATCTCGTCGGCATTCTCGCCGAGGGCGGCAAGCAGAAATTCGCGGCCATTCACGCGGAAGGCGCCCGCGCGGTCGCGCAAGCCGTCAAAGCCGCTGGAATCAGCAATTTTGTCCATATTTCGGCGATCGGCGCCGATGCGGGGTCGGCCTCGGCCTATGCGCGGACCAAGGCGCAAGGGGAGGCGGCCGTGTTCGAGGCCGTCCCCGACGCCGTGATCTTGCGCCCCTCGGTGATTTTTGGGCCGGAAGACGATTTCTTAAACCGCTTCGGAACAATGGCGCGATACTTCCCGATCATCCCCATCGTCGGGGCGAAGACCAAATTCCAGCCGGTCTATGTCGGCGATGTCGCGCGCGCCGTCGCGCTCGCGCTCGCTGGCAAGGCTACGAAGGGCGCGATCTACGAACTCGGCGGCCCGGAGGTGAAGACCTTCGAGCAGCTGGTCGATTATGTTCTGGCTGTCGCCGAGCGCGACCGCCATGTCGCCAAACTTTCGTTTGGAACGGGCAAGCTGGTCGCCGCGATCACTCAGTTTTTCGCCACATTGTCGCTCGGGCTTTTCCCTAAGCTGTTGACGATGACCGGCGATCAGGTCGAACTGTTAAAGCGCGATAATGTCGTGTCGGAGGACGCCAGGGCGGCGGGGCGCACCTTGCAGGGTCTGGACATCGCGCAAACGGCGATAGAGACGGTGGCGCCCTCCTATCTCTATCGCTACCGCAAGACCGGCCAGTATCAGGAGCAGCGCAGCTAGATCTTACCGCGGCTCGGATGAGAGCATCTTGTGGACGCGCACCATGAAGGCCGTGCCGAACAGGGGCGTCAGCAGATTGAGCCCCGGCGTCATGACGAAACCGGCGATGAACAGTCCCGCGAAAAAAATCTTGGCGCTGTTGTGCTGGCGCAGATCGTCCGACTCCGCCGGCGAGCGAAAGCGCGTCGCGGCGAGCGCGAAATATTCGCGGCCGAACAGATAGGCGTTGGCGAGCAGGAAGGCGACGGCGTTGACGCCCGGCACGAACAGCAGCAACAGCGCCAGCAGATTGACGACGGCGGAGACCAGCGAAAAGCGCAGCGTCATCCTCAAGGCGTCGAGCGGCGGCGCGGGCTTGCCGACGCGGCCGGCGGGATAGATCTCGCGTTCGACGTGCGCCGCGAGGTCGTCGACGAAAAATCCGGCGACCAGGATCGAAATCGGGCCGATCAAGAAGGCGAGCGCCACGAGTAGCCCCGCGCCGGTGGCGAAGGCGAGAATTGTCCGCAGCAGCGGATGATCCACCACGGCGACCGACAGCGCCAGTTTGTCGAGCCCCGCCCAAGCGAGCGCGAGCAGCAGCAGCGTGAGGCCGAGGCTTTTATAAAGCACGGACCGAAAAGGCGGCGTGAGGATTTGGCGCAGGCTGGCGAGGGCGGCTTCGAGCATGGGGCTTCCTGTTTAGGCGTAGCCCGCGGGAAATGGCGCCGTCCGTCGGCGAGCGCAAGAGCCAATCCGGGATTCTTAACGCTGCGGCCAGCGCCTCTATCTACGTTAACCGAGAATCCGCGCGTTCACTTTGAATGAAATCCATTCGGAGAGCCACGAATCTGAAAACCACGACGCGAGGGCGCGTAAGCCCTCATAAAATAAGGGAATCCCCCCGCCGCATCTCTGTGGCGGGGGTAATCCTTCAGTGATTTCATAGAAACCACTTTACCGTGGCTTCCCTTCCGATTTCCCAAAGGGATGTAAACCCACTAACCCTTACAGGTCAATGGGTTTTACCGAAACGTCGGGGGGAGTTTTGATGCGTGTCTTGGGTTTGGACGTTGGAATTGCGTCAATCGGCTGGGCGCTCATTGAAATTGACGACATTGGCGGTGAGGAGGGAGCCCGAGGCGAAATTCTCGCCGCCGGAGTCTGGAAGTTCGATTCGCCGGAGGAAAAAACTCAAAACGGCTCCAGGCTAAAATCCGAGATACGCCGGAATTTCAGGGGTCAGCGCCGCGTGCTGCGTCGCCGCCGTCAGCGCATGAATGAAATTCGGCGTGTGTTCGCGCGCCATGAACTTTTGCCTCGCGACGATCGGGACGCGCTGAAACAGCCAGGCTTGGACCCGTGGAAACTGAGAACGGAGGCGTTTGAGCGCGCTTTGCGCCCGGTCGAATTCGCCGTGGCGTTAGGTCATATCGCACGGCATCGCGGATTCAAATCGAACGCGAAGGACGTGAAATCCGCCCAGGCCGCCAACGCGAATTCGGCGATGAGCAAGGCCTTCGCCGCGACGAAGGACAAGCTCGCGCGCTTCCGGACTCCAGCGCATATGTTATGCGCCGACGAAAGTTTTCTCGTTTCGGGCACGAGCGTGCGCCGGTTACGCAATCGCGACGGCGATCATTCTCGCACGCAGTTGCGGGAAGATCTCTTGAGCGAGGCCGCCGCTCTCTTTCGCGCGCAAGCCCGCCTGCGGGCCGACCACGCGACGACGGCTTTCGAGCAGGAGTTCATCAAGGCGGCGTTTTTCCAACGCCCATTGCAAGACAGCGAACACATGGTCGGCCGCTGTCCTTTCGAACTCGACCAGAAGCGTTCCCCCAAGCGCGGCTATTCCTATGAGCGATTCCGCTGTCTGTGCCGTCTGAGAAATCTCACTCTGGTCGAAGGGAGCGAAACGCGCGCCCTTTCGGCGAGTGAAATGAACGTGGCGATGTTGGACTTTGGCGCGGATGCGAAGTTCACCTATGCCGTCTTGCGCGAGAAGCTCGCGCTGCCCGCGTCGATTTCCTTCGCTGGCGTCGCCATCGGAGAGGAGAAAAGGCTGGATTTCGTCGTGAGATCGGGAGCGGCCGCGGCCGGGACTCACAAGTTGAGGAGCCTGATCGGCGCCGCGCTAGGTGAAACGACTTGGCGCGACTTGCTGGCGACTCCCGAGCGCTTGGATCGAATCGCCGAAGTCGTCTCGTTTCGAAATAGGTATGATTTGATTCGCCAAGATTTGCTGGCGAGCGGTTTCGACGAGGCGCTCACGCGGACGCTCGTGACCGCGGCGAAGGATGGCGGGCTCGATCTCTTCGCCGGAGCGGGTCATGTTTCCGCGAAAGCCGCGCGCAACATCATCCCCGCTTTGATGCAAGGACTGACCTATGACAGGGCCTGCGCGCGGGCGGGATACGATCACACCGCGAGTCGCGCGCGACACGCCTTCGACGTCGGGGTCTTCGGCAAGGAGGCGTTGGCCCGGATACTCTCGGAAAAGCGTGTTTCACGCGAACTCGTCGATAGTCCGACCGCGCGCAAGGCGTTGATCGAGGCGCTCAAGCAGGTCAAGGCCATCGTCGAGACTTATGGCGTTCCCGATTACATTCACGTCGAGTTGGCGCGCGATGTCGGCAAATCCATCGACGAGCGCCGCGAGATCGCGCGTCGCGGCGAGGCGCGCGGCAGGCGTAGGGATGAGCTGATAGAACGGTTCACGCGGGAAATGGGGCGGGCGCCGCGCGGCGGCGGACACGAGGAGTTGACGCGTTTCGAGCTGTGGCTGGAGCAAGACGGACGCTGCATCTACAGCAACGTCCGCATCGAGGCGTCGCAACTCGTGGCTGGCGACAACAGCGTGCAGATCGATCACATCCTGCCTTGGAGTCGCTTTGGCGATGATTCCTATTCGAACAAGACGCTGTGCCTGACGCGCGCGAATCAACACAAGAAAGGCCGCACGCCGTTTGAATGGTTTCACGTGGAGAGAGGTCCGAAGGAATGGGAAGCCTTCATCGCGCGCGTCGATTCGCTGCGGATAGACGGGTTCAAGAAGCGAAATTACAAATTGCGCGACGCCGAGGCGGCGGCGGATAAATTTCGCGCGCGCAATCTCAACGACACGCGTTGGACAAGCCGTCTCCTCGCCGAAGCGTTGAAGCAGCTTTATCCAGGGGTTGAAAAGAACGCCGAGGGCGACGGGATGCGCCGCGTCTTCACGCGTCCGGGCGCGCTGACGGACCGCTTGCGCAAAGCCTTCGGCTTGCAATGGATTAAAAAGAACGAGAAAGGCGAACGAATCCGCGACGACCGTCATCACGCGCTCGACGCGATCATTGTCGCGGCGACAACCGAATCGCTGCTCAACAGAGCGACGCGGCAAATTCAAAAGAAAGAGCGTGAAGGGCGTCCTTTCGAGTTGACGGAGATTTGTGCGCCCTGGACGGGCTTTCGCGAAGCATGCCTCGACGCCCTGGAAATGGTGTTCGTCGCTTGCGCCGAACGTAGGCGCGCTCGCGGCAAGGCTCACGACGCGACGTTTCGGCAAATCGCGATTCGCGACGGCGAACGGAGGGCCTATGAGCGCAAGATGGTCGCGGATATCAAGATCGCCGACCTCGAGCGAATTAAGGATCCAGATCGCAACATGGCGACCGTTCGCGCCTTGCGCGCTTGGATCGAGGCGGGCAAGCCCGCGGGAGAGCCGCCGCGCTCGCCCAAGGGCGATCCCATCCGCAAGATTCGGCTGGCCGCCAAGAGCAAGGTGAATATTTTGCTGAACACCGGCAATCCAAATCGGGCCGCCGCCGTTGACCGCGGCGACATGGCGCGCGTGGACGTGTTCCGCAAACCCAACGCGAAAGGAGTGTTCCAATATTTCCTCGTGCCGATCTATCCGCATGAAATCGCGATGCTCGCCGCGCCGCCGATGCGCGCGGTGCAAGGAGGAACGGAGGAAGAGAATTGGCCGCGAATCGATTCGAGCTATGAATTCATGTGGTCGATGACGTCGATGACGCTGCTCGAAGTGAGCAGGTCGGACAGCGAAATTATCCGCTGCTACTTTCGAAGCCTCGATCGCAACACGGGCGCGTTGACGGTTTCAACGGTTTCGAGCGCGCTCCCGGTGAAAATGAGAATTGGAACCCGCACGCTGTTCGGGTTGAGGAAATTGCATGTCGATAGACTCGGTCAAGTCCATAAGGTCGAGCGAGAGCAGCGCACCTGGCGCGGAAAGGTTTGCGACTGACAGCGCGGCGCGCATTTTTCGCGAAAGCGGGCCACGACCAAGGAACAAAGGCGCGTGACCCGGCGCGTGAAATCTCGCCTCGAGCAATGTCTCCTAGTGTGCGGCGCGCCTTGGGAAATCGGCGGGGAAGCCACGGCAGAGGCCGTCGCATGGCTATCATCGATGTTAGTCTATCATGAGAAACCTGGGCGTCGCGTCGCTCACCGCGCGATGGTTAAGAGCTTGGCTATGCTTAACTATCGCGCCACGCGCCAATCTCCGGCGTCGCCCCGCCAGGCCGGCGGCGACCATCTATTCCCGCGCCGCGTCACTTGCGCGCCGCGACTTTCGGATTATTGGGCGCTTTCGCCATCAGTTGATCAATCCGGTCGCGCTCGCGTTTGAAGTCAGCGAGCAATTTGCCGTCGAATTCGCGGGTGCGCGCCAGCTTGACGCGCATCGGGTCGACGAAGTGGCCGTTGACCATCACTTCATAGTGGAGGTGAGGTCCGGTGGACAGGCCGGTCGAACCGAGGAAGCCCACCGTCTGGCCCTGCTTTACGCGCACACCCTTGGCTATGTCGCGCGCGAAACCCGACATATGATTATAGGCGGTAATGTATCCATTGGCGTGCTGGACTTCGACGCGCCGGCCATAGCCGCCATGCCACTCCGCCATGATGACCACGCCATTTCCCGCCGCGAAGATCGGCGTGCCGATTGGCGCGGCCCAATCGACGCCAGTGTGCATCTTGTAGTATCCGAGAATCGGATGGCGCCTATAACCAAAACCCGAGCGCGTCTCGCCCGTGGCGATCGGCTTGCGGACCAGGAATTTCCGGCTGGAACGGCCGTTGTCGTCGTAGTAGTCGACAAGACCGTCGTCCGGCGTTTGGAAACGGTAGTAGCGATAGGTTTCGCCGCGCGTCGTCAGCGAGGCGTATAGCAAGGCGTCCCGGCCGCCGCTTTCCTCGCTATCGTCATAAAACACATTCAGCGAATCGCCGCCGGCGACGCCGCGCTGCAGATCGATGTCGTTGGCGAACACCCGAACAAGTTCGCTGATGATCGGACGCGGGACGTCCTGCTTGAGCGCGGTCTCATAGAGCGAATCATAGAGGCGCATGCCCCCGGAATCTTCGCTGTCCTCGCCGTCCTCGTCCTCTCCGCCGGAGACGCGCGGCTTTGGCGCGGCCTTGGCTGTCGTCTTCGGGGCCGCGACCACTTGCATGAAGTCGCCGCGATCCGTGGCCGCGACCATGGAGTCGAGTTGCTCGTCGTTGTACACGGAGACGCGGGCCAGCTGCATTTCCTTGCTCGAACCGTCGAAATCGGCGAACAAAAGCTTGACGCGCTGGCCTTCGCGGACGGGCTCCGCGCGCCGGCCCTTATACGCGGCCATGACGCCCGCGACTCGGGCCTTGGGCACGCCATTCGCCGCGAGCACATCGGCGAGAGTCTCGCCACGCCGCGCCACCGCGAGCTTTTCCTCCATTTGCGTCGGCTGCGCCGTGACGCGCGGCGTGATCGTGACATTTTCGGGCACCATGCGCACTTCTATCGAGGAGAAGGGCGCGGACAATGTCGTCGGGGCCGTTCCTCCCGGCGCGGCATAGCCCAGCGCCAAGGGGTCGAGCGTCGCCCGACTGGTCCGGGAAAGCAGCATTTGGCCCGGCAGCGGCAACGAAGCCTTTGATCCGGCGACGAGAGTCGTTTTCGACTGCTCCACGACCTGGGCTTGGCTTTCCTCGAGCGTTAGCGACGCGCTCTGGCGCTCGATCGGCGTCGCGGTCAAATCGCGAGTGACGAACGAGACCTCGGCGTCGTCGGGCGCGATATCGGATTCGCTGAGATTGTCCGCCGTGTAATGCGGATCGCTGGTCAGTTTTAGAGGATTGAAAGACGGCACTTCATCCGCGAAATTGGTTGGCGTCAGCGTCAGCGTTGTCGCGACATGGGTGAAGGTCTTGGTGCGAACCACTTCCTTGTCGCCCGATTTCGCCGTCGTCGCCGTGCGAAAGGTCTGTTTGGCGGCGACAACATCGACGGCGCGCATTATGCGGTCGCCCTTTCTGGGGTTCACGGTCTGGCTGTCGCGATCATCCTTGCGCGAGATCTGCGCGCGTGTCGGCGCCTCCGCGAAGCGCGTCTGTTGATCGAGCGCCGTATAGGCGGCGGCGCTAATCAACAGCGCTCCCGATAGGCCCGTGAGAACCGTGCCCATCAGCCAACGAATCGACACCCGGCGACGGTCGTCGGCCGAATGGCGACGACCATCGGCTTCAATCGCTGGCTCATCGCCGATGTCCGCCCAGGCTATGCTCGTTGTCGTGGGGAAGCCGAAGCGCCCATTCGCGAAAGCGGTCATTCGGCGGAGTCGCGGGTTGCGTTTAGCATTAAATCCTTGGCCTGATCGGTTGCCGCCCATTATTCGCGCGCCGCCCATGCGAGGTTTTCCCGCGAATTGGGTGCGCGAATATTTTATTAAGCCGTCACAAATTACGCGACGCAAGCCCGCCAAGGAACCCGACGAGCAAACAGATTTATGACGGAACCTCCGCATTATGGCTCAATTGGGGCGTCGCCGTTCTCGCGGGCATGACCGGACCGCGCGAACCCATGCCGGTCCAGAAAAACGGAACCTCGGTTCACTTTTTTTGCCTCACCGTGTTGACAGGGGCGGCATG
>PLAI01000089.1 GCA_003134075.1 Methylocystaceae bacterium | reverse complement strand
CTGGGACAACACAATAAGCGTCCACAGGATCTCCACGTTTCAGCGTTGCATCTACAATTATAGTTGATATTGTGCATAGGTTAAATCCTTCGCTATCCGGAACATCTACCCAGCAGGGATATTTAATAGGGTCTATTTTATCTCCACGTTCGCATGTATTTTCAAACCACTCAGGGTCTGACTTGCTTTTCACAATTCCATGCGAACCTATGGTTCGACCTGATAATGTGATCACTTCCGGGGGTGACGGCCGAACAAACGGGAACAATCCAAGCAAGAGCGCCGCTAAAGCGACCACGGCGACCCAAGGCGTCGCCTTTTGATTTTCCAGCGAACCCCAAAGCGTCATAATCTTTAAAAGCAGCCACGCGAACGCTAGGCCACCAACTATCTTAAGTCCCTCTGCCAGAGCTCCGCCCAGCACTTCGTTCGGATTGAACTGCATCAGCCGTCCCCTTTATAGTATCTGATAAAGAATATTATCCTATACTACTGGGAAAGAAAACAACCCGCTCGGAAGCGGACTGCCTACTTCAACCGCACGCCGATTACGGCTTGCGCCACTTGTCCGGGCTGCCGTTCTTGGTGTTGCGGACGCGCTCGACCATCGGCGTCGCTTTGGGATTCAGTTCTCTCGCCCTAGCAATCGCTTCCGCCTGTGTCGGCGCAACGGCGCTCGCTCTTTGCGAGTCCGGCTTACGAACCGCGAAATCACCTTCCGGTCGCCGCTCGACAAACAACTGGTTCTTGTCCACCATTGTAATCTCCTGAGTGCGAGCCGCCGCTACTAATCGAACTCAAGAGGCGGCAACGGCACAACATATGGGAGTGTCTCGCCGCACTTTCAAGGTGCCGCTCACGCCAGTCCCTCCTGTTGTCTCGAACGCGAAGAGCAGGGACTTTTGGCCCGTTTAAGTGTCGATCATGTCCCAATCGTCGCCTAGGCCCGTCAGGGAATAGCTGAATCGGTTCTTTAAGGGAACAGATATGGGATTCCCGGCGGTCGCGCGGCGTCGTAGCGTTACGGGATGATTGACGAAGATTCGCTGCGGGAGCGCAAGACGGCGATGTTGCCGCATCTCGACGAACGTCAGCGGCGTCTGTTCGCCGCTGCGGAAGCCAGGGCTGCGGGCCATGGTGGTATAGCGGCAGTGGCGCGTGTTACGCGCATCGCCGCGAGCACGATCGGGCGTGGACTGAAAGATCTTGAGGCGCCGGAGACGCTACCGCTGGGGCGTATTCGCCGTTCGGGCGGCGGCCGGAAATCGTTGGCCGAGACGGATAGCCGATTGCTCCACGATCTGAACGCGCTTGTTGAGCCCGACGCGCGCGGCGATCCTATGTCGCCTCTGCGCTGGACATGCAAGAGTCTGCGTCGCCTGGCCGCCGAATTGAACAAGCTCGGGCACAAGATCAGCCATACGGTCGTCGGCGAATTGTTGAAGGCGCAGAAGTTCAGTCTGCAAGCCAATCGCAAGACCAAGGAAGGCGCCGACAATCCCGACCGCGACGCTCAGTTCCGCTTCATCAACGAGTCGGTCGAGACGGCCTTGGCCGAGAACCAGCCGGTGATTTCCGTCGACACGAAGAAGAAGGAACTCGTGGGCGACTTCAAGAACGCCGGCCGCGAATGGCGTCCCCAAGGCGATCCCGAGGAAGTGCGTGTGCATGACTTTCTGATCGCGGAACTCGGCCGCGCCGTGCCTTATGGAATTTATGATCTTGCCGCCAACACGGGCTGGGTGAACGTCGAGATCGACAATGATACGGCGGCGTTCGCTGTGCAGACCATACGCCGTTGGTGGCAGGACGTGGGCCGCGTTCGTTATCCTCTGGCAAGGCGTCTGCTCATTACCGCTGATGGCGGAGGCAGCAATGGTTCGCGGGTGCGTCTGTGGAAACGCGAGCTGCAAAAACTCGCCGATGAACTCGGCATAACGATCGAGGTTCATCACCTTCCGCCAGGAACGAGCATCAGCCGATTTCCGAACCGAAGTTCCGTTCAAAGCGCTTCTCAACTCCAATATGGGAGGACCTTGAATTCACGCCAACAGGTGACAGGGCTCGTCGCCCCGGAAATCTCGCACACAGGCGGCATCCCTGCCTGGTTATCTCGCAGGTGCCTGGGACTTCGTTGATTATTGACCCGCCTTCGCCAATCGCCACGCCTGCCCGCGCCCGCATGGGGCGCGACGCCCCAAACCCCGCGCTAAAGGCGCTCATCGAGGTTTCGATCCACGCGCCCGCATGGGGCGCGACCGGGGTGACAAAAGCGGCGACGGCTCTTGGACTGTTTCGATCCACGCGCCCGCATGGGGCGCGACTTTGGAATTACTTCGCGGGGGCGTTCGGACTTGGTTTCGATCCACGCGCCCGCATGGGGCGCGACGCCGGTGAATATCCCGTAAGAACGCCGTGATGACGTTTCGATCCACGCGCCCGCATGGGGCGCGACGTGCTGGCGGGGGCATCAATTGCACGAGCAGCATGGATGTTTCGATCCACGCGCCCGCATGGGGCGCGACTCGATTTCGGGCAACCTAGCAGCGGTCAAGGGGGCGTTTCGATCCACGCGCCCG
>PLAI01000307.1 GCA_003134075.1 Methylocystaceae bacterium | reverse complement strand
GAAAAGTCCACCGCGGCGAGGCGGGCGTTGAGATCGGCGAGGATCGCCTGATCGCCCATGCCGCCGCCAAGCGCTTCCGGCGCCGGATGCGACATCTGCATCGGCGGCAATTCCATCGGCGCGGAGGGCGGCGCCTCGAACGAGACGTCGACGCGCATCAACTGCTGCGTCACGCGTTCGTCCCAATGCTCCATCAGCGTCTTGAACAGTTCCAGCGCCTCGGACTTATATTCGTTCAACGGGTCGCGCTGCGCCAGGCCGCGCCAGCCGACGACCTGGCGCAGATGGTCGAGCGCGATCAGATGGTCGCGCCATAGAAAATCGAGCGCCTGAAGCACGAACTGCTTCTCGATCATGCGCATCAGCTCGGGCGTGTTTTTCTCGACCTTGGCGGCATAAGCTTCGTTCGCCGCGGCGAGCAGACGTTCGCGAATCTCCTCGTCGGCGATGCCTTCCTCGGCGGCCCATTGGGCGATCGGCGGCTCGATATTGAGCTTTTCCTTCGCCTCCTCGGCGAGACCCGCGACATCCCACGCCTCGGCGTAGGCGTTGTGGGCAATATGAAGCGCGACCATCTTGTCGACGACTTCCTCGCGCATGTCGGCGACATGATCCTCGACGCTCTCGTCCGACATGATTTCGCGGCGGCGTTCGAAGATCACCTTGCGCTGATCGTTCATCACATTGTCGAACTTCAGCACGTTCTTGCGCATGTCGAAGTTGCGCGCCTCGACCTTTTGCTGCGCCTTCTCCAGCGCCTTGTTGATCCAGGGATGGACGATCGCCTCGCCCTCCTGCAATCCGAGCTTGACCAGCATCGAATCCATGCGCTCGGAGCCGAAGATGCGCATCAGATCGTCTTGCAGCGACAGGTAGAATTTCGAGCGCCCCGGATCGCCCTGGCGACCCGAGCGTCCGCGCAGCTGATTGTCGATGCGTCGGCTCTCGTGGCGCTCCGTGCCGATGATATAGAGGCCGCCGGCGGCGATGGCCTGCTCCTTGAACCGCGCGACCTCGGCCCTGATCTCCGCTTCCTTGGCTTCCAACGCGTCGCCTTCGAGCCCGACGCATTCTTGCGTAACGCGCATCTCCACATTGCCGCCAAGCTGAATGTCGGTGCCGCGGCCCGCCATGTTGGTCGCGACGGTGATCGCGCCGGGCACGCCGGCTTCCGCGACGATATAGGCCTCGAGCTCGTGGAAGCGGGCATTCAGCACCGCGAACAGTTTTGAAGGCTTGCCGGCGCGGGCGGCGACATAAAGTTTGGGCAGCGCCTTGGGATCGGTGAAGTCGATCTGCGTGTAGCCCTGCTTGGTCAGATATTGCGCCAGTTGCTCGGATTTCTCGATCGAGGTCGTGCCGACGAGCAAGGGTTGCAGATTGGCGCTCGCCGCCTCGATTTCCGCCGCTATGGCCGTCAGCTTCTCGCCGGCGGTGCGATAGACCTCGTCGTCCTCGTCGATGCGCTGGACCGGACGGTGCGTCGGAATTTCGACGACGTCGAGCTTGTAGATTTCGGCGAATTCGAGCGCCTCGGTCGAGGCCGTGCCGGTCATGCCGGCCAGCTTGCTATAAAGGCGGAAGTAATTTTGGAAGGTGATCGAGGCCAGCGTCACGTTTTCCGGCTGGACCTGGACATGCTCCTTGGCTTCGAGCGCCTGATGCAGCCCTTCCGAATAGCGGCGCCCCGGCATCATGCGGCCGGTGAATTCGTCGATGATGACGACCTCGCCCTTGCGCACGATGTAATCCTTGTCGCGCTGGAACAGCTTGTGCGCGCGCAGGGCCTGATTGACGTGGTGGACGATGGTGACGTTCTGCGCCTCGTAGAGCGCGCCCTCGGTGAGGATGCCGGCCTCGCCGAGCAATTCCTCCATATGTTCGTTGCCAGCGTCGGTCAGGCTGATCGAGCGCTGCTTCTCGTCGAGGTCGTAATCTTCCTTGACGAGCTTCGGGAGGAGCTTGTCGATGGCGTTGTAGAGATCGGATTTATCGTCGATCGGGCCGGAAATGATCAGCGGCGTGCGCGCCTCGTCGATGAGGATCGAATCCACTTCGTCGACGATCGCGAACGAATGTCCGCGCTGCGCCATCTGCGCCAGCTCGTATTTCATATTGTCGCGCAGATAGTCGAAGCCGAACTCGTTATTGGTGCCGTAGGTGATGTCGCTGGCGTAGGCGGCGGAGCGATCCTCGTCCGAAATGTCGTGAACGATGACGCCGACGCTCATGCCGAGGAAGTTATAGATTTGCCCCATCCATTCGGCGTCGCGCTTGGCGAGATAGTCGTTGACGGTGACGACATGCACGCCTTTTCCCGGCAGCGCGTTGAGATAGACCGCGAGCGTCGCGACCAGCGTCTTGCCTTCGCCGGTGCGCATCTCGGCGATGCCGCCCTCGTGCAGCACCATGCCGCCGATCAGCTGCACGTCGAAATGGCGCTGGCCGAGCGTGCGCCTCGCCGCCTCGCGCACCGTTGCGAAGGCGGGCACGAGCAGATCGTCAAGCGTCCTGCCGGCGGCGAACTGCTCGCGGAACTCCTGCGTGCGGGCGCGCAGCGCCTCGTCCGAGAGCGCGGCGACCTCGGGCTCCAGCGCGTTGATCGCCCTGACTTTCGGCTGATAGGTCTTCAGCCGGCGTTCGTTTGCGGAGCCGAAAATTTTCTTGGCGAGGGCGCCGAACATTCGTGGAACCTTTCTGACTGGACCGGAGCGCTCGCTTAAGGCTGGCGCGCCGATACGTCGAAACCTTTGAGAACGGGCGCTTCGTCAAGCGCTGGGAACCGCTCGGGCGGCCTACGCGCCCCGCGGAGGCCCACGGGTTTCGACGCAAATTCCCGGCGGAGAGATAAGAGCCGCCACAATCCTTGTCAATGTAAGGAAAATTCGGCCGCGAACTCGAGCGCGTCCACGCGCCCCTGATTCCGCGACGCTTGACTACGCCATATCGGAAATCGGAGCCGCGCCGAAGCCGGTCATGGACGCTCCGCGTTGCCCCGTCGGCCGCGCTTTAGGGATTTCAGCGCTCCGTCGGGTGGTCTTTCTTCGCCAATTCGCTGTCTAATTTGGCCTGGACCTCCGCCAGCACCTCCGCGAGGAAAGATTCCGCCGCCTCGACCGAAGCCGCCGCGCGCGCCGTCAAGATTTCGCCGTCTGCTCTGAAAATAACGATGAGCGGGGGATATTCGCTTGACGGCGGGTCATACACAACCCCCTCCAGGTACGACATCAGGCTCTCCTGCATAGTCGTCGTATATGATCAGCCCTCCGCTCGATTGCAACCCGGCGCGCGCGAGCTGAGCTATTCGTGGACGCCTCCACAAAATGCTAAATCGTTGATTTCAAGAATTGAGAATTTTTTAATTCATCGTCGCGGCGACTGATTCGCTTCTTTATTGCCGTTGGCCCGCTGACAAAGCCGATAGACCGCGCCCCGGTGAGAATCACCGGGAGCCCGGAGTGGCGCTCGCCGGAAGATCGGTATTTCGGAAAGCAGCGCTTCCAAAGTGCGTTCCGGTCGCCCGAAAACCTAAAAATCGAAGAACTTGCGGCGCAGCGCGTCCTCATATTCCACCTTCAAGGCCAAGACCTTGTTGCGCGCGTCGTCCTCGTCGAAATGGGCCTCTTCCCATTTATCGACTTCGGCGATCGTGTGATTGACCGACGCCAGCGCCTCTTCTTTCCTGATCGCGACAATCCATTCCTCGACGGCCGCCTTGTAGGCAGCCTGCAATCTGTCCAATTCGGCGGTTTCGTTTTCCATGGTGGTCCTCCAACCGAAACGGTTAGATTGGTTCGATGAAGAAACGACGACAACGCTTCGGGCGGGAACTGGTTACGGCGCCTCGTTGAGCGAACGGAACGGCCTCGGCATTTTTCCCTGCCGCGACAGGCGCGAAAAAATCCTCAGCCCGGCCTCCTCATTGCCGTTGGGATGCACCAGCACGATCGAGCCGGGACGGGGGCGTGGACCAAGCGCCAGCCAACTGTCGGCGCCGAGCGCGACAAGATGGCGTTCGCGCAGCCTGTCCATCAATCCCGCGTCGGAAACCAGTCCGGGAAAGCGGAAAAACGCCGATGGCGTAATGCCGTTGGCGATCATCAGCCGTTCCGTGTCGAAAATCTCAGCGTCGATGTCGACCCCGGGCGTCAGTAAATAGGTTTGCGCGTCGGGGCGGCTTTTGACGTAAGGGTGATGATAGGAATGATTGACCCAGACGATGTTCAGCGCGCCGCTGGCCGCCTGTTGCTTCAGCCAGTCGAGTTCGTCGGCGTGATGGACGATCCACAGGCCCGAGATGGCCAGGGCGACGGGCGTTCCCGGGCCTTGCCTGGCGAGCAGCTCCAGAAAATCGCGGTCGAGCGGGCGCCGGCTCGGGCACAGATCGCCGGTGACGAAGACGCCCTCGCCGGCGCCGCGCGAGAGGCCCGCGTCCTCCAAAACCTTCGGCGTCGCGGGAGTCGGCTCTGGCTTCTTTAGCGCGCGCATGAAGCGCGTGTCGGCTTCCGCCGCGTCGCTTGTATCCGCGCAGCGCCAGCACCGCGCGCGCTCGAGGCTCGTCGCGAGACTGTCGGGATCGACCGTGAGCAGCAGCGCCTCGGCGCCCAGAACCATCCGCCGCGTCGCGAGTTTTCGCGCGCCCGCGTCGTTGACGCAGCTTTGCAGGATCGGATGATAATCGCGAGGCCGCGCGCCATTGGCGTTGACGGGCTGCGCGCATGCCGCGTCGGCGGCATGTTCGACGCCTTGGGCGGGGGGCGCCTCGGTTGCAAGCGGCGCGGCCATGGCCCAGATTGCCAGGGCGAATTTGGCTCTCATGCGGGACAGCTATCATGACTGGCGACGACGCGCAGCAGGCCGCGCTCGACGTGATTAAATTCGATTTCATCGACGCGCGCGAGACGCCGGAGGTCGGCGTGATACTCGGCGTGGAGGTCGGCGACCGCCTTGGCCCGCGCGACGAACGGCCGTTCTCTATCCTTGCTCGCGACGGCTCGGGCACCGTGGTCGCGGGGCTGAACGGAGTGTCGCATTGGCGCTGGCTCTATGTCCGGCATCTATATGTCGCGCCCGCTTGGCGCGGACAGGGGTTCGGGCGCCGCCTGCTGGCGGAGGCGGAACAGGCCGCCCGCGCGCGCGGCTGCGTCGGCGTCTATCTCGACACTTTTGAAGAAAGCGCCGCCGTGTTTTACGAGCGTCGCGGCTTCGTCCGCCACGGGCGGATAGAGAATTTTCCAGTCGGCGCGGCGCGCATTTTTCTTAGCAAGCCGTTGTGATGCGGCCGTTTAATCAACTCGATGGGGCGCTCCCTTCTCCCGTGAATGGAGAAGGGAGTCACCCAATCGCGCCGACAATCTCCGCCACAACCGCGTCTAACCCCCGCGCGGCGTCGATGCGCCGCCAGCCTATCGCGCCGGTCTCGCCCTTCATTTGCGCCAGCAGCACCTCGGGCGTCGCATCGGAGGGATCGTCGCGCCGCGTCTCGACGCGCGCGATCCGCGCCGAAAGATCGACATCGAGCCAGAAGCCGAAAAACGGCGCGCCGGCCTCCCGCGCGATCCGTTCAATCTCGGCGCGGCTCGAAACCCGGTCGAACACCGCGTCAACCACCACCGGCCAGCCGGCGCGCGCGACGCGTCCCGCCTCGATCATCATCTCCTCATAAACGCGCGCCGAGACTTCGCGCGCATAGGCCTCCTTCGGCAGGCACCGCGTCGGCTCGGCGCCGTGCAGCCTTTTGCGCAGCCGGTCGCTGCTCAGCGTGCGCGCGCCGGGCGCGGCGCCGATCAACGGCGCGAGCGCCGCCGCGACGCTGGATTTGCCGGAGCCGCTATAGCCGCCAATCGCGATGAGGCGCGGCGCGCCGTCCCGCGCCAATTCGCGCGCGAGATCGAAATAGCGGCGCGCCTCAATGGGCTTGTTTTGCGCGGCGCCGATATGCGCGCGGATCGTCGCGCGCAGCGACATGAACAAGGGCAGCAGCCCCAGGCCGTCGCACTCGTCGCGCCAATCGAGATAGCGGTTGAGCGCCAAATTGGCGAGGCCGCTTTCCCCGACGCGATGGAGGTCCATCAGCAGAAAGGCGAGATCGTAGAGCACGTCGATCGCCGCGAGTTCGTCGGAAAATTCGATGCAATCGAAAGGCGTCGGCGCGCCGTCGACGACGCAGATGTTGCGCAAGGTCAGATCGCCATGGCAGCGGCGCGTCTTGCCCCGCGCGTGGCGCGCGTCGAGCAGTGGGCCGTGCGTTTGCACCAACGCGCCCAGCCGCGCGTTATGGGCCTCTATGTCGCCTGGCGGCGCCGGTGGAAAGTCGCGCAGGCTCTTCTCGTTGAGCAGCACGATGCGGCGCATCGCCTCGCTCCCGCCGCCCTCCCGAATGATTTCCGCCTCGTCGTGAAAGGCGGCGATTTTTCGCCCGAGTTGCTCGATGATTTGCGCTGACAGCGCGCCCCTCGCGGCGAAGGATTCAAGCAGCGCGCCATCGTCGAAGCGGCGCATTTCGACAATGGCGTCGACGAGTTCGCCCGCGCCATCGAGCGCGAGAGCGCCATCCGCCTCGCGGGTGACGCGCCTCGCGCCAAGATAGAGCGCGGGCGCGGTGCGGCGGTTGAGCGCGACCTCGCGCTCGCACATCGTGAGCCGCTTCCCCGGCGTCGAAAAATCGAGATAGGGAAAGGCGACCGCGCGCTTCAATTTGAACGCGCGCGTTCGGCCGAGCACGACGCGCGAAATATGCGTCGAGACAATCTCGTCGCCGCCGTCGAGCGAGGCGAGAAAGCGCAGCGTCTCTTCTTGCGCGTCGGCGGTCATGGGGCCCTTCTTATCGCGATCCAGGCGGCGCGGAAAAAATTCGCCTCCCGGGAATAAACCCGCTCTCGGACGAGTCTTCTGACGTGACCGGCGCTCCGCCGACTATGGGAGACGATAATGAAACATGATGACGACACATCCCTTAACCGCAGGCAAGCGCTCAAATGCGCGGCCTGGGCCGGCTCCGGCCTCGTCTGGACGCTGAATGGCGGCGTTCCCGGCTCAAGTCTCGTGGGGTCGGCGGAAGCAGCCGCGACGGGCTTCTCCTTCGTCCAGATTTCCGACAGCCACATCGGCTTCAACAAGCCGGCCAATCCCAATCCGAACGCCACTCTAACCGAGGCCATAGGCAAGATCGGCGGACTGCCGATGAAGCCCGCCTTCATGATTCACACCGGCGACATCACCCATCTCTCCAGGCCGAACGAGTTCGACGACGCGGATCAACTGATCGGCGCCGCCAAGCTCGACGTGCATTATGTGCCGGGAGAACATGATGTCATCGACGAGAACAACGGCGCGGCCTATCTCTCCCGCTACGGCAAGCTCTCCCAGGGCAAGGGGTGGTATTCCTTCGACCGCGGCGGCGCGCATTTCGTTGGTCTCGTCAATGTTTACGACCTGAAGGCCGGCGGCATGGGCAATCTCGGCGCCGAACAACTGGCGTGGCTCGGTGGCGACCTCAAGTCCAAGAGCGCGTCAACGCCGATCGTCGTGTTCGCGCATATTCCTCTCTGGACCGTCGCGCCGGAATGGGGGTGGGGCACGCAGGACAGCGCCGAGGCGCTAAAGCTTCTCGCGCGGTTTGGCTCGGTGACGGTGCTCAACGGCCACATTCATCAGATCGCCCAAAAGGTGGAAGGCAATATGACCTTCCACACCGCGCGCTCGACCGCCTTTCCCCAGCCGGCGCCGGGCTCCGCGCCAGCGCCGGGGCCGCAACTCGCGCCAGCCGATCAGTTGCGCTCTTTGCTCGGCCTCTCCAGCGTCAGGCTCGCGCATGGCAAGCAGCCGCTCGCCATCGTCGATTCAACTCTGGCCGGATGAAGGGAGCGCGACCGATGAAAAAGATAGCCCTGTTCGCCGCGGCCTGCGCCTTCGCGCTCGCGCCGCGACTCTCCCTCGCCGCCGGCGAGGTCACCGTCGGCATCGACAACTTCGCTTTCACGCCGGCCGAAATCACCGTCAAGGCGGGCGCGAAAGTGGTGTTCGTCAATCACGACGACATTCCCCACAATGTTGTCGCCCAAGAGATCAAGCTCCATTCAAAGGCGCTGGACACGGGCGACAGCTTTTCCTTTATCTTCGACAAGCCGGGCGAGGTCGTCTATTTCTGCGGCCTGCATCTGATGATGAAGGGCAAGATCACGGTCACGCCCTGACGGCCAAGCGGTGGAACGTGACGAGCGAAACAGCGCGGCGGAACTTCGCGGAGCATGTTCTGCCGCACCTCGACGACGCCTATTCACTGGCGCGCTGGCTTTGCGGCGACGCGACGGACGCCGAGGACGTCGTGCAGGACGCCTGCGTCCGGGCGCTAAAGGCGCTGGAAGGCGGCGCCGCGGTGGAGCGGCCCCGCGCCTGGCTGCTGGCGATCGTCCGCAACGCCGCCTATTCCTGGCTCGGCAAGAACCGGCCGCGCGCGATCGTCCTGGCCGGCGCGGCGGAGGAGGCGGAGGCGCACGCGGACGCGTTGGAAACAGGCGGCTCGCCTTCTCCCGAGGCCGCGCTGATCGAGACCGCGGATCGGGCCATGGTCGCCGCGGCGATCGACGGTTTGCCGCTGACCTTCAGGGAGACATTGGTCATGCGCGAGATAAACGGGCTCTCCTATCGCGACATTTCGGAAGCGACCGGCGCGCCCATCGGCACCGTCATGTCGCGGCTCGCCCGCGCCCGCGCGATGCTCGCCCAAAAGCTCGGAACGGTGCCATGACCCGACCCGAATTCGACGATCGCTCGCTCCTGCTGCACGCCGCGCTCGACGGCGAACTCGACGCCGCCGGCGTGATCGAGATTGAGCGGCTTCTGGCCGCCGATCCGAAACTGGCGGCGGAATACGCGCGCCTAAAGTCGCTGCGCGAGGCGATCCACGCGAAGGCGCCGCGCGAGAGCGCTCCCGACTCCTTGCGCTTGCGCATGATGGAGCTCGCCGAAACGCAGCAAACGCTGCGGCGCGAGGCGAAGACGGCGCGTTGGCGCGATCCCCCGTCCTGGCGAAGTTTCGCCGCCGCGATGGCCGCGACCGTGGTCGTGACGCTCGGGCTGCAACATCTCATCGCCGCCGGGAACGCGCCCGACACGGCTCTGCAAGCGATCGTATCGGCGCATATGCGCTCTCAGATTTCCGGCCAGCCCGTCGACGTGGTTTCCACCGACCGCCATACGGTCAAACCCTGGCTGGCGGGCAAGCTCCCGGTCGCGGCCGAAGTCGTCGATCTCGCGGAAGCCGGCTTTCCCTTGGCGGGCGGGCGCATCGACATCGTGGCGGGCGCGGGCGTCCCGACGCTTGTCTATAAGCGCCGCGACCATCTTATTTCCGTGACGGAGCTCCGCGCCGAGGGCGAGGAAGCGGCGATCCCGCGCCATCTCGCGGTGGACGGTTATCCGGTCGTCCGCTGGTCGGACAACGAGCGCGCTTACGCGGCGGTTTCCGATCTCTCGCCGACCGAACTCGACGCATTCGTCGCGGCGTTCCGGCGGGCGGTGGCGAAGGAGCGAGGCGGCGGGGGAGGGGCGGGGAAGTGAAGAGGGGGNNGTGAGGGGGCGGAGGAGGCGCTCCTCGCGTGTCGGTGTTCACAGGGCCTCTGGCGGGAAGATGGCGCGGCGGCGGCTGTTGCTTTTGGCGCGAAAGTCAAGAAAATTGCCCCACGCTGAATCGTCGAGAAAACCGGCCGAAAGAGCGGCTTCTGACCCTCAAAAAAGAACGACGCGCCGATATGCGCGCCTTGGTGTCACGTATTTATCATGGTTCCATAAAACGTGTTTCGCGACTCCGACATGGGGGCAAGGGCGCGGGCAGGTTCCATATGAGCTTACGCGACTTTCGCGTTCATCAATTGGCAATCAAACTGAATCGGCGAATGTGAGACGGACGGCCATTCCGATCGGCAACCTTTCTAACCGCAGCGTGCC
>PLAI01000119.1 GCA_003134075.1 Methylocystaceae bacterium | reverse complement strand
GGCGTCGCAGCCGCGCGCCTATGGCGCGGGCGTTGTCGTTGGACCCTACCGCCAGCGCCTCGGCGCAGAGACGAAACGCCCGAATCAGCGGCCGAAAAGGCGGTCGCGAAACGACGACGGTCGCTGGCTTTACGCGCAAGCGCCCCGAACGCAATACCTTCCCCGACCATCTTCCCGCGAGCGCGTGGTGATTGATCCGCCGACGGCGTGCGCGTGCCGCGGCGGCAAGCTCGGCGAGGATGTGACGCGGACGCTGGAACCCGCGCCCAGAAAGTGGAAGGTGATCGAGACGGTGCGAGGGGAAGTGGTGGTTTATGCCCATACGAGCGATATGGCCGGCGTAACTTGTCGAGCGGTTAAGGAAACGCGTGAAGGCTGAGGCTAAGCAGTGGCAAAAGACCCGATCGGGGTGTTTTCGCGCGAGAGGTCTGCTAAACCCCGTTCGACGAGGGTTTCGTTCGACTTGATCCGTCGCTCGCGACGGCCTCGCCCTTGGAACGCCGCCAGAGCGCTATTTCGCAAAAGCGGACGCCGGTTTTTCCAGGGAAAGCGCGATAAAATAAAGGAATCTGGAATCCCGCCGGTTCAATCAAAACCGGAGAGATTCTAGGCACATACGAGCAGCTCGCAAAATATGAACATCTTTCAAATCTTCCACGATCGCATCGCCGAGATTCTTGGCCAGATAACAGCTTCGGGGCGCCTTCCGGCGCTTGATCCGGCGCGATTCGTCGTCGAACCGCCCAAGGACGCCGCGATGGGCGATCTCGCCGCCAACGCGGCGATGGTCTTCGCGAAGGACGCCAAGCCGCATTTTCCCAATCCGCGCCAACTCGCGGCCGAGATCGCGACCGCCTTGGCCCAAAGCGAGGGCGTGGCCGAAGTCGAAGTCGCCGGTCCCGGGTTCATCAACATACGGCTAAAGCCGACCGTTTATCGGGACGTGCTGCGCGGCGTCTTGTGCGCGCCGGACGATTTTGGCCGCCACGCGCCTTCAGCGTCCGATGGGACCGGACATAGCAGGACGGGGACGCTGTCGGGCAAGGTCAATGTCGAATATGTGTCGGCGAATCCAACCGGGCCGATGCATGTGGGTCACGGGCGCGGCGCGGTGTTCGGCGACGCTCTGGCGAATCTGCTGGAATTTTCCGGCTGCGAGGTGACGCGCGAATATTACATCAACGATGCCGGCGCGCAGGTCGACGTGCTCGCGCGTTCCGCCTATCTGCGCTACCGCGAGGCGCTCGGCGAGGCCATCACGATTCCCGAAGGACTCTACCCCGGCGACTATCTCAAGGGCGCCGGAGAACAAATCGCCAAGGCGCATGGCCGCGCGCTGCTGGGCAAGGAGGAGCGCGAATGGCTCGCGCCCGTGCGCGACATCGCCATAGCGGCGATGATGGACCTTATTCGCGACGACCTCCAGGCCCTCGGCATAACGCATGAGGTGTTTTTCTCCGAACGAACGTTGCACGAAAAAGTGAACGGCGTTTGCGAGATCGATCGCCAGATCGAAGAGTTGCGCGCCGCCGGCCTTGTCTACGAGGGGCGGCTGCCGCCGCCGAAAGGCCAGCTCCCCGAGGATTGGGAGGACCGGGAACAGACCTTGTTCCGCTCCAGCGACTGGGGCGACGACGTGGATCGTCCACTCAAGAAATCCGACGGCTCCAACACTTATTTCGCCGCGGATATCGCCTATCACAAGAATAAGATCGATCGAGGCTATACGACGCTGGTCGATATCTGGGGCGCCGACCATGGCGGCTATGTGAAGCGCATGACGGCGGCGGTGGCCGCGCTGTCGAATCAGAAAGTCGATCTCGACGTGAAGCTTTGCCAATTGGTCAAGCTCATGCGCGAGGGCGAGCCCGTGAAAATGTCCAAGCGCTCTGGCGACTTCGTGACCTTGCGGGAAGTTGTCGACGAAGTCGGCGTCGACGCCGTGCGTTTCATGATGCTCTACCGCAAAAACGAAGCTCCACTCGAGTTCGACCTCGCCAAGGTGCTCGAGCAATCCAAGGACAACGCGGTCTTCTATGTGCAATATGCTCATGCGCGGGGAAGGTCGGCCTTGCGGCAGGCGTTGGCTGCCTTCCCCGATCTCGACGTGAGCGCGACGGCGTTGTCGCGCGCGCCGCTCGATCTGCTCGAGGACGAAGGCGAAATCGGGCTGGCTCGCGTAATCGCTCAATATCCTCGGCTGATCGAGGCGGCGGCGGCGGCGCACGAGCCGCACCGCGTCGCCTTCTATCTTTATGAACTCGCCAGTTATTTCCATGCCCACTGGAACCGGGGCAAAGATCGGCCACAATTACGGTTTGTTAATCCACTTGAGCGAAAGCTAACAGGCGCGCGTGTCGCGTTGGTTGTCTGCTTAACCAGCGTGCTAGCGTCGGGTCTGAAACTTCTCGGCGTGAGCGCGCCCGAGGAAATGCGCTGATCCTCCTGGCTCCCTCTCGAAGGGAGACAAAATAGGCGAGGCGCGGCCGCATCTTTGGCGCCATACAGAACAGGCGAGGTAGGCCATGCGTGAGTCGACAGTCAGAGGCGCCGCGATCGACATCAACGATTTCGAACGGCGACTGCGTGGCGTCGAGCCGCCCCGCAAATCTTCCAGCGATCCGCTGAGCGAACTCGCGCGGCTGATGCACGGCGAAGAGCAGGCTCAAGCGGCGCGGCGCTACGACCGGATGTTCGCCGCGGATTCCGCGCCATCCACCGAATGGGACGAGGCCGCTTCGCGAAAGGCGCCTGACGAAGACGCCTTCGCCGCCGAATTGCGCGGGTCCGTTCACGAGGATTTTCAACGAACGCGGCCCGACCCGGGCGCCGCTCACGAGTCTGAAGCCTATTCCGGCGAGTATTCCTCCAACGGCTCGCAGGCTCGAGGAAATGAGTTCGCCGCCGCCGATCTCGCGGCGCGCCATTTCGCCGCGCGTCCCGGACCGCAAACGCGCTCCGCCGCTTCGGATGCTCAGGACGCCTGGCCCCGGAATCCGGGGGCCGATTCAGGCCACCACGAGTTGGAGGATGATGTCGGCTACGACGAGGCGGACGATGCGCCCGCGCAAGGCGGCTCCATCCGCTTGCGGCCATGGCATGCCGTCGCCGTGGTCGCCTTGCTCGCCTCCAGTCTCCTCGCCTGGGGCTTCGCCAAGCGCGGCGGCGTGATCGGCGGTCGCGAAATCGCCGTCATCAACGCGCCGGACGGTCCGGCCAAGGTTCTTCCGACCGCGAATGCGGACACGAGCGTGGACAAGCCCGAAGCCGCCGTCCTGGACCGTCACGAAAACTCACCGGTGAAGCGCGTCGTTTCACACCAGGAACAGGCCGTGGAGCCGAAGGTCGAATCGCGCGCCAATTACAATGGAGCGGGTGAGCCCGACGCGGATGGCGGAGCGGCCCCGTCGGCGGCGGCGCAGCCGAAGAAAATCAAGACC
Source organism: Methylocystaceae bacterium (assembly GCA_003134075.1). Taxonomy (GTDB): domain Bacteria; phylum Pseudomonadota; class Alphaproteobacteria; order Rhizobiales; family Beijerinckiaceae; genus Methylocystis. The sequence goes on along the minus strand of PLAI01000119.1, from coordinate 11,683 downwards.
GTATCCGTGCGGCCGGACGGCAGTTTGATCACGAACGCCGAAGTCCCGCCAGCGGTGGAAAAAGCCGCTGGCGCCGGCTCGCGCGACGCCGCGGCGAAACACGCGTCAACTACGCCGGCGACTCCGGCAAAGCCCAGCGCCACGCCGCGGGTGGATAAGACGGCCAAGCCGAAAGCTGCGCCAAAAGTCGCGGCCGTCGAGCCCGATGCCGAGGAGAAGGCTCCGGCGTCTACGCAAAAAGTCGCGACGGGCGGCTTCTCCGTGCAGTTCGGAGCCGCGGCGACCGAGGCCGAGGCGCACGCATTGGTCACCAAGGTCGCGACGAAATACGGATCGCAGCTCGCCGGTCATAAGCCGACGTTCAAAGTGGCGAAGGTCGGAGACAAGACCGTCTATCGTGTCCGCGCGAGCGGCATGAGCAAGGAATCCGCCGCGAGCGTTTGCGGGAATGTGAAGTCCTCCGGCGGAACTTGTTTCGTCGCCGGGGACTGAACCTGATTTCTTTTTCCGCCGATCGTCGCATCTGGAGGAGCGCCCCGTGACTAGCGCCTTTATCTGCGGCTTGGCCGGCGCGGCGTTGACGGAAGAAGAGCGCGCTTTTTTGCGTCAGGCGCGGCCCTGGGGCGTGATTTTGTTCCGGCGAAACGTCGAATCGCGCGCGCAGCTGCGCGCGTTAGCGGATTCTGTCCGCGAGGCGCTCGGCGACGCCAGAGCGCCTATCCTGGTCGATCAGGAGGGCGGGCGGGTGCAGCGCCTGGCCCCGCCGCATTGGCGCGGCTATCCGTCCGCGGCCGCCTTCGAGCGCGCGGCTTCGAGCGTCGAGGGGGCGGAACGTCTCGCCTGGCTCGGCGCGCGGCTAATCGCCCATGATCTACGCGAAGTCGGAATCACCATCGACTGTCTCCCGGTGTTGGACGCCCCTCAACTTGGCGCGCATGGCGTCATCGGGGATCGCGCCTATAGCGACGACCCTGAAAGCGTAGCGCGCATCGGCCGCGCGGCTGCGCGGGGGCTGCTCGACGGCGGCGTCTCGCCTGTCATGAAGCACATTCCCGGCCATGGGCGCGCTCGCGCCGACAGCCATTTGGAGCTGCCGAGGGTCGAGGCGTCGCGCGCCGAACTGGAACGCGTCGATTTCGCGCCCTTCATCGCCAACGCCGATCTGCCGATCGCCATGACGGCTCATGTCGTCTATACGGCGCTCGATCCCGCCGCGCCCGGCACTTTGTCAAAAACGGTGATTCGCGAGGCGATTCGCGGCGCGATTCGCTTCGACGGACTGCTTATGACGGACGATTTGTCCATGAAGGCGCTTCAAGGCGATTTCCGCCAGCGGGCGGAAGCCGCCATCGCGGCGGGTTGCGACATCGTGCTTCACTGCAACGGCGATCTCGACGAAGCGCGCGCGGTGGCGGAGGGCGCGCCGGTTCTGACCGGACGCGCGCTTGCCCGGGCGGACGCGGCGCTGGAAGCCGCGGCTCACATCGAGGATTTTAATCCTGTGGATGGCGCCCGCGAATTCGACGCCGCGCTTGCGATGACGGCCTAAAAGGCCCAATCTCGATGGCTCGGGGCGGTTGGAAGCCCCGGGTGGAGAGCAATGCGGGAATGGCGCGGGAGCTGGCGTTCGAGACGACGACCGAAGCAGAGCGGGGCGAAAGCGAGCCCGCCTTTCTGGTCGACGTGGACGGCTTCGAGGGTCCGCTCGACCTGCTGCTGGAACTTGCGCGCCGCCAGAAAGTCGATCTGGCCCGGATCTCCATTCTCGCGCTCGCCGAGCAATATCTCGAATTCATCGAGGCGGCGCGGCGCGTGCGGTTGGAGCTCGCCGCTGACTATCTCGTGATGGCCGCCTGGCTCGCCTACCTGAAATCACGGCTGCTGCTGCCCGAACCGCCCAAGGGCGAGGAGCCGTCCGCCGCCGACCTCGCCAGCGCCCTCGCCGATCGCTTGCGGCGCCTTGAGGCGATCCGCCACGCCGCTGACGCGCTAACGGAGCGGGCGAGGCTCGGACGCGACATGTTTTTGCGCGGCGCGGGCGAGGGGCTGGAAACGACTTCGTCCACGCGTTTTCGGGCCAATCTGTTCGATCTACTCTCGGCGTACGCCCGCCAACGCCAGAAAGGCGCGATCTCGAAGGTCACGCTGCGCCAACGCAGCGTCTGGTCGCTAGCCGAAGCGCGGGAAGCGCTGGAACGACTCGCCGGAGCGGCGCTGGAATGGACCGTGCTGGACGATTTCCTGATACAGTTTTGCGTCGATCCGACCACCGCGCGCACGGTGCGGGCGTCCGCCTTTTCTGCCTCGCTGGAGATGGTCCGCGAGGGGCGTTTCCATATACGCCAGGATCACGCTTTTTCGCCAATTTGGGTCAGGCGCCGGGAGCCAGTCGCGGAGGCGGACGGGTCCAGCGCCGCGTCGTGACAAGCAGCGAGCGGGTGATCATCTATCGTCAACGGGAGGAGCGCATTGGCGCGGGCCGCTAAGACAATCGAGTTGTTCGACGGGACGAGCGACGAGGCCATCGGGCGCGCCGAGGACGACTTGGCGGCCGCGGTCCGCATCGCCGAGGCGCTGCTGTTCGCCGCTAGCGAACCTGTCGACGAGGCGGAGATCGCAAGGCGATTGCCGGACGGCGTCCATGTCGTGGCGGCGCTCGAGCGGCTGCGGGCGGATTTCGCCTCGCGCGGGGTTAATCTCGCGCGCGCCGGGAAGAAATGGTTTTTTCGCACGGCGCCGGACCTCGCTTATGTTCTGGCGCGCCAGCGCGTCGAGGAGAGGAAGCTGTCGCGCGCCGCGCTGGAGACATTGGCGATCGTCGCCTATCACCAGCCGGTGACCCGCGCCGAAATCGAAGAAGTGCGCGGCGTCGCCATCTCCAAGGGCACGCTGGACGTTTTGCTGGAGACCGGCTGGGTGCGTTTGCGTGGACGCCGGCGGGCGCCGGGGCGTCCGATCACCTATGGCACTACCGAGAATTTTTTGATGCATTTTGGCCTGGAGCAGATTGGCGATCTGCCGGGGCTCGACGAATTGAAAGGGGCGGGCCTCTTCGACGGGCGCCTGCCGAAGGACTTCCGCATGCCGCAGCCCTCCGACGATTTGGCGCTCGCCGAGGACGAGGAGCCGCTGGAGGCGGACGCGCCGGCCCTGCTCGAAATGGAGTTTCTCGACGAAGCCGAGCCGCTGGAGACGCCGGACAGCGACGACATATAACGGGCAAGCGACGCCGAAGGGGCCGCTGGAAACGGCGTGAAGGCCAACATGGACAGACGATCGTTGCTTAGTGGCTTGGGCCGTGTGGTCGCTGGCGCGGCCCTGACGAATCGCATTTCGCCGTTCGGCGCGCGCGCGCAAGGCGTGACGACGCTGCCTTTCGGCAATGGCGACCGGCCGCTCGTTCGCTACCCCGGCAAGCGACCGCTCATTCAACTCACCGCCCGTCCGCCGCAACTGGAAACGCCGTTCTCCGTTTTCGACGAGAACGTGATCACCCCAAACGACGCTTTCTTCGTGCGGTATCATCTGAGCGACATTCCGCTCTCGATTGATCCCGAAGCCTTTCGTCTGGAAGTGAAGGGCAAGGTGGATCGGGCGCTTTCGCTGTCATTGGCCGATCTTAAAACCGGCTTCGAGCCGGTCGAATTGGTCGCCGTCCATCAATGCTCGGGAAACAGCCGCGGATTCGTCGAGCCCCGCGTCGCCGGCGGACAACTTGGGCATGGCGCCATGGGCAACGCCCGCTGGCGCGGCGTTCCGCTAAAGGCCGTCCTCGACCGCGCCGGCGTTCAAGCCGGAAGCCGGCAGGTCACCCTCAACGGGCTCGACGGGCCGGCGCTGCCGGAAACGCCCGACTTTGTGAAGGCGCTCGATCTCGATCACGCCCGCGACGGGGAGGTCATGATCGCTTATGCGATGAACGGCGAGGATCTGCCCTGGCTCAACGGCTTCCCTCTGCGGCTGGTCGTCCCCGGATATTACGGCACGTATTGGGTCAAGCATTTGAACGAGATCACAGTGATCGACCATGTATTCGACGGCTATTGGATGGCGAGCGCCTATCGCGTGCCCGACAATGACTGCGCCTGCGTCGAACCGGGGCAGGGGGCGACCGCGACCGTTCCGGTGCGTCGCTTCAACGTTCGTTCCTTCATCACGAATCTCGCCGAAGGCGACAAGGTGAAAGCCGAGGCTCCAACGCTGGTGAAGGGAATCGCCTTCGACGGCGGTTATGGCATAAGCGATGTGCTGATGTCGTGGGACGGGGGCCAGATCTGGAGCGAGACGCGTCTTGGCTCCGACCCTGGCCGTTACTCCTTCCGGGAATGGCGAACCGAACTGCGGCTGCCCGCCGGAACACACGAGTTGAAGGTGCGCGCGATCAACCGCATCGGCCAATCGCAGCCGATGACCCCTTTGTGGAATCCTCCCGGCTATCTGCGCAACGTCGTCGAGACCGTGCGCGTCGTCGCGGCGTGAACGGAGACGGCGGCGATGCGAAATTTACCATGTTCCCTCGTCATCCTCGTCCTGCTGACGCAGGCGAGCGACGCCAAGCCGCTGACCTACGCGCTCCCCGACGAAACCGCGACATTGCGTCCCGGTCCCGGTGTGGAGACGGCGCGGGACATCTGTGCGTCGTGCCATTCGGTCGACTATATCAACACGCAGCCGCCCGGGCGCGGAAGCGAGTTTTGGGAAGCCGAGGTCAAGAAGATGATCAAGTCCTACCACGCGCCCATAAGCGAGGCGGACGCGAAAACGATCACCGACTATTTGGCCAAGACATATTAGCGGCCTCGCGCTATCGGCTTCCGCTCAGCCGACGCCGCCCCATCGTTCTGCCCGGGGAAATCGAGGATTGTTCTTGTTTTTACCGGGCGGGCGTCCTAATTTCCCGGTCAAATAACGGGTTGCAATCGCGACCTGGAGGTTTCTGGAGGTTGCGCCATGGGTGGTCTGTCCATCTGGCATTGGATCATCGTCGGCGGCGTCGTGTTCGTGCTGTTTGGCGGCAAGTTCAAGATTTCCGACGTGATGACCGACGTCGCTAAGGGCATTAAGGCCTTCAAGAAGGGCATGGCGGAGGACGAGACGACCGCTTCGACTCCCGAGGAGGCTCCTAAATCGGTCGAGAGTCTGCCGCGGGATCATGCGGCCCTCGACAAGGCGAGCGACGCCAAGAAGCTGTAAGGCTCGATGTTTCGCCTCGGCCTTCGCGCCGCCTTCCCGCCACGCTTGCGCGGACAGACAAATGTTTGATTTCGACGCCGGCAAGCTGATTGTCATCGGCATCGTCGCCCTCGTGGCGATTCCGTCGAAGGATCTGCCGCGTGTTTTGCGGCAGCTTGGCCAGTTGACTGGCAAGATGCGGCGCATGGCCGCGGAATTTCAGGGCCAGTTCATGGATGCGATGCGCGAGGCCGAACTGCACGATTTGAAGAAGGACCTCGAGAAGGAAGTCGACTCGGCCGTGAAGGGTGTCGGTCTGAACGGCTCGTTCGATCCTATGGAGCAGGCGCGCAAACAAATCGCCGACACGGTCGAAGGACCCAAGAAATTGGCCGATGCGCCGCTCGCGCGCAAGGAAGAGCCCGGCGCATGAGCGACGCCGATATCGAGGCCACCAAGGCGCCGCTGATCGAGCATCTGATGGAGCTGCGCGAACGGCTGATCCGGGCGCTGCTGGCTTTTCTCGTGATGTTTTTGGTCTCCTTTTACTTCGCCAAGGATATTTATAATCTTCTGGTCGTGCCCTATACGCATGTCGCGGGGCCGGAGGCGCGGCTGATCTACACGGCGCCGCAGGAATATTTTTTCACGCAAATGAAGGTCGCGCTGTTCACGGCGGCGTTTTTGTCCTGCCCGGTGGTGTTCAGCCAGCTCTACGCCTTCGTCGCGCCCGGTCTCTATAAGCATGAGCGCGCGGTGTTTCGGCCCTATCTCTTCGCGACGCCGATCTTTTTCGCCGCCGGCGCCTTGCTGGTCTATTTCGTCGTGACGCCCAATCTGCTGCGCTTTTTCATCGGGATGCAGCAGGCCAACGAGCCGGGCCGCGCGCAGATCGAGCTTTTGCCGCGCGTTTCGGAGTATTTGTCGCTGATCATGACGCTGGTGCTGGCCTTCGGCATTGTGTTTCAACTGCCCGTCGTGCTGACGCTGCTCGGGCAGGTCGGCATCGTCTCATCGCAATTTCTGGCGGAAAAGCGCCGCTACGCGATCGTGCTGGTGTTCATCGTCGCGGCGATTCTGACCCCGCCCGACGTGTTCAGCCAGCTCGCCTTGGCTGTTCCCGGGATATTGCTCTATGAGGCGTCGATCCTTTCCGTGCGGATGATCGAAAAGAAGCGCGCGGCGGCGCAGGCGGCGACCGGCGGCAAGACGTGATCGCACCCTCGCCCCGCGAGCGGGGAAAGGGCAAGGCGAGGGGCTTGGGACCTTTACACGAATCTGGATTACGTCAGCGAATCGCGCTGGGCGCATCGACAGTGTTGACAATGGCCCCGGCCCCTCACCCCAACCCTCTCCCCGTAAAAGCGGGGAGAGGGAGCAGAGGGCCGGTTGACCGGTCCTTCAGCTTGGGGGACAAGATCGCCTAATTCTTCTCCGAACGCCGGACCGATTCATGTACGACATCAAATGGATTCGCGACAACGCCGACGCCTTCGACAAAAGCCGCGCCCGGCGCGGGCTTGAGCCCCTCGCGAAGACGCTGCTGGCGCTCGACGATTCACGCCGCGCTGCGATCAGCAAGTTGCAAGCCGCGCAGGAGCGCCGCAACGCCGCCTCGAAGGAAATTGGCGTCGCGATGAAGGAGAAGGACGCAGCCAAGGCCGACGCGCTGAAGGCCGAGGTCGCGAAAATCAAGGAAGATTGGCCGGCGATGGAGGCCGCCGAGCGGGAGGCTATCGCCGCGCTCGACAAGGCGCTGGCGGAAATCCCCAATGCGCCGCTGGACAGCGTGCCGTTCGGCGAGGACGAGCGCGGCAATGAAGAGGTTTTGCGCTGGGGCGAGCCGCGCAGGTTCGAATTCGAGCCGAAAGAGCATTTTGATCTCGGCGAAGGTCTCGGCCTGATGGACTTCGAGACCGCGACGAAGCTGTCGGGCGCGCGTTTCGTCGTGAACAAGGGCCAGATCGCGCGGCTGGAGCGCGCGCTGGCGCAATTCATGCTCGATCTGCACACCGAGGAGCATGGTTATCAGGAAGTTAACCCGCCGCTGCTGGTGCGCGACGAGGCGATGTTTGGCACCGCGCAACTGCCGAAGTTTCGGGAGGATCAATTCGAGACATTTCGGCCAAGTGACGAAGCGGACTTCGCCACCGCATATAGCAATGCGGTCACCCAATTCTTTCTTTCGCATGACGATTCGACATACTCAGACGCGCAGTTAGACGAGTTTATGCGAGCTCGCCTTGACCCATGCTTCGTCAATTATTGGCAACGCATGCGAGGTTCAAAGATGGAGCGAGCAGCGGCGTTGGCTGAGATGCGGGCCACAAAAACGAACCTTTGGCTCATCCCCACCGCCGAAGTCCCCCTGACAAACCTCGTCCGCGAATCCATCCTCGACGAATCGCAACTCCCGCTCCGCTTCACCGCCGGCACCTATTGTTTTCGCGCCGAGGCCGGGGCCGCCGGGCGCGACACGCGCGGGATGATTCGCCAGCATCAGTTTTTCAAGGTCGAAATGGTGTCGATCACGACGCCGGAGCAATCGCTCGCCGAACATGAGCGCATGACCGGCTGCGCCGAAAAAGTCTTGCAACTTCTGGAGCTTCCCTACCGCAAGGTGACGCTCTGCACTGGCGACATGGGGTTTGCGTCGCAAAAGACTTATGATCTCGAAGTATGGCTTCCGGGGCAGGGGAAATACCGCGAGATTTCCTCCTGTTCGGTGTGCGGCGATTTTCAGGCCCGACGCATGAACGCGCGTTATCGCGCCAAGGACGCCAAGGCGCCGAGCTTCGTGCATACGCTCAACGGCTCCGGCGTCGCGGTGGGTCGCGCTCTGGTCGCCGTAATGGAGAATTATCAGGAGGAGGACGGCTCGATCACGATTCCCAAGGCGCTGCGGCCCTATATGCGCGGCGCGGACAGGATCGGGCGGGCGGGATAGGATCCTTTCCCCGCGAACGGGGAAAGCGGGCAGGCGGATATCGACGGTGAAGGAAACCCATGCGCATTCTCGTCACCAATGACGACGGCATTCACGCGCCCGGCCTCGCCCTCGCCGAAAAAATAGCGCGCGAGATTTCGGGCGACGTCTTCGTCGTCGCGCCTGAGAGCGACCAATCCGGCGTCGCCCACTCGCTGTCGCTGAGCGATCCGCTGCGCATGCGGGAAATTTCCCCACGCCGCTTCGCGATCAAGGGCACGCCGACCGATTGCGTCATCATGGGCGTGCATAAGATTCTGGATCGGCCGCCGGACCTCGTGCTGTCCGGCGTCAATTGCGGCCAGAACGTCGCCGAGGACGTAACCTATTCCGGCACCATCGCCGCCGCGATGGAGGGGACGATTCTCGGCATTCCCTCGATCGCCATGTCCCAGGTCTATGATTTTTTCTCGGGGCGCCAGACCGTTGACTGGAGTTGCGCGCAAGTTCACGGCGCCGCGATCCTGCGCAGGCTGATCGCGGTCGGCATCCCGGCCAATGTACTGATGAACGTCAATTTTCCGCCCTGTCCGGCGCGGGAGGCGCGCGGCGTCGCGATCACGATGCAGGGGCGACGCAGCAACGATCTGATGCGCATCGAAGATCGAAAGGACGGCCGCGGCAATGCCTATCACTGGATTTCCTTCCAGCGCGGGAATTTCACGCCCGGCGCCGGCACGGACCTCGAAGCGCTGGAGCGAAACCAAATCTCGATCACGCCGATAAAACTCGATTTCACCGACCATCCGACGGTGACATCTCTCGCGGCCGCGTTCGAGGCCGCGCCATGAGCCAATCCTTCGGAACGGCGCCGCTCCCGGTCGAGCAGCGCGCCGCTCTGGCGTTGCAACTGCGCGGCGCCTCGGTGCGCGACGTGGCCGTCATGGGAGCCTTCGAGCGCGTTCCGCGCGAACTTTTCGCGCCGCATCGTTTTCGCGATCTCGCCAATCGCGACATGGCCCTGCCGATAGCCTGCGGTCAGACCATGCCGGCGCCCGCCGATCTCGCCCGCCGGATCGACGCGCTGGGCGCGGGACCCCAGCATCGCGTGCTGGAGATTGGCGCCGGCTCCGGTTACGGGACGGCGGTTTTGTCGCGGCTAGCCAAGGAGGTCGTGTCGATCGAGCGTTTCGAGACGCTGGCGATCGAGGCGTCTGGTCGGCTGTCCGCGCTCGCCATCCATAATGCGCGGGTGCTTTGCGAGGATGGGCTCGCGCCGGCGCGATCAATGGGCCTCTTCGACCGCATCATCATGCATCTATCCGTGGAAGACCCGCCGATGGCGGTTCTGGACCTGCTCGCGCCCGGCGGCGTCATGGTGTTCGGGCGCTTTCTCGCGAGCGCGCCTGGCCAGCGACGGCGGTCTCGCCTGATCCGGCTAGAACGCTCCGCGAATGGCGAGATGTTCAGCGAGACGGACAAGGGCCCTTGCCGCTTGAGCGGCGCCATCGCCGGGCGGGCGTTTTCTTTATGAATAATTAAAAATCTTGGTCCGTGACTGGTTAATATCAGAGATAACGCGCTTTTTTTATCTTTCATCGAGGCCTTCGATTCATCTTAAACGCTCCCTTAACCCGTGGCTGGTTACATCAGGACGTTGATGTAGCGTTCCAGTGGGTTGAGTCATGGCAACAGAGCGTCAGGTTGGTTTTTCGCGAGTCGCGTTGCGGCTCATGTTGGCGGCGGGGGCCGCCGCTCTGCTCGCCGGTTGTTCGGACGCGAGTCGCTTCTCGTCCGATCCATTCTCGGATCCGTTCGGGAATCCGCCGGTCGCGACGAGCCGCTCGGCGCGGGCCGTCGACCGTTCAAGCACGGGTTCGATCTCCAGCTCGCCGAACTACTCCCCCGTTCAGTCTCGGCCGCTCGCGGCGCCCACCAACGCGCCGTCGTCGAACGCCGCGCCTGTCGCGAGCGCAGCCCCGGCGGCGTCGCCTGGCAGCTACAATCATTGGAGCGCCGAAGGGGGCACGCCCATCACGGTCGGGGCAGGGGAAACCGCCCCGGTTCTCGCCAACCGCTATGGCGTGCCGACCGACGTTCTCTTGAAGGTCAACGGCTTCTCAAGCTCTTCGCAAGTGCAGCCGGGATCGCGTCTGGTCATTCCGGTTTATCGCGCGACAGCCGCCAAGGCGCGGCCGGAGCCCGAGGCGCATCCCGTGAAAGAGGCGCGCGGGGAAGCCAAACCGGCTCAAAAGCATGTCGCCGCGAAGGCCGACGCCAAGGAAGACGACGCTCACGCGCCGAAGGCAAGCCAAAAGGGCGCGCGATCACTCGCGGCGAAGCCCGCGAAGCTCGCCAAGTCCGACGAAAAGAATGAGGAAAAGGCCACGCCGAGCAAGTCTCCTGAAAAAAAGGCCAAGACCCCGGACAAAAAGGCCAAGCTCGCCGCCAAAGAGGACGAAAAGGCCGCCGTCAAGGCCAAGACTCTTCCAGCCAAGATCAAGCCAGCCAAGACGGCTGCCAATGCCGATGACGAAGCGGCACAAAAGACCGCGCCCAAGTCCAAGGCGCAATCGAAAATCGCCAAGGCGGGATCGGTGACGGAGCCGGTGGAAACCCCAGCGCCCGTGAAGAGCGTCGCCAAGGCCGAAAAACGCGAACAGGCTAAGGTCGCGGTTAATGACCCGCCGGCCGAGCGCGCGCCGGCCCCCGAGCGGAAGGTGGATAAAACCACCACGACGGCGGCGATCGCGCCTGCCGCGGAGGAGAAGCCGTCGGACGCCGCGCATCCCGAATTCCGTTGGCCGGCGAGGGGACGCATCATTCAGGGCTTCGCCAACGGCGGCAACGACNNAATATTTCCGTGCCAGCGGGAACTCAGGTCAAGGCGGCCGAGTCCGGAGTGGTTGCTTACGCCGGAAGCGAGCTCAAGGGATATGGCAATCTGGTGCTTATCCGCCATCCCAATGGCTTCGTGACCGCCTACGCCCACAATGGCGACATTGCGGTCAAGCGCGGCGATCAGGTGACCCGCGGCCAGACCATCGCCAAATCCGGCCAGAGCGGCAATGTTTCCTCGCCGCAACTGCACTTCGAGTTGCGCAAGGGCTCGACGCCGGTCGATCCGACCAATTATCTCGCGGGGCTGTAACAGCGCCCTACGAATGGGCCATGCTCCGGTGTTCGCGAGACAACCAGCGCCGGAGAGTGGGGCGGCGGGTCCAAGGAAAGGCCCGCCGCCCATTTTATTTTGAGCGCATTTTCATTATGGTCCGCGCCAGCTCAACTCGGCCATAAGAGGGTCTAGGTCCCGTGAAAATCGTCGTCGTCCTTGGTTTCGCGCTTTTTACCGCTTCTCCCGCCCTCGCGGTGGATCCCACTGGCGTTCCGCAATGCGACGCGCTGCTGAAGCGTTACGAGGAATGCTCGTCCCTGTTGTCCAAGGATCGCGTTCACGCCGCCCAAAAGGAACTGCTGGAGGGCGCCGTCAGCATACGCGCCAACGCCGCCGACCCGAAGGTTCGGCCCGATCTCGAGCGCTATTGCGTGGACACCTTCGAGCGCATGAAGAAAGAAAGCGAAATC
>PLAI01000354.1 GCA_003134075.1 Methylocystaceae bacterium | reverse complement strand
AACTGCTCGTGAAGGAAGCCCCTGACCGAATTCGTGAAAGCCTCGACGTCGGTTCCGGCCTTGGCCGAAACGATCATGTGCATGGTGTCGCGCGGCGAAAAGGATCGAAGGTCTCGGCGCCAGGCGCGCGCCTCGGTCGCAATTGCGCTGGCGTTTTTGATCGTGGCCCCACTGCCCGAGGTCGCCGGGCCCCGTTCCGTCAATTGGGTGAGGCGGTGAATGACGCTGGGTTGCCCGTGGCCGGGGGCTCCGGGCTCGATGCTGAGCCGGTGCTGTCCAAGCCCTGTCGCTTCCTCGATCCGCGCCTTCATCCGAGCCTCGGATTTGGGGGCGAATACTCGCTCGCGGAATCCCTCGTCGCCGACCCCAATTTGGCGCTCGGTCACGCTAAATCTCTCGGTTCGGCGGGGCTCTCCGGCAGCAAGCGGCTCGAACGAGCCGGCGAAGGCGACAACGGCGCGGGCCTCGATCGCGCCGTCCTTGAGAGCGTCGATCCGGTAGGCGTGGGAATGGCCGTCGAACGCCGCCGCGACGGCTTTTTCGAGGGTGGCCCGGTCGGCGTCATTGTCTTTTAAGCCCATGACCTGAAGCCGGACGGCGCTTACGTCCTGGCTCTCAGCGCGCTGCTCGAAGTCCGCCGCCCATGCCGTGATTTCGGCGTTGATCGCCTCTCGGCCCTTGAGCTCGATCCCCTCATGGGTTTCGAGAACCGCGTGCTCGCGGTCGACATAGTTGGCCGTGGCGGACGCGCGGGCGGCGCCGTGGGCGTAGGAGACGACTTTGACCACCGCGGGCTGATAGCCGTTCGCCAAGGCGGTGGCTCGAGCTTTGGTCGAGGCTCCGCGACCGATCGCGACGCCAGCCTTTCCCGTCTCGGCAGGGGGCCTCCTCTGCCCCTTCCCGGAAGCGTTCGGCAAAGTCCGGCGCTTTTCTTCGTCCTCCTGGCCTGTGATCGTCGTTCCCCTCAACACGCGATCAGCCGCCATGGCGCGGGGCAGGGGCGTCACGGGCGAAACTCGGGAATGTTCCTGCGCGATCTTCACCGAACACGCGGCGACCGCCCCGACATGGCCCGCCCATGCGTCGAGCAAAGCGCGGCTGCGCTCTTCGCCCTTTTTCCTAATGGCTTCCTGCTCCTGTCCGATGCGCGAAAATTCCGCGACCAGAAAGGTGCGAACATTGGCTTCCATTACGCCGGCTCCTTGTCGGCGAGCGCCTTCAGGCCGGCGCCGCGCCGTAGGCGAGAGCCATAGGCGACGATCATCGTTTGGATGGTGGCGTTCATTTGCGCGAGCGTCAGATAGACCGTGCGGAACAGTTCTTCGCTGTCGGTGAGCTGCGGCGCGTAGCCGAGATTTATGCCCTTCACGATCTGCGCGATGTTCCGGCCGATGGCCCGCAGCTCCTTGCCGATGGGCACCAGTTTCTTTCCGTCCTCCAAAGAGAGCGCCGGTCCGATGTCGACCGATGCGCGGATGAGGCGGCGGACAAGCTCCGATTTTCCGATGCCGAAAACCAGGCACGCCGCCTCGAGGTGAGCGAAATCCTCTCGCGCCAGGAACACGACCAGCTGCCGTTTTGCAGCTGTAGGGGCTCGCTTCTGCGCCACGTCGGGGCCTCTCGCTGAAACGGAAGGGGCAAAGGACAGTGCGGCGCTTGCGGCAACGCCGAAGCGCCTCATCCACGGCATACATAACAAACCAGTATCTTGTCAAATACCAAATTACTTACACTGTGTCTTTGCTTTTTTGCCCTTCTGCTTGGTTTTCAACTTGGGTTCCTATTCGGTTTCGTGCTCGGGATGCCGCTCGGGTTCTGCTCGTGTTTTATGAGGCTTTAGCTCGGTTTACCGAGTGACAGCCGAATGCGCGCCCGAAAGCCAACCCTTATGCGAAGGCGAGTGGTTGCCCTTAGGTGAAGGTTGCAGCTTTCACTATTTAGCGTATGATAGCGACCCGAATGCAGCCGGAGCTCAAAAGCCTGTGAAGCCGAGCGCGGAAGACGATGCAGCCGAGAAATGGAGAGCGTTTCAGGAGAGAGCGAAGGCAGCCCCTGTCCGAGCTGGAAGCCGAGGGTCGGCCAAGTCCTATGTCGAGGCCAATGCCGATTGCATCGCCGAACTGAAATCCAAGGGCTACCGCTACGTCGACGTAGCGGAAATGCTGAACGGCGTCGGAATAGCGATCACCGCGCAGACGCTGGAATACTATTACGGCGCGGCGCGGCGAAAGCGAGCGGCGCGGACGGCGAAGCCTGGCTCCAAGCCGAGTGCAAAGCCTAGCGCAAGGACGGACAAAGCCTTGCCGAAAGCGGTGTCGGAACCCGAGCGGCCTGTGAACGACGAAGCGAGGGCTAACCCGAGTATGGACGCCGGCGCCGCCCGGTCAAAAATCGAACCGGCGCCGAATGGTGAGGCGGCGATAGGAGAGCGAACGCGCCCGCCAATCAGTCGTCAAATCGAAAAGCCTGCCGAGCAATCGTCGGGGAAGTTGGCTGACGCAATGAGATATATGGGCGAGGACGAAGCCTGATTGCGCCCCGGCGGGTTTGGATCACACAAATCGTTGGATGGAGATCAAAATGACGGGTCGTGTTGCGCTTGTGGCGAATGAGAAGGGTGGCGTCGGTAAGTCGGTTTTCACGCGAACGCTGATTGATTGGCTTCGTGTGAAAAACCATCGCGTCTCGGCTTACGACGCCGACGGAACGATTGGGGCGACAGTTCGGATTTTGGGTCTCAAAGACGAGAAGGGCGCCCTCATAAGGGATCAAGACCCGGCACTGGGGGTAAGGTGTTATAATGGTCGCGCCGACGGCGAGAGGAATATCTTGCTCGACTCGATAGAGTCGAACGACAGGCTTTATGTGCATGACCTCGCCGGCGGGCTGCTGACCGATTTGTCGAAAATCGTCGACGACGGNNAATACGGCTATCGGCTGACGGTGTTTCACGTCATCTCGCCGGACATAGGGTCGACGTTATCGGTCGGACGCTGGTTGGAAATGACCGGTGATCAGGTGGACCATGTCGCCGTCATCAATTTAAAGCACG
>PLAI01000327.1 GCA_003134075.1 Methylocystaceae bacterium | reverse complement strand
GATACTTATGAACGGATTAATATTTTGGTTCTTATCGCATTTTCTGACGATGCGTTTGGCGCTCGGTTTGGGTTTCGGCCTCGACCTCCTTCAACACGCGCTCCTGCTCGATGCGGAGCTGTTCGAGCGTTGGATCGTTGTTGAGGAGATTTTGCGGAATCATCCGCGCCGGATTGGCGGCGAGCTGGCGTGCGGCCTCGCGCGCCGCCGTCGCCTCGCGGTCGGTCTGCGCGGCGCTCCGCTCGGTAATTGCCGCCGCGCGCCGTTCCTCGGTCAGATCCTTGACGCTCGCCGGGTCGAGCCGCGTTTGGGCTTCGTCTCGGCGCTCGCCGGCGCGGACGGTTTCGGCCAGTCGGTCGGCGCCCCGGGCTTCCGTCGTTTGCGTCTTGGCGAGATCGTTTGCTCGCGCCAGGATAGCGGCGCTTCGGTCGCCAGCGAGCTGCTGCAAGGCTTGGGGCGAAACTTCGCTCTGGCCCGACTGGACCAAACGGGTGACGTCCGCGCGAACGGCGAGCGTGTTGAGAAATTTCGTCGAGAGATCGTTGAAAGCCTCACGCGCGGACGGGTCGATGCTCTGGTAGACGGTGTCGACGGTCTTATCGATTTGTCTGAGGCTACTGGACAATTGTTCGGATGTTGAGAGGGACGGCATTGTCGGCTCCATCTTTGGCGATGACGTCATTTGGAAACCAAGGCCCGCGCCAACTTGCGCGAGAACCGTGCGAGCTAAATTCTGGATCGCGACGGGATTGCGTGGATCGCTTTTGACGATGTCGCGCCAAGAGCGCCGGGCGTCGTTGACGATGGCAAGAGCGCGCTNNCGGCGGCATAGGCGCGGTCGCGGGCTTCTCGGCCGGGCCGTGGCCGGTCGGCCGCCTCGACGATCGCCTTGTCCTTGGGGCCATAGCTCTGGGAGGAGGCGCGCTCGGCGGCGCTCGTCGCCACGATCTTGAGAGAATTCGCCTGGGCGTGTTCGGCGAAGACCTCGCGCCACCTCCGAAAGTCCTGCGGGCCAGGGGTGATCTTTTGGGCGTCGCCGTTGCGCACGGTCACGATGGCATGGGCGTGAATATGTCCCGCGTCCGCCTTGTCGGTATNNGCGGAAACGATCATGTGCATGGTGTCGCGCGGCGAAAAGGATCGAAGGTCTCGGCGCCAGGCGCGCGCCTCGGTCGCGATGGCGCTGGCGTCCTTGATCGTCGCGCCGGCGCCCGAGATCGCCGGGCCGCCCTCCGTCAACTGCGTGAGACGGTGAATGACGCTGGATTGTCCATGGCCGGGGGCGCCAGGCTCGATACCGAGCCGGTGTTGTCCAAGGCCGGTCGCTTCCTCGATCCGCGCCTTCATGCGGGCCTCGGATTTTGGAGAGAACACGCGCTCTCGAAAGCCCTCGTCGCCGGCGCCGATCTGGCGCTCGGTCACGCTGAATCTTTCGGTTCGGCGGGACTCTCCGACCGCAGCCGGCTCGAATGATCCGGCGAAAGCGACGACGGCGCGGGCCTCGATCGCGCCGCCTTGTAGAGCGTCGATCCGGTAAGCATGGGAATGACCCTCGAACGCCGCCGCGACGGCTTTTTCGAGGGTGGCCCGGTCGGCGTCATTGTCTTTTAGACCCATGACCTGAAGCCGGACGGAACTGATGTCTTGGCTCTCGGCGCGCTGCTCGAAGTCGGTCGCCCAAGCGGCGATTTCGGCGTTGATCGCCTCTCGGCCCTTGAGCTCGATCCCCTCGTGGGTTTCGAGAATCGCGTCCTCGCGGTCGACATAGTTGGCCGTGGCGGACGCGCGGGCGGCGCCGTGGGCGTAGGAGACGACTTTGACCACCGCGGGCTGATAGCCGCTCGCCAGGGCGGCGGCGCGGGCTTTGGTCGAGGCTCCTCGCCCGATCGCGACACCTGCCTTTCCCGCTTCGGCAGGGGGCCTCCTTTGCGCCTTGCCGGACGCGTTCGGCAAAGTGCGGCGCTTTTCTTCGTCCTCGTCGCCTGTGATCGTCGTTCCCCTCAAGACCCGATCCGTCGCCATGGCGCGGGGCAGGGGCGTCACGGGAGAGACTCGGGAATGTTCCTGCGCGATCTTCACCGAACGCGCGGCGGCGGTCCCGACATGGCCCGCCCATGCGTCCAGCAGGGCGCGGCTCCGCTCCTCGCCCTTTCTCCTGACAGTTTCCTGCTCCTGCCCGATGCGCGCAAATTCCGCGACGAGAAAGGCGCGAACATTCGCCTCCATCACGCCGGCTCCTTGTCGGCAAGCGCCTTCAAGCCGGCGCCCCGCCGCAGGCGCGAGCCGTAGGCGACGATCATCGTTTGGATCGTGGCGTTCATTTGCGCGAGCGTCAGATAGACGGTGCGGAACAATTCTTCGCTGTCGGTGAGCTGCGGCGCGTAGCCGAGATTTATGCCCTTCACGATCTGCGCAATGTTTCGTCCGATCGCCCGCAACTCCTTGCCGATGGGCGCCAGTTTCTTCCCGTCCTCGATGGAAAGCGCCGGTCCGATGTCGGCCGATGCGCGAATGAGCCGGCGGACGAGCTCCGATTTTCCGATGCCGAAAACCAGGCACGCCGCCTCGAGGTGAGCGAAATCCTCCGCGGCCAGGAACACGACCAACTGCCGTTTTGCGCTTGTCGGGGTTCGCTTCTGCGCCACGTCGGGGGCTCTCGCTGAAACGGAAGGGGCAAAGGCCAGTGCGGCGCTCGTGGCAACGCCGAAGCGCCTCATCCACAGGCATACATAACAAACCAGTATCTTGTCAAACACCAAATTACTTACACTGTGCCTTTGCTTTTTTGCCCTTCTGCTCGGGTTTCAACTCGGGTTCCTATTCGGGTTCGTGCTCGGGATGCTGCTCGGCTTCTGCTCGGTTTTTATAAGGCTTTCGCTCGGTTTACCGAGTTACGCCCGAATGCGCATCCCGAGGCAACTTTTATGCGAAGGCGAGTGGTTGTACTTAGGTGAAGGTTGCAGCTTTCACTATTTAGCGTATGATCGCGACCCGAATGCAGCCGGAGCTCAAAAGCCTGTGAAGCCGAGCGCGGAAGACGATGCAGCCGAGCGATGGAGAGAGTTTCAGGATAGGGCGAAAGCAGCCCCAGTCCGAGTTGGAAGCCGAGCGTCGGCCAAGTCCTACGTCGAGGCCAATGCCGAGTGCATCGCCGAGCTGAAATCCAAGGGCTACCGCTACGTTGACGTAGCGGAAATGCTGAATGGCGTCGGAATAGCGATCACAGCACAGACGCTGGAATACTATTACGCCGAGGCGAGGCGAAAGCGAGCGGTGGCGACGGCGAAGCCTGGGTCCAAGCCGAGCGCAAAACCGAGCGCGAAGCCGAGCAAAGCCTTGCCGAAAGCAGTGTCGGAACCCGAGCGGCCAGTGAACGGCGAAGCGAGAGCCAACCCGAGTGTGGAGGCTAGCGCGGGTCGATCGAAAGTCGAACCGGCGCCGAGCGGTCAGGCGGCGTTAGGAGAGCGAACGCGCCCGCCGATCAGCAGCCAAGTGGCCAGGCCCGCCGAGCAGACGTCGGGAAAGCTGGCGGACGCAATGAGATACATGGGCGAGGACGAAGCCTGACTGCGCGCCGGATACGTTGGATCATGTGAATCTCAACTTTGGAACGGAGATCGAAATGGCGGGTCGGGTAGCGCTGGTGGCGAATGAAAAGGGCGGCGTCGGTAAGTCGGTGTTCACGCGCACGCTGATCGATTGGCTCCGGGTGGAAAAGCATCAGGTCGCGGCTTTCGACGCGGACGGGACGATTGGCGCGACGGTTCGGATTTTGGGTCTCAAGGATGGGAAGGGCGCCCCCATCAGGAACCAGGACCCGGCGCTTGGGGTCAGGTGCTACAACGGCAGAGCTGACGGCGAAAGAAACATCCTGCTCGACTCCATCGAGTCGAAACATCGGCTTTACGTGCATGACCTCGCCGGCGGCCTGCTGACCGATCTGTCGAAAATCGTCGACGACGGCGACGGGCTGACTGGGCTGCTCGACGCCTTCGACAAATACGGCTATCGGCTGACGGTATTTCACGTGATCTCCCCGGACATAGGCTCGACGCTATCGGTCGGGCGTTGGCTGGAGATGAGCGGAGATCGGGCTGACCATGTGGCCGTCATCAATTTAAAGCACGGAAAGCCCGAGGGGGATTTTCCGTTCTGGTATGGCTTCACCGACGCGAAGGGCGGAGCGAAGGGCGGCAAGGTTCGCGAGCGCCTGCTGGCGAAGGGCGGCCAGGAAATCCAATTCCCCGCGTTGCAGAGCGGCACCTTCGCCAAGCTCGACGCGGAAAACGTTCGATTCTCCGTCGCGGATGACGCCGGCCTTTTGACGATCTCGGAACGCGCGCATGTCGCTAAATTCTGGAAGGATTTTGGCGAAGCCGTGAGACCCGCCTTCCCAGTGCTCGGGATCGAGACCACGCAGTGAACCCGGAAGCCAAGACGCGTTTCGACAAGGCGGCGGCGGTGCTCGGCCTCGACGAAGAGGCCCGGGCGCTCGCATGGCGCCGTATTGGCGATCTCCAATTATCGGCGGATGACCCGACGGTGATCTTCATCGCCCTGGCCGGGGTGTTGGAAAAGGCGGCGGTGGACGTTCCCGCGGCGATGCATGCGCTGCCCGAGCGCGTCGAGGAAGCGGCCCGCCGCGCGGTGGGTGAGGTTTCGCGGTCCACGACGGCGGCCGTCCGCGCCGATATGGCGGAGACGGCAGACCTCGTGGTCGGCAACGCGAAAGCCGAAATCCAGACGGCGGCGCTCGCGGCGCTTCGCGCCCTGGCCCTGCGCGAGCGCGTGGTGGCGCCGCTGCTCGTCATCCTGCTGGCGCTCGGCATTGGCGTCATCGCGTTAGGAGCGGGGTATGGCCTCGGGCGCGCGGATGGCGTGTCGATCGACCGCCGGTGGCAAGCCCTGGCCTTGCGGGCGGACGCCGACGATTGGCTCGGGCTGATTTCCGCAAATTCCGATGTCGGGCGAATCCTGCACGAAAATTGTGGGGCAGGGGGAAAAGCAGCTTACCTGGCTCATGGCGCCCGGGCCTGCACGATTCCGCTGTGGCTGGATGGCGCTCCGGCCCCGGTCGCCGGGGCGGGGCCGATGGGCTGGGCGGGGTTCTCGAAATTGCTTTCCGATTGGTCGCTTGTTCTCGGCGTCGCCGGCGGCCTGCTCGCCGGTCTGATCATGCGCAAATTCTTGGTTGCGCTGGGCGAGCGATCGTCGGTGCGATGGCTGCTGGAACTATAGGATCGTCTCCTCGAGGTCGGAGGAGGGGCGGCGGCTTGCGCCGCCCGGGTCCGTGTCACTTTTTGCCGCGCGCGGGCTTCTTTGCCGGCTCGGACTGTTCCGAGTTCTCGTCCGCCTTCTCGGCTTTCGACGCGAGGATCGAAAACTCCTCCGCGACCATATCGACCGTGTAGACCTTCTCGCCGTTGCGCTCGAAGCTGTTCTGCTTGATGCGGCCCCGGATGTAGACCAGGTCGCCGGCCTTGGCGTATTTCGTCGCGTAGCCGCGAACCGCCTCCGCGAAGATCGAAACCTCGTTCCAGTGCGGATTGTCCCGCGTCTCGCCGTCCTTCTTGGTCGGGTAGTTCGCGCAGACCGTGACGTTCACCTTGCCGTCGAATTCCTTGATCTTGCCCACGCGGCCGAGGATCTGAAATTCTGCGAAGTTTTTCATCTTAGCTCTCCATCTTTGGGGCGATGCCCCGTTTGCGATGGCTTTCCGTGATGAGCGCCATAGGACCCAATAGAACCGAAGCGCCGTCGGCGGCGCGAGGCCAAAGCGCAGCGGCGGACCCTGAGCGGCGGCAATTTTGCCTTGCGCGAGGAATTGGCGCATGGCGCCAAGGGGAAAATTGTTGACGCGACGGGTTTCGATTGGGGACGGCGCTCATAGGAAAAAGAGCCATGCAGACGGGTCATCGCTTTTCCAACGGATGAGCTTAGTTGTTGGACGAAGCCATTTCGATCCGCCCAACGCCGCTGGCGGAAACGAGGAGCACGGCAAGAACCGGCTCGTCATCTTGCGCGACACCACGCCTCGCGAGGGCAGGGCGCCGCAACGAACCGCCGCGGAACTTTCGTCACGATCTCGCTTGGCCTTTGCGCGTGAGGAAATGTGCAACGGCATGGCCGGCGATTTCCCTTCCGGGGCGCCGAGGCGAAACAGAACTGCCGCGCGATTGGCCGGGGTCAAAGAATCACCGCGTCGTCGTCGATCGGCTTCGGGCTCGCGTCGAAACATTTGGCGGGGTGACCTCCTCGCAAAATTCGGCCGCGCGCAGACCGCGGTGCGCAAAGCGAGACGACGTATTTCAGGCGTTGGTCGCCGCCGCCCAACCCTCGAACCCCGGCTCAATGTCGTCGCTCCACGCGGCGCCTCTCGCGCATCGTCGTGAGCACACGCGCAAGATCGTGATGACCCTGTTCGATTTCGCGGATCAGCGAGACGAACAAGCC
>PLAI01000067.1 GCA_003134075.1 Methylocystaceae bacterium | reverse complement strand
CGCGGCGACGACGACGAAAACCTGCCTCACCGTGCGCTGCGAACTCGACGAAAACACCTACGCCAAAGGCGTGAAAGTCAGCGACGCGGAAATGGCCGCCCTCAACATCAGCGGCGACGCATTCCATCCAGAATGGAATTACACCATCGCACCGCGTCCGATGCCAGCCTCAACGTGAAGCAGTTATTTCGCGGCGTTGCCTTAGTTCGTTTTTGAATTTGATCTCGGCGCACATGAAAGCAGTCGACGTTTCGCACGATCTGTTCTTCGAACGCATAAGCCCGATCGGCGAGCCGTTACGAGCGTTGCCGCTGACGGCCTCCGAGAGGATGAGCCTGAGTAGTTTCCGACGCTTTTCGCAGGAACAATGCCGGCTATTGTCGCATTAGCTGGGCGAGACGCTGGGGCTCGCGGGCTTGTGTCTGACCCATAGCGCGTAAGGCACGAATCCTTGCCCGGCGCTGCGCCGTCATGAAGGAGGATCAAATGGAAAAAGATGACACAGTCGTCGCCGTTTTCGGCGATCACCAGTCGGCGGAAACCGCTGTTAAGAAGTTGGCCGACGCGGGCATTGATATCAAGCACCTCAGCGTGGTTGGCAAGGGCTATCACATCGACGAAAAGGTCGTGGGCTTTTACAACACGGGGGATCGCGTCAAATTTTGGGGCAAGGCCGGCGCTTTTTGGGGTGGCCTGTGGGGCTGGCTTGGTGGGTTGTTTCTGACCGTGCCCGTCGTTGGCCACGTCATCGTGATCGGATACCTTGCCGCTATAGCCGTTTCCGCGATCGAGGGCGCAATCGTGGTGGGTGGCCTAAGCGCGCTGGGCGCGGCCCTTTACAGCATCGGTATCCCGAAAGACAGCGTGATCGCATACGAGGCAGCCTTGAAGAGCGACAGCTTTCTCGTCATGGCGCACGGGCCAACTGAAGAGGTGACGCGTGCCAGAACGGTCCTCAAGGCCTTCAGTCCATCACGTCTTGATCTGCATGAAGGCACAAAAACGGCCGCCGCCGGCGATCATCCCGTCCATGCGGGGAGCTGAATGGATGCAGCCAGGACGGTCTCTCCGGCGGGAAGGCCACCCGACGCCAAAGCGACCGTCATAAGAAAGTTCATCTAGGAAGAGCGTGGGAGGTCTTGCGCGACATAATTGTTGGCGAGACCGGCGCTTCATTGGAGCCAGGAGCGTCGACACGAGCGGCGAATTTGCTGATCGTGTCGTGCCATTTCTTTCGGAGGATATCGCATCATTCTCGCACAACAGACATTTATCGGCTTTCTCATCTGAGAGAGTGACCCGATTCGATAAGGATCCGCGACAATGAATCCCATCACTGCATTTCTTACCATCGTCTTCGGCGCCATAGGGGTAGGATTGAGTGCAATGGGCCGGCTTAACTGGGATATCCCATTCTACTGGGGCATCCCTTTTATATTCGCCGCGGTCATTACCCCCTTTGCGCTGAAGATGGCGAACACATGGGAGAAGTTCGTCATCCTGCGTGCGGGCAAATTGCATGGCGTTAAAGGTCCAGGACTCTTCCTAATCATTCCGGTTATCGACAACGTTGTGGCGATGATCGATGAACGCATTCAGACAACGGCGTTCAGCGCCGAGCAGGCGCTGACCAAAGACACCGTCCCGGTGAATGTGGACGCGATTATTTTTTGGTTCGTCCACGACGCGCAAAAGGCGGCTTTAAACATTACGAACTATCGCGAAGCTATCGATCGAGTCGCGCAGACATCGCTTCGTGAAATGATTGGGTCATCGATGCTGTCGGCGCTGTTATCGGAACGGAATGCCGCCGACGAACTATTGCGCGGCGAAATCGGCCGTAAAACCGCCGACTGGGGCATCTCGGTGAAGTCAGTCGAAATCCGCGACGTGGCAATCCCTGTTGCATTGCAGGACGCCATGTCTCGGCAAGCGCAGGCTGAACGGGAGAAACAGGCTCGTGTGATTCTTGGATCCGCGGAGGCCGCAATAGCGGGAAAGTTTGTCGAGGCGGCCATGATCTATGCGGATCATCCGGCAGCTCTGCAGTTGCGCGCGATGAATATAATCTATGAGACGACCAAGGAACGCGGAGCCACGATCCTGATGCCGACATCGATGGTTGATAGCATGAATCCCGTGGTGGCGCTCGCCTTGGCCGGGCAAATTACTGGACCACAAAAAGTGGACGGGCCACTGCCGCTCAATAACCCGCCAACAACCGCGCTCAGCGACGAGGCCGTTCAGTAAGACGTGGGTCGGCCGTGCGGCATACTCCCGGCGGCGCGATCCGCGTCGCCTTGCCGGAAAGGCTGGCATCGCGAACAAGACAGGATATATCGGCCCAAGCCGCCCTTGGGAGATCAAGATGAGAGGACCTCAAGATGGCAAATCAGTTAATGTCAAAGCCCGCATCGGCGCCAAGCCGGTTTAGCGAGGAGTTGCTCACTTTTACGAACCCTTCCTCAGCGTCTTCGGCTAACTTTGTGACAGCTTGGCCGGAATACATGGTCGATGCGTTCCAGCGCAACGTTCTTTTTCTCGACCTGCTGCGGCAGCGTGGCAACGAAGAGATCGAGATCACGTCACGGCCGATGGCGACGGTGCTACGCTTCGACTATGAAGCGCTGATGAGTGGGCTTTCGCTGCCTCGGCCGATCAACTATGCGCTCTATCGCATCATGCCGCTGCCAGGTGTCGCGATCGACCCGCGCAAGCGGCCGGTGGTGGTGGTCGACCCACGGGCTGGCCAAGGACCTGGCATCGGTGGGTTCAAGACAGAAAGCGAAATCGGCGACGCTCTAAATGCGGGCCATCCGGTTTACTTCATCGGCTTCGGGGCGACGCCGGCGCCCGGCCAGCAATTCCTGGACGTCGTCGAGGGGCAGGTGAAGTTTTTCGAACGGGTGGTTGAGCTCCATCCGGATGCGCCGCGACCCTTCGCCATCGGCAATTGCCAGGCGGGCTACCAGACGCTGATGGTCGCGATGCTGCGCCCCGACTTGTTCGGGCCTTGTTTGGTCGTCGGCTCGCCGATGTCCTACTGGCAGGGCGTGCACGGGAAGAACCCGATGCGGTATACGGGCGGTCTTCTCGGCGGCAG
>PLAI01000360.1 GCA_003134075.1 Methylocystaceae bacterium | reverse complement strand
CAAGGGAGTGGGTAAATACGCGCGTTCCATCCTTGCGGACGTATTCTTTTTCAGTTGGGCGTTCGTTTTTGCCCCTAGCAATCAATTCCGCGATCGCCGCAACGTTAGACGGGCGATATCCGGGAGGCGTCATCTCCAACCAGTTGACCCGGCCAGCCCGCAGATCTTCGTGGTCGTATCCGATCATCTCGAGGAGCTTGTCATTTGCCTCGGTGATGGCGCCGCTGCGGGCATTGCCGTAACAGACGCCGAGCAGATTGGAGTCGAAAAGGGCGCGGGAGCGCTCCTCACTGGCGCGCAGCTCTTCCTCGGCGCGCTTTCGCTCCGTGATATCGTGAACATGACCGTGCCAGACGATTGCGCCTCCCGGCTCGGGCACTGGGCGCGAAAGGCCTTCAAGCCAAATCGTTCCCTTTTGCGGGTGGTCGTAACGAAATTCTTCGCGCCAGGTTGAAAGCGTGCGCGCGGACTCGGCGATGCTGGCGCTGATCCGCTCCTTGTCATCGGGGTGGTTACACGCGAAGACCGGCGCGCCATTCGTTCGAACGTCTTCCGGAGTGAAGCCAAATACCGAGGGGAAATTGTCCGAGGCGTATGGGAACGATGGCTTGCCGTCCGCGCTATGACGTAAACTGGCGATTGTGCCCGGGATGGCCGCGACGCAGGCCGCCATGACCTCCAGCTGTTCAGCCAGCCGGGATTTCTCTGACAAAAGCCGTTCCATCGAAACTTCGTCTGTGATGTCACGGCAGGTTCCGATGAGGCGGACGGCCTTGCTCTCCGAAAAAAAGGCCCGCCCGATGGAGCTGATCCAACGCTCCTCGCCGTCGTTGGCCCGATGAATTCGATACTTTGCACGATATTGTCCGTCGCCCTCGGGGTCGAGCGCTTTCCTTAGGGCTTTTCGCGCACGCGACCGATCCCCTTCGGCGAGCATGGAAAAAATTACTTCCGGAGTAATGTGTCTGTCTTCCTCAAATCCAAACATAGCCCGTAATTCGGGGCTTACCTCCGCTGCGTCGGCCACAGGATCATAATCCCAGGTCCCGATGCCGCCGGCGGCAATCGCAAGTCGCAACCGTTCATCGGCCAGTTGCAGCGAATCCACGTCGCCTTTTCCCTCTCGACGAGCCATATCTTCCTACTGCCGGCTATTGAGACACGAACGGGAATGATAGCAGCGAGGGTCGTAGGCGATCCAGAGCAAAACCTGTCTGTGTTCACCCGCGCCCGGCAGCGGATGCGACATTCCATGTCGCGGGCGCCAAGCGGTGAATTTCCGCCGGCTGCCGCTTGACACGCAATCGGATAAGCGCGGTTGTCTCAAACGTCATGGACATTCAACAACAACGAAACGCCCTTTCGCCGCCCTCTCCAAACCTGCGCGCCTGGCGCTCTAGAAAAAACTCCTCGCGCGACATGATGGGATCGCCGGGGTGATTCTCGCGGCGATGTTTCGCGTAGACATCGTAATCGGGCTGGCCGACCATCAAGGACGCTCCCGCGCGCAGCTTTGTCGCGAGGCGGGCGAGATCAAGCCGGAGCGGTTTGCAGCACTCCATCTTGCGTCTCCCTGGTTGTAACGACCTCGCTGCGCAGCGCGTCGCGCATCGCCTTGAGGCCGAAGGCGCCCATTGTCAGCACCAGCGCGATCAGCAGCGCCGCCAGCGAAGCGTCGACGTAATCGTTGAAGACGATGCGCCGCATCTCCAGCATGCTCTTGGCCGGCGCGAGCAGTTTGTCGTTCGCCAGCGCCTCGCCATAGCGCCCGGCATGGGCGAGGAAGCCGATGCGAATGTCCGGGTGAAAAATCTTTTCCACGCCCGCCGTCAGCGTGCAGATGTAAAGCCACGCCGTCGGGATCAGCGCGATGAAGGCGTAGGATTCGCGCTTCATGCGAAACAGCACGACGGAGCACAGCGTCAGCGCGATCGCCGCCAGCATTTGATTGGCAATGCCGAACAGCGGCCATAGCGTGTTGATGCCGCCCAACGGATCGACGACGCCCTGATAGAGAAACCAGCCCCAGCCCGTGACCGCGAGAGCGGTCGCGGTCAGATTGGGAATCCACGCGCCGCTGCGATTGAAGGAGGGCACGAAATTGCCGACCAAATCCTGAATCATGAAGCGCGCGACGCGGGTGCCGGCGTCGATCGTGGTCAGGATGAACAGCGCCTCGAACAGAATCGCGAAATGATACCAGAACGACGTGGCGCCGGAGCCGCCAATGGCGGAGGAGAGAATCTTCGCCATGCCGACCGCCAGCGTCGGCGCGCCGCCGGTGCGCGAGAGTATGGACTTTTCGCCGACCTGCGTCGCTATGTCGGCGAGCCCTTGCGGCGTGATCGCGAAGCCCCAGCCGGAGATCACATTGGCGGCGGCCTCGGGCGTCGAGCCGATCAGCGCCGGCGCGCTGTTCATCGCGAAATAGACGCCGGGCTCCAGCACGCAGGCGGCGCAAAGCGCCATGATCGCGACGAAGGACTCCATCAGCATCGCGCCATAGCCGATGAAGGGAATCTGCGTTTCGTCGCCGATCATCTTGGGCGTCGTGCCCGAGGACACTAGAGCGTGAAAGCCCGACACGGCGCCGCAGGCGATGGTGATGAACAGGAAGGGAAACAGACTGCCGGCGAACACCGGCCCCGTGCCGTCGACGAAGCGGCTAATCGCCGGCATTTTCAGATCGGGCCAGACGATGAAAATGCCGATGGCCAGCGATGTGATCGTGCCGATCTTGAGGAAGGTCGAGAGATAGTCGCGCGGCGCCAGCAGCAGCCACACCGGCAGCACCGAGGCGACGAAGCCNNCAGCAGCACGAAGCCGATCAGCGACATCTCGAAGATGCGGCCGGGGCGCAGATAGCGCCCATAGACGCCCATGAAAACCGCGATCGGCAATGTCGCGAAAACGGTGAAGGCGCCCCAGGGACTGTCGGCCAGCGCCTTGATGACGACGAGACCGAGCACCGCGAGCAGAATGATCATGATCGCGAGAATGCCGAACATCGCGACCAGCCCCGCGACCTCGCCCATCTCGGTTTTGACGAGATCGCCGAGCGAGCGGCCGTCGCGGCGCGTCGAAATGAACAGGACCAGCATGTCCTGCACCGCGCCGGCGAAGACGACGCCGATCATTAGCCACAGCGCGCTGGGGAGATAACCCATTTGCGCGGCGAGCACGGGTCCGACCAGCGGGCCGGCGCCGGNNACCAAAAACCACGCCGGCCAGGATCCACAGCGTTCCCGGCAGATAGCCCATCTGGGCGGCCAGCACGGGGCCCACCAGCGGGCCTGCGCCGGCGATGGCCGCGAAATGATGGCCGAACAGCACGTATTTATCGGTCGGCACGTAATCGAGCCCGTCGTTGCGGCGATGCGCCGGCGTCGGGCGATTGGCGTCGAGCCGCAACAACTTGCGCGCGATGAAAAGCGCGTAATAGCGATAGCCGATCAGATAGACGCAGACGGCGGCGGTGACCAGCCACAGCGCATTGACGCTCTCGCCGCGGGCATCGGCCAGCGTGAACAGCGCGAACACCGCGGCGGCGCCGATCGTGCTCCATAGCAGGATCGACAAAATCTTGCGGGTGGGGGGAAGGGAAACAGTCGACATGCGTGCGCGATCCTTAGGGCTGTTTCTTCTCCCGCGCCCGCGGAGAGAACAACGGGATTACGGGCCGGGATCGAATCTCGGCGCGAAAAAAGTCAATCGGCGCAGAGATATTCTCATGCGCGGATCGCGTCTACACGAAATCGCGCGGGAGCGCGGCGCGCGCTGGTCCCGTCCGATAATTCGTCTTCGCGGCGAAGGACGAAAGACGCAACGACGTAACATAACTGTCATGGAAGACTTCCAAACAGAGGGCCTTCGTCACGGAAGACTTCCAAACAGAGGCGTCCAAGCTTTGTCTAATGCGAGCTTACGGGGTATATGGATTCTTCATAGAGGAGCGCCCGTGAATGCCTGAAGCCGCGCGAACGAATATAACAGATCGACTGTCGCGAAACGCGTCGTCGGAGCGCCTTCGCGGCATCATTTTGTTGTCGGCGATAGCCTACGCGACGCTCGCGGCTCCCGGCGCGCGCGCCGCCGACAAGGCCGCCGACTCGGCTCCCGCGGCGGCGGCGCCTTTCGCATGGGACGGATTTTATGTCGGCGGCCATATGGGCTACGCCGGCGGGGTCTCGAACTGGTCGGGTCCGGATATCGCGGGCTCGAGCAGCCTCGCGAAGCAGATTAACACATTCAACGAGGCGGGCAGCTTCCTTGGCGGATTCCAGGGCGGCTATAATCTTCTGCTGCCGTCCCATGTGCTCTTGGGCGTCGAGGCGGACTTCACCTTCCCCGCCTATCCCGACCTTTCTGGTCAAACCACGGGCGCGACAGCCAATTTTATTTCGCCGTCGCTTGGGGCCGCGACCTATATGGAAGCGATGCAGGCCTCGGGGACCGTGCGGGGCCGCTTGGGCTACGTGTTCAACGACTGGCTGCTATACGGCACGGGCGGCTTCGCCTGGACCCGGAATCAGCAGACGCTGACGCAGACCTCGAGTGGAACGACGGATGCTCCCTTCGTGTCGCGGACCGGGTGGGTCGTTGGCGCCGGCGTCGAGGTTCCGCTGATCGCGAACTGGACGGCCAAGCTCGAATATCTGTACTCCAACTTCGGCGCGAAGAACGTCGGCTTTCCGAACAACAACGAAGTTTTCCGCTCGGATTTCGCCCTGCAAACGGTGCGCCTGGGGTTGAACTACCATTTTGGCGACGGAATAGCGGCCGCGCCGTCGGAAGCGACCGAGGCGCGGTCGGGCGGATGGACGCTGGCGGACGAAGACCGCGTCAGTTTGCACGGCCAGGCCACATTTGTCGGCCAAGGCTATCCCAAAATCCGCGCGCCCTCCAACGGGCCGAACAGCCTGCCTTCCGCCGGCGACTTCCGAGAAACCAACGACGTCACGCTTTACGCCGGCGTGCGCCTTTGGCAGGGCGCGGAGCTTTGGGTCAACCCGGAAATCGACCAGGGGTTCGGCGTCGGCAACACCCACGGGGCGGCCGGCTTCCCGAGCGCGGAAGCCTACAAACTCGGCGACGCCTTTCCCTATGCGCGCGTGCAGCGCTACTTCTTGCGTCAATTCATCGACCTTGGCGGCGAGAAGCAAAAGGTGGAGGGCGACATCAATCAATTCGCCGGAGAGCCGACGAGAAATCGCCTCGTCTTCACCGTCGGCAAATTCGGTGTCGTCGATATTTTCGACACCAACAAATACGCCAACAGTCCCAAGAACGACTTCCTGAACTGGTCGGCGATCAACGCGGGCACATTCGACTACGCCGGCGACGCCTGGGGGTTCACCTATGGCGCGGCGGCGGAGTGGTATCAGGATCGCTGGACCGTGCGCGGAGGGATTTTCGACCTCTCGGCGACGCCCACGGGCGGGGCCCTCAATGGGCCCGGCTATGGCCTCGACCCCAATTTGAGCCAGTTTCAAGTGGTCGGAGAAATCGAGGAGCGCCACGAATTCCTGGGGCAGCCCGGCAAGCTGAAAGTCACCGGCTTCCTGAGCCGCGGCCGCATGGGCAATTTTCAGGACGCCGTGAACATCGCGAGCTGGACGGGGATCGACCCGAGCCTCGCCCTCGCCTTGGACCGCAAATTCCGCGACCGGCCGGGCGTCAGCGTCAATCTCGAGCAGCAGGTTTCGGACAATGTGGGCTTCTTCGCCCGCGCCGGCTATACCGACGGCAGCGTGGAGCCTTGGGATTTCGCCGACATCGACCGCACCGTGCAGGCCGGGTTGTCGATTTCCGGCAAGGACTGGGGACGGCCGGACGACACGCTTGGCATCGTCGGCATCGTCAACGGTCTTGCCAATTCGCACGAGGCCTATTTCGCGGCCGGAGGCCTTGGCATCCTCATCGGCGACGGGTCGCTGCCCGCCTATGGGCTGGAGAAGATCCTGGAAACCTACTACAACTATGCTCTGACCCCGAACATCAAGTTCGGCGTCGACTATCAGCTCATCGTCGACCCCGGCTACAATGCAACGCGCGGTCCCGCGAATCTTTTCGCGGCGCGCATCCATTGGCAGTTCTGAAGCGGCGACGCCAAGCACGGGATTCGGCATGCACAGTTCCGCCTAAGGCCTTGGCGTCTCGGTTGCACGCCGCGCGCGCCTGATCGACGCGCCCACGACCCCCCATGATCGCGATCGCGGCCCGGCGAATAGCTTCGCGCCGCGCCCGCATGCGGAGTTTCGAGGCGGCTCAGATCATCTTGAGGCCCTTCAAACTGGAGTGGCCATTGCGTCCGACGATCAAATGATCGTGCACGACAATGCCGAAGGGCTGGGCGATGTTTATGATGTCATGCGTCATGCGAATGTCGGCGGTGGAGGGCGTCGGATCGCCGGAAGGGTGGTTATGCGCCAGGATCAAGGCGCAGGAGCCGAGCTCCAGAGCGCGCCGCACCACCTCGCGCGGATAGACCGGCGTATGGTCGACCGTGCCGACTCCCTGCACTTCGTCGGCGATCAGCCCGTTGCGCTTGTCGAGAAACAGCACGCGAAACTCCTCGCGCTCGGCATAGGCCATGGCGGTGCGGCAATAGTCGATCACCTCGACGAAAGACGAGAGCACCGTGCGCTTCTCCAGCGCGCCGCGCGCCAATTTGCGCGCCGCGGCCTCGACCAGCTTGATTTCGCAGATCGCCGCCTCGCCGAGCCCGTCGATCTCGCGCAGCCGTTCGGGGCGCGCGGCGATGACCTCGCTAAATGAGCCGAAGCGGGCGATCAACGCCTTGGCCAGAGGTTTTACGTCGCGGCGCGCTATGGCGCGAAACAGCAACAGTTCCAGAAGTTCGTAATCGGCCAGCGCCGCGCCGCCGGCCTCCATGAAGCGGTCGCGCAGGCGTTGGCGGTGGCCGTGAAAATGCGGCGTCGCCGCCTCGCTCAGTCCCTGGACCGCCGCGGGCTTGTCGCGTTGCCTGTCGCCTTGCCTGTCGCGCGCGCCGCTCATGCAGCGGCGGGCGGCGTCGCCTGAGTGGGA
The DNA here is from genome assembly GCA_003134075.1 of Methylocystaceae bacterium. GTDB lineage: Bacteria > Pseudomonadota > Alphaproteobacteria > Rhizobiales > Beijerinckiaceae > Methylocystis. The sequence goes on along the minus strand of PLAI01000360.1, from coordinate 1,659 downwards.
TTGTCGCGTCCGAGCGGCGATAGGGTGAATATCTCGACGCCGGTTTCGGTCACCCCGACCGAATGCTCGAATTGCGCCGAGAGCGAACGGTCGCGCGTCACCGCGGTCCAGCCGTCCGACAATATCTTGACCTGCGGACGCCCGAGGTTGACCATCGGCTCGACCGTGAAGAACATGCCGGGACGCAGCGGAACGCCTTGGCCTTTCTGGCCGTAATGCAGAATGTTCGGCTCGTCGTGGAACAGCCGGCCGAGCCCGTGCCCGCAAAAATCGCGCACGATCGAACAGCGCTCGGCTTCGGCGTAGGTCTGGATCGCCGCGCCGATGTCGCCGGTGGTCGCGCCGGGCTTCGCCGCCGCTATGCCGCGCAGCAGCGACTCGTAGGTCACGTCGATCAAACGCTGGGCGCGGCGCGGGATTTCGCCGACGCCGAACATGCGCGAGGCGTCGCCGTGCCAGCCGTCCAGGATAAAGGTCACGTCGATGTTGACGATATCGCCCTCGCGCAGCGCCTTGTCGTCGGGAATGCCGTGACAGACCACATGATTGATCGAGGTGCAGATGGACTTGCGATAGCCGCGGTAATCGAGTGGCGCGGGATAGGCGCCATGCGTCATGGCGAAGTCGAACACGAGATCGTCGAGCGCCTTGGTCGTGACGCCGGGCCGCACATGCTCGATCAGCATGTCGAGCGCCTCGGCCGTGAGCCGCCCGGCCCGGCGCATCGCCTCGAAATCCTCGGGTCCGTGCAGCTTGATGTGGCCGTTCTTGCGCCCTGCCGGCGCGAGATGGGACTCGATGAAGGTCATGATTTTCCGGTCTCTTGGTTCAAGGAGCTTTTGTTGCAGCCTAAACTAATGATTGGGGGCGTGAAAGCAAGCAGGACGGGCGGCGAGGCCGAGCGCCGGGCGTTCGCCGCCGCAATGCGGAATCTAGACTTGCGCGAATATGTCGGAGCCTTGATTTCGTCGGGAATTTTTGTGCGAAAGCTGGTCGCGAAAGTCTGGCGTTTCGTTGCGTCGCCGCGGGCTCGCATGAAATGAAAAAGCCCGGATCGTCGGAGTTCGATCCGGGCTGAATCTTGAGCCGCGGATCAGGGGCGACGCGGCTCTTGAAGTAGATTGGACGCTCGAATCGTTAATGAAGCGTTAACGGGCCAGCGCGGCGCGGACTCCGGTCGCGAACCGTAAAAATCGGGCGCGGGTCGGCACACATTACAAATTGTCGCAGTGCCAGATTTTTCATTGACCAAAGCACTTTAGAGGTTCATGATTTTGTTATGTCGCGGCCGTGAGGGCAGGCGGGAAACCCCAGCCCTGATCGAGCGGGACCTCGAATAACGGCGCGACAAATCGGAGCCAACCCTTTCGAAAGGAACCATGCGAGAGGAGCATGACGCCGCCAGTTACCATGGCGCGGCCTGCCTAAGGTCGCCGGCGTCTCAAAAAATTCAAGACCGACTATTCAAGACACGCTACGTCGATCACACATCGTCGAGCAAGGCGCGGTACGCGAAGGCCAAGTGCGGCGCATACTTGCCAATAGCTGGGTGTTCCCAGAATATGTTTCGCAAGGCGGAGTCTATCGAGGCCCTGTAGCGTAGAGACGCTGCAGGGCCTTCGTCATTTCGGAACGTGCTGTCTCGCAAGTTTGCCCTAG
>PLAI01000292.1 GCA_003134075.1 Methylocystaceae bacterium | reverse complement strand
TGCGATCAAGACCGAGAACCTTGGCGAGGACTTCCGGACTCTCGCCTTCCTGCACGCGCTTCACAACGCGTATGCGCAACTCTTCGAGGGTCTTGTGATCAAGCTTGCGAGCGTCGTTCTTTTTCATGCCCAATGAGAATCATTTCCGATTTGCCTCGGCAACAAAAATGTTGAGATATTTATGAGCGCATTAATAGATAATGGTAGGTAGGCCACAGCATCCGCTGTCAAGAGCCAGCGGCCGTCTGGTGCGGAGCAGTTGCCTGGGGAAACTCGGCGGGAACGATTTTTGCTTTTTTTTGGAAAGGCATAGAGCGAGCCTTCGACAACTTGGAACAACGACAAATTGGCGCCTTACTCTTGCCGATAGGATGCGCGTCGCCTTCGGCGATTACGGGCGTGGTTCGCTTGAACAAAGATTTTTAGCCCTCGACGTCGGTCTCGGGCCGATCGCTACCTGGCGACGCTTCGTCGTGCCAACGACCACCTTTGTCTTCGTACGAAATATCCGTTGTGTCTCCAGGAACGATTTGCTCGTTCGCCGCGCGATCCGCCGCTTGGCGAGCCAAGTCATGAGATGGAAAGGTTTCGGAAAACACCCCGTCGACGCGATAGGCCCAACCACCGTCATGCTCGACAATCTCGTAAACAATCTTGGTCATATATCCCTCCTGATGCTAATGGGCGGCCTCATTGTTGGGCGGGTCACTCACAAACGTTCGCCTTGCCGGCCCCTGGTCGGCCGTGGCCAAGAAGGCGTGCAGCGTCGCCACGACCTGAGCCCCTTCGCCGACCGCCGCGGCGACCCGTTTCACCGAACTCGAGCGAACGTCGCCGATCGCGAAGACGCCTCGGCGGCTAGTCTCCAGGGGGCGGCGTTTTTCGGCGGCGTCGGCGCCTGTCAAGACGAACCCTTTCGCATCCAACGCCACGCCGGATCCGGATAGCCAAGCTGTGTTGGGGTCCGCTCCAATGAAGAGGAACAGGTGACGAATTGGCCTCCGGACTTCCTCCGACGCGCCATGACGCCAGCGAACCGCTTCCAGCGCGCCTCCTTCTCCTTCCAGTCCACTCACCTGCGCCTGCGCCAACACTTCCACATTGGAGAGGCCCGAGATGCGGTCGACAAGATAGCGCGACATGCTCGCTTCGAGATCTCGTCCGCGCGCCAGCAGCCATACCTTGGCGGCTTGGCCCGAGAGATAGACCGCAGCCTGTCCGGCGGAATTGCCGGCTCCCACGAGGGCGACCTCCTGGCCAGCGCAGAGCTTCCCCTCAAGGGGCGAGGCCCAATAATGCACGCTCGACCCTTCGAATTTATCGAGATCCGGTACATCCAGACGCTTATATCGAGCCCCGCTGGCGATCACCACGGAGCGCGCGCTGGCGCGTTCATCGTTGGGCAGTTTCAAAACAAAGCGATCTTCGTCGGCGGTGGTCTGGAGGCCGATCACCTCATCCGGAATCGCCATTTCAGCCCCGAACTTCTGAGCCTGGCTGTAGGCGCGCGCCATCAAGGCCATGCCGCTAATGCCCGTCGGGAAGCCGAGGTAGTTCTCAATCCGCGCCGAAGCGCCGGCTTGGCCGCCAAACGCCCGGCCGTCCAGCACCAGGACGGAAAGCCCTTCAGAAGCTGCGTAGACCGCGGTAGCCAAGCCAGCTGGTCCCGCCCCGACGACGGCCACATCATAGACGCGATGTGGATCGATCGGCGCCACCAGCCCGATGCAACGGGCCAGTTCGGTCTCACTGGGATTGCGCAACATCTGCCCGCCCGGGCACAGCACGATCGGCAGCTCGTGTTCGTCGACGCGGAAGCGTTCGATCAACGCCTTCGCCTCTGGATCGGTTGCTGGGTTCAGCCTTTGATGCGGATGGCCATTGCGTGAGAGAAAGCCGTCGAGCCGAAGCACATCGCCGTCCTCCGCGCCGCCGATTATCACAGGCCCGCCGGCTCCAGTCTCGAGCAGACCTACGCGGCGCAGGATGAGCGCGCGCATGATGACCTCCCCGAGTTCGGCCTCGGCCACAATCAACGCCCGGAGCCGCTCCGGCGCGATGATTAAAGCCTCCACTGGTCCCTTCGCGTAAGCGTCAACCAGAGCCGGTCGGCCCGCCAACTGAGCCAATTCGCCTATGAACGCGCCCGGTCCATGAGTGACGATTAGCTCCCGGCGACCCGATTGGTCGCGCCGAGTGATGTCGACCCTGCCGCTCAGGATGATGGTCAGGCCGAGGCCCCCTTCGCCAACCTTGGCTAGCGCTTCACCCTCACCATAAGAGCGGAACTCGCCAAACCGTCGCAGCCGTTCGATCTCCGCGCGCGCCAGGTCGGGGAACATCTGTTGGCGTCGCGTATTGATGATCGATTGAGTTGGTGCTGACATGGTCAACCCGTTAGCGAATTGGCTGGCGGCGGATTCAGCCTTTGACGTTAAGAGCCCGGCGGCAGGCGTGTTCGTTTGCGTTCCTGATCCTCCGGCGTCAGATACAATCCCGGTGGATGCACCAAGGTTCCGTATAATGTGACCTTTAAAACAACTGGGGCGCTACTGTATTAATCCGCATCCCATCCAGCGACAAAGCCTTCGCAAAGGTTCGTGCGTCAAAGCCGCGACAGAAACGGCAGGCGCGGAGCGATGGCGTAGTTGAGCTGCGTGAGGAAGATGGCGCCGACGCCGACGGGCGTGTCGAAATACCCGATGACGGCGCCTAGGGCGTAAAGCGCCTGCGCGGTGACGATGCGGCGGCGGATCGCTTTCGAGACCGCGGGCTCGAGGTCACGTCGGGTCAGGCCGGCGCGCTCGGAATAGGCCCAGCAGGCATAGATGCTGAGGCCGGCCGCCACCAAATTCATCCAGTAAAGGAAGAGCGCGAGGCGGAAAGTGATGAACTCGGCGAGGAGTTGCGTCGTGAACGGCATCACGGTCACGATGGCGAGGAACAGAAAGTGCAACCAGCTCAAATCGCGATCAGAGCGCTCGAGCTGGTCGAGCTGGGTATGCTGGCCGACCCAGAACATTCCGAGCGTCATGACGCTTATCAGCCAGGCGACGATGCGCGGGACGAGCTGACCGAGCGCGGCGATCAACTCCCGCTCGCTGTGAATTTCCTCCGTCCGCGGGAAATGCACGCCCAGCACGAGAATCGTCATCGCCACCCCGAATATGCTGTCACTGAGATTGGAGATGCGACTGACGTCGCGCGCCGCGATTTGGTTGAAGTTTGTTTCCATGTTGCGGTGAGTTAGCGGATGGTTATCGCGCGTCAATGCGCGACTCGTTTTCGGTAACGCCAGACGAACTCACTTCCGTTCACTGGACAAAATTGCACCATCAAACCATGAGATCAACCAGCTAGGGTAGCTGCTGTCCGTGCTTCGCGTACGCGAAGTTGACCGCGGTGTTGATGAGACCGATATCGCTGAACGCCTGCGGAAAATTGCCGAGCTGTCTTCGCGCGCGCGGATCGTACTCCTCGGCGAGCAGGCCGAGATCATTACGCATCGACAGCAGATTCTCGAAAAGCGCGCGCGCGTCTCCCAAGCGCCCTTGCTGTATGTAATTATCGGCGAGCCAGAAGCTGCAGGCGAGAAACGCGCCCTCTCCCGGCGGCAGACCGTCGACGCCGCTTTCGGTTTCGTAGCGCATGACCAGCCCGCTGGCGGCGCCGAGCCATGATCGAATCCGTGCTCAACGGTGTGCTGCCGGTCGCCTTCGTCGGCAGGAACGGCTGACGTCCGAGGTTCGGTGTTCGACGTCGACTGAACCTTTATGAGCCAAAAGGAAGGTCTGCTTTCTGAAAAATGGCGGGATGGCAGGTCCAACGATGAACGACAGC
>PLAI01000094.1 GCA_003134075.1 Methylocystaceae bacterium | reverse complement strand
GCGGCCAACAACGGCTCGGCCTTCGGCGGCCTTTCCATCAACACGCCTTGGTTCAATACAACGACCGGCGTGGTCATGCTTTTGGGGCGCCTTGGCGGCGTCGTGCCAATCATGGCCCTCGCCGGCTCACTCGCGCAAAAGAGAAAAGCGCCGCCGTCGCTGGGCGCGTTTCCGACGCACGGACCACTCTTCGTCGTCGTGCTGATTGGGGTTGTGCTGATCGTCGCGTTGCTGCAATTCTTTCCGATACTCGCGCTTGGACCGCTGGCCGAGCACTTCATGTTGGCGGCGGGCAAAACGTTTTAAAATCCGCGGCGCCCAGCAGGCGAAAACCGAAAGGTCTGGCTATGATGCTCAAGGCGGCCTTCAATGTTGGCGTTGTTTTTGTGGTCGCTTTCAGCGGGTGCGCCGCCGGATTCGCGCAGACCGCGCCAGGCGACGGCGCCGGCGCGCCGGACAAATCGAGCTACAGCTTTTTCAATCCGACCCCTGAAGACCAGTTGCGCGACCTGTGCACCGACCGGCCTCCCAAAGCCAACCTGCCCTGCACCGTCGACCCCGGGCATTTCCAATATGAGTCCGACGTCTTCAACTGGACCCGCTCGGTCTCCGGCGGCACGACGACCGACACCTTTCTCTACACCAATCCGACGCTTAAGGTCGGCCTGACGAACACGATCGATCTCGAAGCGAATATGGCGCCGTTCGAGCGCGTCGTGACCAGGAGCGCTTCGGGCCAACAAGGTTTTGAGGGCGTTGGCGATCTTTATGTTCGCGGCAAGTTCAATCTGGCGGGGCCGGACGGCGGCGATTTCCAGTTGGCGCTGATCCCCTACGTCAAGGCGCCGACGGGTTCGCCGGGCGTCAGCAACAGGGCGGCGGAAGGCGGACTCATCGCGCCGGTTTCCTTCGCGCTGCCGGAAGGTTTCACGCTGTTGTTCGATCCCGAGTTCGACATGCTGCGCAACGCCAATGATTTCGGACATCACGCCAATATCCAGTTCCTCGGCAATCTCAGCCATGCGGTGATGGAGAACGTGACGGGATATGTCGAACTCTGGGGCCAGGAGAACAGCGATCCGATCAAACCAAACAAACAGGCGTCGCTCGACCTCTCGCTCGCGTGGCTCGCCTGGAAAAAATCGCCCAGTCTGCAATTCGATCTTGGAGCGAATATCGGCTTGACCGCGGCGACGCCAAGGCTGCAGCTCTATTTGGGCGTTTCGCAAAAGTTTTGAAATGGCCACGGATTTCGGCGATACGTGTTTAGAATATGTTTATGAGCCGACCAAGCCTCGGAGCATGTGTGCAACCGAGACAATAGAATTATGTCGATAGCTCGGTTTGCGTCTTCGCCGGCGGCCACATCGGCTACAATAATCATTTCGGAATTTCGTCGCGTCGCCGGTGTCAAGGGCGATGTAATACACTACACAGCTTTTACTTACGGTGCCGGCTTTGGCCCGTTCAAAGTCACGGGCTACGTCAACCTTCGCGCGTCGACAAGCCTGCGGTTCGGTTCGTCCTCTCGGATTCCGCGAGGCCTCACGCGCGTTCCCTCGCCAAAGGGCGCCTTCGCAGGCGACGGAATCGCGGAGGAGGCCTTTGCAAAACTGGTGGCCTGGCAGATTGATTAGGGCTGCCAAGGTCTCGTCGTCTGTGGAGTTACGGGGGAGGGTCCGACGCTCTCTCGCGACGAGCGATTTCGCTTGATCGAGATCGCCGTCCACACGGCGGACGGACGCGCGCCGATCGTCGCCGCCACCGGCACGAATTGCACGCGCGAGAGCATCTCGCTGAGTGAAGCCGCGCAGAAGGCCGGGGCGTCGGCCATCCTCGTCGCGACGCCCTATTACAACAAGCCAAACCAAGCCGGACGATGCCGCCACTACAGCGAGATTGCGCGCGCGGTTGACCTGCCGTTGATCCTCGAGGCCGATCCTTCGAGGGCTGCAATCGACATGTCCTCCGAAACGCTTGCGCAACTGGCGGGTATTCCCAAAATCGTGGGGATAGAAGATGTCGCGGCTGGCGGTTCCCGATGGCGTGACGGCGCCTTCTCATCAAGAGGGAATTTCGCTCATCTTTCCGGAGATGATGAAGACTGCGTGCAGTTCCGCTTGGCGGGCGGGGCGGCCTCGATCTCGATCGTGGCCAATGTCGTTCCCAAGCTCTGGGCGGCCATTCAGCGGGCCATCAACGCAAGAGACTGGGAGCGCGCGGCGTCGGCGCAAGCGAAGCTACGTCCGCTCCTCGGCGCTCTTGCGCTAGAGCCGAACCCGGGCCCTATCAAACATGCGCTGTCCCTCCTGCATCCGTGGTTCAGTTCGCAGATGAGGCTTCCGCTTACGCCTGTAAGTCGCGCGACTGGGGCGGCCATTTGCGAGGCCTTGGGGCCGTTTCGAGAGCATTCGATCTTTGATTAGGTCCGTGGATCGATGGGCGCGAACGTGGATTTGACGGCGGAGAAGCATAGCCGCCGTTGGCCCCTCTCTCATATGAAACGTTCGGACTATGATAAAGCGACCATGCAAACCAGAAATATCCGGCACTGAAGATCAAACACGCTGCCGTTCCGCCGGGCGATTCGTGACCGGAAAGCCACAGGGCAACGCCAACGAGCACCAAGCCCCAAAACACCAGGATCGCCGTAAAAATCAGTCTCGTTGCGGCAGACTCTTTTCTTGCGGCAGTCCGTTCCATCGCTCGTAAACTCCAAGCGCGCCGCTTGACTCAAGCGGCCTTGGGCAGGGCTTGCCGCTGCTCCAGCTCGGCAATGCAGGCGCCGATCGCGTCGATCGACGACATGCTTTGGCGATTGAGCATCCGCGGGGGGAATTCGACGTCGAATTCTCTCTCCAGCGCCAACATGAGCCGGATGGCCATGAACGGCGTAAGACCTGTACGGTAGAGATCAGCGTTTGGAGCGAGATCTCGAGCGGGAGTCGTCAGATTTCCGTTCTCGTCGATCAGCCGCCGAATGGTTTGAAGCGTCGATTGATTGTTCATGGGTTTTCCGTTGCCCGGAACATGAGGCTGACGGAGAATGTATGCGTGCCGCATAAGGATTCCATTCGAATATACGCGGCTGCGAATAAGGGCCGCCTAAAGGGGCATACCTAAGTTATCTGGAATTCAAGGTTCGACGCCGCATCGTGCGCGGGAGGGGGCAGTAGTCGCGGAGCGTCACCATCTTCGTAAATTGGAACGGGGTGAGCTTATGGCGCCCGTCCTTGCTCCCTCACCCGCACATGAGGTCGAGAAGCCCGGTGAGATCGACGCCGTTCCGGTTGGCAGGACATGGATAAGGAAGCGGCGGATGAACTCGTCGGTGGCGAGCAGCATGACCTTTTGCCGCGCGCGACCTTCGACGCGGTAATCCTTGTATTTGAAAGCGACGCCGTCGCCGTCGCTGGCAAGCAGGCGGCTGTTGGAGATGGCGACGCGGTGGGTGTAGCGCGACAGATAGGCGAGCACGGCCTCGGGGCCGGCGAAGGGCGGCTTGGCGTAGACCACCCATTCCGTTTCGCGGACAGGAGCCAGGTATTGCGCGAAGGCGGAGGGTTCGCGCAACGGTTCCAGATCGGAGAAGAACTGGATCTCGCCGGCGGCGTAGGCTTTTTCGAGAGCCTCCAGGAAGAGGCGGCGGAACAAGCGGCTGAGCACACGTACGGGGAGAAAGAATCCCGGCAGGCAAGCCTTCCACTCACCGTCGGGCGAGAGTCCGCCGCCGGGGACCACGCAGTGCAGGTGGGGATG
>PLAI01000077.1 GCA_003134075.1 Methylocystaceae bacterium | reverse complement strand
GCCGGTTGGCCTATCGCGTTCGTCCGCCTTTTCCGCCGCCGGGGTCGCGATCCTTATCGTGATCGGAGCCGTCCTTGCCGCCCGTATCAATTTTGTTGGTCAGCAAGTTGCGCAGTCGCTCAAGCCGCTCCTCCTTCGCGTCCATGACTGTCGTCCGCTTGTCGGTCTCTGGCGGCGCAGCCGGCTTTTTGGGCAAGCCCTTGTCCGGTCCGGTCCGTGTCGTCGGCGATTGCTCATCGCGCCCGAGGCCCGAACGCTCATAACTCGCCGGGTCGATCACATAGCCCGAAGCCGCCAGCTTGCTCTCGTCGCGGCCCATTTGCTTTGCCAGCGCCTCGATGTCGGGTGCCGTCTCCCGGGCCGCGAAGACCGCCACGGACTCACGATGCCGTGTCAGCGCCACATAGGATGACGCCCCCCGCCAATGCTGCGAATGAAATACATAAGTCTGGTCGAGCGTCCGCCCCTGGCCTTTGTAGATCGTTCCCGCATAACCATGGCGAAAGGCCTCGAACTCACCCTTCTCGCGCCCGTCGCCGACGACAAACTGCACCTTGCGCGCCGTCTTGCCATCGAGCGCCACGGTCACACGCGGCTTCGCGCCTTTCGTGTCGATCTCCAGGACGGTTCCTGCCGCGCCATTGACGAACCCCGCCTCTCGGCCTTTGCGGGTGCGGCCATTGCCGGTGAACTGGATGCGGTCGCCCTCGGCGAAAGCGGTCGGGCCGTCCGCCGTCTGCAACACCGTCTCGGCTCCAAGCTTCCCCTGCTCCTTCACCAATTTCCGGGCGAAGCTGTTAAGCGTGCTCACCTGGTCGTTGGTGTAAGCGAAGATAAACCGGCTCTTGTCCGGCGCTTGCGCGCAATCCTGCATATAGCGGTCGCCAAGCGCCCGCACCGCCTGGGCCTGGGTCTGCGTCCAGTTGATAGCGCCTTGCTTCTCGAACGTGTCGAGCGCTGGCCGGAATTGCCCCTCATGCATCGCGTTGAACGCGACCCGCTGGTCCACGTCACGCACCCGCTGCACCTGCCGCAGCTCCGCCGCCCCGAATTCGTTTTTGAGCGGCCCGAACATCCCGCCGCGCTCGATGCTCGCCAGCTGCCGGTCGTCCCCGGACAGGATAAGTTTCGCTCCCGCCTCTCGCGCCCTGCCCGTAATTTCGGCGAGCGTTTTCGTCGATAGCATCGCCGCTTCGTCGACCATCAAGACGGTCTTGGCGTCCCATGCGTGCTGCGTGCCGTCTAAGCGCTTCAGCTCGGCGGCGATCGTGCTCGCCTGTTTGAACCCGTCCTGACGCATGTCCTCCACGACGGCGTTCGTCCAGGCAAGCCCGATAACTTTGCGCCCGGCCTGCTCGTAACCGTCGCGGATGGCCGCAAGCGTCCGGCTCTTGCCCGTCCCCGCCTCGCCGGCGATCATGGCGAAACCGCCATCTCTCGACGCGTGGTCGACAGCCTTTGCCTGCTCGTCATTGAGCTGGTGCGCGAGCGCGGCGTTTCTGGTCCGCTCGGCGCTTAATCCGTGATGGGTTGCCCTGTTTAGAGCATGCNNAATGCCCCGCGTCGTGTATCGGCTCACTGGGGCCTCGGTAGTCTCCCTCAGCCCGATCACGTCATGGCGGTCTAAAAGCTCTTTCCGGAAACTCTTGCGCGCCTCTTCGTCGAGCCCGCCGTAAGACAGGGCCTTGTCCAACTCTCTCGGCGTAAAGGTCGATTGCCGCGCCGTCAGATGCTCAAGTAGCCCATCCGCATCGCGCGCCTGAACCCGTTCCGCCACGCTGTGCAGCGCCCGACGCGCCTCCGAAACCTGATCGTGCTCCCGCTCCCATTGAAGCGCCCATGCCTGGGATATTGTTTTGTCGCGGGTGTCTGAGTAGGTCTTCCCAGTCTCCGGATTAATCCGGCTCGCCACGATATGCACATGACGATGATCGGTGTCGTGATGCGCAACAAACACCGCCCGCGCATTTTCCATCCCGAGCGCTTTAAGAGCGCTTTGGCTAGCCTCGATCATTTCCTCTTTTGAAGGGGCTTGCCCGCCTTCCCATGACAGCGACATGTGAAGGCAATCCTTCACGCAAGGCTTCGTCCGGCTCGCCTGGTTCTCGGGCTTTCCGCCCCATTCCATGATCCGTCGCGCCAGTTCAAGCCGCTCCGAACTGTCGATATCAAATCCGAAGCCCTGTCCACCAAGAAGCTCGGCACGGCTCATTTCGCCTGGAACGAGTTCAATATGCTTGCCCGTCTCAGGGTCATTTCCCTCCCCCATGACGTAACGCATCGCACCCGAAATCCCGCTCCCTTTCACAAGGTTCGGAATCATAATTCGATCACCCGAGAAAGAGCATCCGCAACCTTGTCGCGCACCGCCTCAAGCGATTTTCCCTGCTCTATCCGCCCGGTCTGGTTCGCGATCTTGGCTAACTGATTGAGGTTATTTCCAACCCGCGCGATTTCGTTCGCGAGCTCCCTCAGCGCGCGCGGGTCACGTCCTATGACCGCCTTCGGAACCTGTCCGCCGGTCAGTCGCATACGCGCGTATGTCGAGAGCGGAATCCCGGCTCCCGCCGCCTTTTTTGCCGCTTCGTCCCTTTCGCTTTCCGTCAATTTCACGGTCAGCTTTTCGGACAGGAGCTCCCCTGAATATCCGGCTCTGTGGCGCGCCATTCGTTCCCTCCTGGGCTCCTGCCCGCTGGCGATAAAGGCCGCTTGCGGCCCCTCGGGCGGGCTACTCTGAGAACCTGAATTGTAGGACAATTCCACAGGTCCCTATAAATCTTAAGCTACAGGAATGCTGCTGCCCTGGCAAGACCAAGGAAAACACAAGATAAAATAACCCAGAACATCCCAATCCACCCAACCGGACGGCGACAAAGGGCGGACATAAGGTTAACCATAAGGCAGAATCAGAACGGAGGAATACCAAAAATGGCCCGCCAGAAATCCGCCGATCACGTTGAAGCCCTANNCGATCACCTGGCGCGCGATCCGAAGAGTCCCATCGCCGCCCCATTGCGCGATCTGCTCGCCAAGGGGCTAAAGCGGCCGGCCGATCGCGCTCTCTTTGGCGATGCCCTTTCCTCGCCAGTCGCCGAGCCGGCTCGTCCCGCTGTCTTTGATAAAGGTCAGAGCGGCGAAGCGCCTTCGTGGGGCGAAAACACACGAACAATGGAACCGTCCGACGGACTTGTCTTCATCCCTGACACGCAATAAGGCCGGCACCGGAGCGACAGACGCTCAATATTCCGAAGGCAAGATGAAGGGCCGCCTTGCGGCGGCCCCCCTTGGGTTAGGCGGTAGTTTCTTCGCCGCCCGTCGCTTTCGGCTTGCGGATGACGATTTCCGCGTCGTTGAGTGGCAGCATATCAAGTTTGATATTGAATCCCTCCCCGTCCGCATGTGCCCAAGCGGCTTCGATTTCCTGCCAGAAGCTGCGCTTGCTTCCCTTGGTCACTGCATAGACCTTGTGGCTGGGGCGTTTGGTTGTCGTGGTCATGATCTTATCCTCTCGTTTTTGTGATTGAAGCCATGCACATTGCGGCTTCGTAGGGGCCAAAAGCCCGCGCGAGAGAGCGTCGCGTTCAAAGGCTGCCCCTTTTTCCCCTTTGGGGCATCGCGAAGCGGCGCGGAGCTGCACAAGCCCCGGTTTCGGGGCGCGGAAGCGAGCGGCCTTGAATGAGATGCGCGCGCGGGCATAAGCGCCCTGACTCGAATGCCGCTTGTCCTTGGAATTCTCACAAATGGAGGGTTGATCTTGAATGCGGCCACGCCCCCTGCCCTGCTTGGTCTTGCCGGCTGACACGGAGTAAACGGCGCGGCTCTAATGGGGTCGGACGGCCTGGGTTGCCAAAGGCGGGATTGGCTTCCTTGAAGGAGTTGATGCGATCGGAGCGCGCGAAGAGCGCGCAACCTTTTGAAGATGGGGGGGGGGGGGGGGG
>PLAI01000387.1:1155-5305 GCA_003134075.1 Methylocystaceae bacterium | reverse complement strand
GCGATTGCGTGAAATTGCCCCAGCCGATCTCGACAATGCCGAGGAGCGTGAAAAACAGCGGCAGCGAAACGATGGCGAATTCGACCGCCGCCCCACCGCGCCTGTCGGATGCGAAACGGCCGAACGCGCGCGGAGCGCCGCGGGACGCATGATGGCGTCGGGGGTGGTTTGAGGATTGTGGCTGCATGATCAACCTCGAAGACGCGCTAGGCTGTGTCGAATTGACACTTCATAGGGCGTGAGGATGTTCATGCTTCCTTAACGAATCCTTCCCGGAATATTCGAAATTGCTGGCGATTCGCGGATAAATTGTCGGCGGTTAGGGTTGGGGTTAATTTAACCATGCGCCCGGGGCCGCGGATTTGTTGAATTTTTCGCGACGCGCGACGAGCGAGGTCTCTTGGATCAGGGGCGCCTCGGCGCCAGCTCGCTGGATCGCCCATCGTTAAAAACGGTTTAGTCGAGGCGCATCCAACTCCTCCGCTGAAGCTGGCGCCGCGGCCGTCCCGCGCTACCATTCAGTCTGGATCGCTTGATTGGAGTTCGGGACCGATGGAAAACTTGGAGCCCTCAAAGGCGCGTCTCGCATCCAGGCTATGGCTTATCTACACCACCGCGGCCATACTTGGTTCGCTTTTGGTTCTAGCGATATATGTCAGCGCATACGACAATACCGGGGTGACGGAGCGACTGCGAGCAACGGGCGCTTTCACGCGAACGGCGATGCAGGTTCTCTCTTTCCCGCTTGGATTTCCGCTCGGCGCCGCGGCGGACCCTTTCCTTGAACGGAGCTTTGGTTGCGCGGCCTCGGACGAACCATGCGCGACCTTCATCGAATGGTGGACGCGTTTCGCCGCGGTTCTCGCTCAAATCATTATTTTCCACAGGCTTATCCGGCTGCCGCGTTCAGCGAAGAGCCCGAACTGAATCGGATCAATCAGCGCGCAATCATCTTCGAGTGGCTCTCCTCGCAATGGCGGACGAGGTTCTTGNNGCGCATAGCGGCCGACACCCTGATAGTAGTAACGCTGAAAATTATATTCCCGCGCCTTTTCGAGCATGTCGGGGGTCAGCGCGGCATGCGTCTTCAGCATCTCGTTGCGAAACAGCGGCCAGAACGCGTCGTCGCTCCAGCGCGAATAGGACATCACCCAATAAAGATCGTCGAGCAGGCGTCGCAGCAGCAGGTCCGTGCGAAGTTGCTCGCGCGAGAGGTCGCCGTCGATCGTCAGGCGGTTTCGCTGCTTGAGGTGAGCGATGATGCGATCGCTGTCGCCGAGGATTTCGCCATCGTCGTCGATATAGGGCAGTTGCCCTCGCGGCGCGGCTTTCGTGCCGATGATGTGGACATGGCGGAAATCGAGCCCGCAGAGCTTCAAGAAGGCGAAGACTTTGAGGCCGTAGGGGTTGTTGTCGGCGACGCCGAACAAATCGGGGTAGGAGAAAAGCGTCAGCATGGTCTCTTCCCTCCTGGCGGCGCAAGTCGCCATTTCCTCAATATTAATGGAAATCTCGAGGAATCTATTTCCTAGTAATGCGGGGGTGGCGGCTCCGAGGCGTCGCGCGGGGCTCCAGCACTCTGAATTTCCTCAAGCAATTTGGCGACTTGCCGCTCCAGAGCGTCGATCTTGCGCCACTGCGCGGTGATTGTGTCGTTTAGTTCGGTAACTATTCTGTCCTGATGCGCGACCAGCGTTTCCAAAGTGTCGAGGCGGGAAGAATCTGAATGTTCGTGGCTCATGTTAAACTCCTAAACACGTTGACAGCCCTCGAGAGTCGACGGGCGTCGGACGGGTGACGACGGCGCTCCGCGAGACTGGCGAGCCGTACATGACCCCGCCATTCTCCTTCCCTGCCGCGAAACAAGAGCTACCTACCATCTATTCGTAGGAGACATCGATGGCTGACGTTGGGATTGATGCGGTCCGCGCGCTGTTGAGCGCCAAGCCTCGACCGGTGGGGTGGGCGGAGCGGCGTGAACGGATCGATGAGGTCGGTTCGGTTTGGCCCGCGGCCGGCGATGTGACGCTGGAATCGGTTCATCTCGGCGGGCTTCCCGGCGAATGGTCCATCGCGCCGGGAAGCGACCCATCGCGCGTTCTGTTGTTTTTTCACGGCGGCGGCTATTGCTCGGGGTCCATCGTTAGCCATCGCCGCATGGTTACGGAGGCGGGCAGGGCGGCGGGCGCTCGAACGCTGGCCGTCGCCTATCGTCTGGCGCCTGAACATCCATTTCCGGCGGCCTATGATGACGCGCTGGCGGCTTGGCGCTTCTTGAGAGAGCAGGGTGTCGCGGCGAACCGCATCGCCGTCGGCGGGGACAGCGCGGGGGGCGGACTGACGGTCGCGCTCATCAATTGCCTGCGCGAGGCCGGCGAGATTGGTCCTGCTTGCGCATGGCTAGCTTCGCCTTGGACGGATCTAACCATGACGGGCGAAACGCTCGCCACGAAGGACGCCGTGGACCCGCTGATACATAAGGGCTACCTTGAGGAACTGGCGAACGCCTACCTTCCAAGCGGCATGGACCCAAGAGACCCGCGGGTCTCCCCGCTTTACGCTGAAATTAAGGGCTTCCCCCCGACCTTGATCCAGGTTGGGTCGAACGAGACGCTTCTGTCGGACGCCACTAGACTCGCCGCCGCCGCCGGCGCCGACGATGTCTCCGTGATGTTGGAGATCTGGCCGCGTATGATTCATGCGTGGCCGCTGTGGAACGCGCGTCTTGCCGACGGTCGCGCGGCGCTTGCCCGAGCGGGAGCCTTTATCCGCGAACATATCTGAGACATTCGCGGACCACCGCGCCATGCCGGGAACGGCTATTGGGTGAGCTACTTCTCGCCGACCGCGCGCGGACGCGACTAGCGGCGACGACGCGGCTGTGGCAATCTCCGGCGCAATTCACGCGAGGCCGCCGTCCGCCGGGGGACGAAAAACGCGCGCGCATCACCGTTGCAAGGCGTCCCGGCGCCCAACCCATCGTATGTCGACGTGAGTCTTGAAGCCAAAGCCATAGAGCGGATGATCGATCCGCCACAGCTCGCCGGGCCGCGGCGGGGGCAATTCGTGTTCGTTTTGGGGCTCTGTCTGGCGATCCACGCGGCGATTTTCTTTCTGCTGGTGATCCTAGACGCCATTTTGCTCCCGCGCGAGACGCGCACCCAGGAAACGCCGGTCGAGGTCATCGTCGAACCGCCGCCGGCGCCCCCGCCGCCACAGCCCAAGCCAGAGCCGCAAGCCAAGGAAGAGAAGCCCGCGGAAAAGCCGCGGGAAAAGCCCAAGGCCCAGCAACAGCAACAGCAGCCTTACGAAGAGCCGGCGACCGACGCGCCGCGCGCGGAAAGCCCGGAGAAGATCAACCGGCCGGCGCAGGACAAGGAGACCAAGGCGCTTCGAAAGGCGCCGCCGTCCGATCAGACCGCGCAAAAGCCCTCGCCCGAGAAGCGGCCGAGTCCCGTCGAGGGTGCCGCGCCCAAGGTCTCGCCGGAGCCTCCGGCGCTCAAACAGGCCGAGGACAAGCCCGACGCCGAGGTGACGGAGAGCGCGGAAATCGATCACGATAAGCCCGACCAGAACGAGCCGCGGGCCGAGTCGCTAGGCGAGACGAAAAAGGGCGCCAAATCCCTCGCCGACCAACTCACCAATCCCGAGCCCGTTCCCTATTACCAGTTCAGCGGCGCGGCCAAGGCGGCGCCGGTCACTGGCGGCACGGCCAACACGACCTATCTCTCGACTTTGTGGGGCCTGATCGTGCCCAGCATGCGCATCCCGGAGCGCATCAAGGAGAATCACCTCCGGGGCGACGGCGTTCTCGTCTTCAACGTCGACATAAAGGGCAATCTCACACGTATGGGAATTCAGCAGTCGAGCGGCCTCGCGGATCTCGACGCGGAGGCGCTCGCGGCGGTGCGCCGCGCGGCGCCATTTANNAGAGGTCTGACCTATTCGATCAGCTTCGCTTTCACGAGCAGGTGAGGCGCGTCCGTTCAACCATCCGCGCGTAAGGCGCCGTGACGTCGGGAGCAAGACAGACCATGAGCTCGGCCAAACTCTTCACGCCGCTTCGCGTCGCCGGATTCGAACTCGCCAATCGCATCGTCATAGCGCCCATGTGTCAATATTCCGCCGAGGACGGCCGCATGACCGACTG
>PLAI01000387.1:0-1136 GCA_003134075.1 Methylocystaceae bacterium | reverse complement strand
GCCGGACGCAAGGCCTCCACCGAGGTTCCCTGGAAGGGCGGCGGACAGATCGCCGATAATGGCGGGACGGTCGCCGCCAACGGTGCGACGGGATGGCGCACCGTCGCGCCTTCGGCGCTTGCGTTCCTGCCGAACGAGACGCCTCCGGTCGCGCTGGACCGCGACGGGATGGCGCAAATCCGCGACGCCTTCGCGCAAGCGGCGCGGCGGGCGGCGCGGCTGGACATAGCGGCGGTGCAAATTCACGCCGCGCACGGCTATCTGCTGCATCAGTTTTTGTCGCCGCTGTCGAATGTCCGCGACGACGAATATGGCGGCGGTTTAGAGAACCGGATGCGTTTTCCGCTGGAGGTGTTTGATGCGGTTCGCGCCAGCTTTCCGGCCGATCGCCCGGTCGGCGTGCGCGTTTCGGGAACGGACTGGGCCGAAGGCGGCTGGGACATCGACCAGACGATTGAATTCGCCAAAGCGCTCGAAGCGCGGGGATGCTCGGTCGTTCACGTCTCGAGCGGAGGGCTGACGGCCGATCAAAAGATTCCGGTCGGGCCGAGCTATCAGGTTCCGCTGGCCCGGGCGGTCAAGGCGGCGACCAAAATGCCGGTCGTCGCCGTCGGCTTGATCGTCGATTTCGAGCAAGCCGAGGCCATCGTCGCGACCGGCGACGCCGATTTGATCGCGCTCGCGAGGGCGATGCTTTTCAATCCGCGCTGGCCATGGCACGCGGCCGCCCATTTTGGCGCCCGCGTCAAGGCGCCGAAACAATATTTGCGATCGCAGCCGCGGCGATATCCGCATCTCTTCGACGAATAGCCCTACGCGGTATATATGATTGCTGGCGAACGCAGAACTTCATGGAGGCGCCCGATGGCCGCGACTTCGACGCAAATCATTCTGGACACGCCGGCGCCGGAATTCCGGCTTCCGGGGACCGATGGCCGGCTCTATACGCTGGACGACGTCGCGGGCGAAAACGGAACGGTGATCGCCTTCATCTGCAACCACTGCCCCTATGTCCTCGCGGTGATCGACCGCCTCGTCGCCGATGCGCGCGCGCTCAAGCTCGAGGGCGTCGGCTTCGCCTGCATCTGCTCGAACGACGCCGAGGCCTATCTCGACGATTCCTTCGACAAGATGAA
>PLAI01000277.1 GCA_003134075.1 Methylocystaceae bacterium | reverse complement strand
GCCATGCCGCCGTCGACGCGCAACTCCTCCAGCGCGGCGCCCGAGTCCGCGACCATCGCGGCGAGGACCTCGCGGGTTTGGTAGGCCGCCGCCTCCAGCGCGGCTCTGGCGATGTGTCCTTTATTGGAAAAACGCGTGAGGCCGGCGATAACGCCGCGCGCGTCGGAGCGCCAGCGTGGCGCGTAGAGGCCCGAAAAGGCGGGCACGAAATNNTTGTCGCGCAGCCATTGCACCAGCGCCCCGGCGATGGCGACGGATCCCTCCAGCGCGTAAACGGGTTTCGACTCGCCGAGCTTATAGGCGAGCGTCGTCACCAGCCCCTTGGTGGAGATTTTCGGCGTCTGGCCGGTGTTCATCAGCAGGAAGCNNGAAGCAGCCGGTGCCGTAAGTGTTCTTGGCCTCGCCCGGCTTCAGGCAGGCTTGCCCCAGCAGCGCGCCCTGCTGGTCGCCGATCGCGCCGGCGAGCGGAACGCCTCCCACCGCGCCATAAAATTCGCTCGACGAGCGAATCGCCGGCAAGCAGGCTCGGGGGATGTCGAACAATCGTAGAATGTCCTCGTCCCAATCGAGCGTCGCGAGATTCATCAGTTGCGTGCGAGAGGCGTTGGTCGCGTCGGTGACATGCCGTCCGCCGCGCGGACCACCCGTCAGATTCCAGATCAGCCAGGAGTCGATCGTTCCGAACAGAACCTTGCCATTTCGCGCGCGCGCTCGGGCGCCGGGGAGGTTCTCGAACAGCCAGACCAATTTGAGTCCGGAGAAATAGCTCGCCAGCGGCAGGCCCGTTCGCGCGCGCAGGCGATCCGTCCCGCCGTCGCTTGCAAACCGCGCGACAAGCGCTTCCGTGCGCGTGTCCATCCAGACGATCGCATTGCACAGCGGCGCGCCGGTCGCCTTGTCCCAAAGCACGGTGGTCTCGCGCTGATTGGCGACGCCGATCGCCGCGAGATCGGACCTTGCGGCGGAAGCTTTCGCCAAGGCGTCGTCGATCACCGCGAGCGTGTTTCGCCAGATCTCCGTCGCGTCATGCTCCACCCATCCGGGCTGAGGGCAGATCTGCGCATGCTCGCGCCGGGCGAGCGTCACGACCTCGCCGGCTTCGTCAAAAAGGATGAAGCGCGTGCTGGTCGTGCCTTGATCGATCGCGCCGACGAATTTGGCCATTTCGCGTCCGCGTGGGGATTGGGCTTCGCGCCGGCGAGAGGATAGCGAGTCCGCGGCGTTTCGCGCAAGCGCCCGACCAACGCCAAGGGAATTATCAGCGCGCGCTCTGGCGCTTATCCCCGGGCGGCGCTACATTGTTTGCGCGGCGCTGCGGGGCGCGTGTTGGACTTTAATTCCCCGGGGCCTTATCGATCTCAATGGGAGCTGTCCCTGGTCTCGCCCGTGGGCTTGGCCACATGGCGCCCACCTACTCTGTAGGTTCCCGGGATCGACGTCCCACGGCTCACGTGGCCCGCACCCGCCTTTCCGGCCCAATTCCTCCGTTCCGCTGACACGAGATGAACGACTTGAAGACGACGATGCGCCGGCACGCTCTCGCCCGCCGCGACCTCGTGACGCAACAGGAAGCGCATGACGCCGCCGCCGCGATGTGCGCCTCGGCGTTGGCGTTGGTGGAGAAACTCTCGACCGCCGGCTCCGCTCCCGTCATCTCGGTCTATTGGCCAATCCGCAGCGAGCTCAACACCCGCCTGCTGATCGAGACCCTGAGCGAACGGGGCCTCAAGGTGGCGCTTCCAATCCTGGTGGCCGTCAAGCGCCCGCTCCTGTTTCGCGCCTTCAAGCCCGGCGACGAACTGGCCAAGGGGCCGTTCGGACTGAGCGAACCCTCGTCCGACAAGGCGGCGTTGGAGCCGGACATTGTCTTCGCGCCCTTGGCCGCCTTTGACCGAAAGGGGTATCGCCTGGGTTATGGCGGCGGCCTTTACGACGCGACGCTAAACGCATTGCGCGCGAAACATCCGGTCACGGCGATCGGCGTCGCCTACGCCGTGCAGGAGGCGGACTCCATCCCCATCGAAGATCACGACCAGAAGCTCGACTTTATCGTCACGGAGCGCGAAACGATCCGCTGTGCGTGAAGACCATGAACCATCGCGCGCGCCTCGCGATGGTCGAGCCGCAGCCATCTCCTTGACTATAAATGATTAAACGCGCGAGCGAAGACAAGGCCGCGACAGGAAATATTCGCGCCGTTAACTAAAATTTTCGACCCGTCGTTAACCGCTGGGTAGCAATCTCGCGTCGAAGCCTGTCCATCAAGGCGGGCGTCCATGGACCCCCAATGGCTCGTCGCGTCACGCCCCGTCTACTCGTTCTTTCCCCGGCCTTGCTGGCGGCGGTTCTTTCGGGCTGCTCCGGGCCAGTGAAACCGCAACGTCCCGCGTGGCGCACCCAGGCGGAAAACGCCTGCCTCGCCCAGCGGCGGGTGCAGCCCTCCGCCTATGTGCAAATCGCCAATGAGGTGGACGGCCCCGGCATTTGCGGTCTGACGAGTCCGTTCAAGGTCACGGCCTTGCAGGGGGGCGCCGTGTCATTCAACGCCAGGGCGACGTTGGATTGCTCCATGGTCGCCGAACTCGACCAATGGCTCGCCGATGTCGTGCAGCCGGCGGCGCAAGCGCGTTTTGGGCAGGACGTGGTCCAGATCAATTCGATGGGTTCCTACGCCTGTCGCGGCATGAACAATCAGAGCAGCGCGCCGCTGTCGGAGCACTCCTTTGGCAATGCGCTGGACATCGGCGGTTTCGTGCTAGCGGACGGACGCGAAATTTCGATCGTGCGCGACTGGACGCGCGGCGATCTTTTGACCCGCGCTTTCCTGATGGATGTTCACGGCGGTTCCTGCCAGCATTTTTCGACCGTGCTCGCGCCGGGCTCCAATCCTTTTCACTACAATCACATTCATGTCGATCTGGCGATGCATGGACGCGGCGGCAAACATATCTGCAAGCCGGTCCCGCATGAGATCGCCGCTCCGCCCGTCTCGCCCCTGCTGGTGACCAAGGGTCCGGCCCCCGTCGACGATGATGACAGCGACACCGGCGAGGCCCCGCCGCGCGCGGCGTTCGAGGGCGGGAGAGCGGCGAGTCTCGACTCGTTCGCGGCGCCACTGCCGCCGAGGCGGGGCGATTCCGGGGGAAACTAACGGTCGCCCGCGCCCCTGTGAGACGCGCACGATCGCCTTACGCGATCTGAACTCTCGCCGCGCCTTGGGTCTCGCCAAGCGTCGCCAGAACCTTGGCGACGATCGAGGGCGCGTCGAGCCGCGCCTTGGCGATCATCTTGTCGTAGCTGTCCTGGTCGATGTAGCAGTCGGGCAGGGTCATGCCGCGGAAGCGGAAAACGCCGTGGGCGCCGTCGAGCAGCCCGTCCTCGGACAGCGCCTGGAACACCTGCGCGCTAAATCCGCCGATCGAGCCTTCCTCGATCGTGATCAGCACCTCGTGAGAGGTGGCGAGACGGCGCACCAGATCGCGGTCGATCGGCTTGGCGAAGCGGGCGTCCGCGACCGTGGTCGAGATGCCGCAACTCTCCAGCTCGTCGGCGGCCTTCAGCGCTTCTGCGAGCCGCGTGCCGAGGCTTAGCAACGCGACCTTGGACCCCTCGCGCAAAACGCGGCCCTTGCCGATTTCCAACACCTCGCCGCGTTCGGGTAGTTCGACGCCGACGCCCTCGCCGCATGGATAGCGGAAAGCAATCGGGCCGTCATTATAATGAACGGCGGTCGCCACCATATGGGTCAGTTCCGCCTCGTCGGCCGCGGCCATGATGACCATGCCCGGGAGACAGCCGAGATACGCCAGATCGAAGGCGCCGGCATGGGTCGGCCCGTCGGCGCCGACGAGCCCGGCGCGGTCGATGGCGAAGCGCACCGGCAGACCCTGGACCGCGACATCGTGCACGACCTGATCATAGCCGCGCTGCAGGAACGTCGAATAAAGCGCGCAGAAGGGCTTATAGCCCTCGGCGGCGAGACCCGCCGCGAAAGTGACGGCGTGTTGTTCGGCGATGGCGACGTCGAAAGTGCGCTCCGGGAAAGCCTTGCCGAAGATGTCGAGGCCTGTGCCGCCCGGCATAGCGGCGGTGATGGCGACGATTTTTTCGTCGCGCTCGGCCTCGGCGACGAGGCTTTTGCCGAAGACGCTGGTGTAGCTCGGCGCGTTAGCCTTGGGCTTGATCTGCTGTCCGGTGGCGACATCGAATTTATTGACGCCGTGATATCTGTCGTCCGAGGCCTCCGCCGGGGCGTAGCCCTTGCCCTTTTGGGTGATGACATGCACCAGCACCGGACCATCGTCCTTGTCGCGCACATTCATCAGCACGGGCAGCAGATGGTCGAGATTATGGCCGTCGATCGGCCCGACATAATAGAAGCCGAGCTCCTCGAACATCGTGCCGCCGGTGATGAAGCTGCGCGAAAACTCCTCGGCCTTGCGCGCCTTGTCGTAGAAGAAGCGCGGCAGGTGGCTGGCGAGCTGCTTGGCGGCGTCGCGAATGGAGCGATAGGCGCCGCCCGAAACGAGCCGCGCGAGATAGGCCGACATGGCCCCGGTCGGCGGGGCGATCGACATGTCGTTGTCGTTCAAGATGACGATCAGCCGCGAATCGAGCGCGCCGGCGTTGTTGAGGGCCTCGTAGGCCATGCCTGCCGACATCGAGCTGTCGCCGATCACCGCGATGACGTGATTGTCGCCGCCAGCGAGATCGCGGGCGATGGCCATTCCAAGGCCCGCCGATATCGAGGTGGAGGAATGGCCGGCGCCGAAGGGGTCGTATTCGCTCTCAAGGCGCTTGGTGAAACCGGAGAGCCCGCCGCCCGCGCGCAGCGTGCGTATGCGGTCGCGGCGGCCGGTCAAAATCTTGTGTGGATAGGTCTGGTGTCCAACGTCCCAGATAATTCGGTCGCGCGGCGTGTCGAACACATAATGCAATGCGACCGTGAGCTCGACCACTCCGAGTCCCGCCCCCAAATGGCCGCCTGTCACGGAAACCGCGTCGATGGTCTCCCGGCGTAGTTCTTCCGCTAGTCTATGTAGTTGAGTTGGCGGGAGCTTCCGCAATTCATCCGGCGTTGAAATCCGGTCTAGAAGGGGGGTCTTTGATGTTGTCAAAGCAGCTTCTCTACTCTGGATAGGTGTAAGGGCCGGCCGTTCAGCACCCGCCGCCAAAGGACGGGCTTTAGGTCGAAAGACTTTTTCAGGCATACACCGGTTAGGGCGGCGGGAGCAAATCGCAAGGCGCCGCGGCGAGGAAATTCCATGTTTGGACGAGTTCGCCATTGGATGCCCCCGAGTTGCTTTGCGCCGTCAAAGTCGACTTAAATATAATTTTCGCGAATCGAGCGCCCGACCAGCCCCGCAATTACACCGCGATTCGCCGATCGCGCCGTTCCGGCGGCCTTGCTCCGCCTTGGCTGGAAAGCTCGCGCGCGACAGTCTTGACGCTCTGGCTTGCTCCGAAGCGAAACTCGGCTTAAAAGCCCCTTGCGCCGACGGGGACGTCTCGTCAGGGCGCTTTTTTCGTTCGCGCCGGCCCTGGCCGCGCGGCGCCTCGAACCAAGAAGACCGGAACAAAACTCGCCGTGCCCGACAAAAGCGTCTTCTCATGGACCAACATCGGTATTTCGGTTGGCGGCGGCCTCGCCGGAGCGGCTGTTTTCGCCGTGCTGAGCAAGGGAACGCTGGCGGGGTTCCTCCTGGCTCATCTCGCGCCGCTGCCAATCATGATCGTCGCGCTCGGTCTTGGCGTCGGTCATGGCGCGACGGCGGCGATCATCGGAACCATGCTTCTCAGCATCTGGCCGAACCCGTTGTTCGGCATGGCGTACGGCCTGCTGGTCGCGCTTCCGGCGTGGCTTTCCTGCTACGCGGTCGCGGGCGCGCCCTGGCGTCGGCGCGATCTTCTGACCCAGCATCTCTCGTCATGGGCCGTGCTGGCGCAAGCCGTGACTCTGTCCGCCGGCATCGTGTTTTTCCTAGGGGTCACGGCCTTCTCGCAAGGCAAGATCGAAGAGCCTTTGTCCTATGTGCAGGGGCAGTTTTATTTCGAGCTCGACGCCCTGCTCAAGGAGCATCGGCTCGGCGAAGACGTGACGGTGCAGGATCTGACCCGCTTCACGCAGTTGTTCCTGCCCGCGACCTTCGCGGGCTACGGGCTGCTGCTGCACGCGCTTAATCTTTGGATCGCCGGGCGTCTGACCAAGATTTCCGGCATGTTGAAACTTTCCTGGCCGGACATCGCGGCGGACTTCGCGCTCCCCCGGTACGTCGCCGTCGCCTTCGTGCTCGCGTCGGCCCTTGCCGCGCTGCGCGGATTTCCGGGCGTGGCGGCGCTCGCGACCGCTGTTCCGCTTGGGCTGGCGCTGGCTTTCCAGGGGCTCGCGGTGACGCATTTCTGGCTGCGCGGATCGAAGTCCGGCATCCTCGTGCTGTCGGTGCTCTATTTCTTCCTCGGCGTGCTGGGGCTGCCGATGATCCTGTTCGCCTTGCTTGGGATGCTCGACGCCGTGCTGAATTTTCGGACCAGAAAGTTAGCCGCCGACGCCAAGCAAAGCTCGCTCCAATAACCCATCGACGACATCAAGACACTCGGAGAACAACCATGGAAGTCATTCTGCTCGAACGCGTGGCCAAGCTCGGCCAAATGGGCGAAACCGTGCGCGTGCGCGACGGCTATGCGCGCAACTTTCTGCTCGCCCGCAAGAAGGCGCTGCGCGCCACCGAAGCCAACAAAAAACACTTCGAAACGCAGCGCGCGCAGATCGAGGCCAACAACCTGACCTTGAAGAAAGAAGCCGAAGCCGTCGCCGAGACGCTCAACGGCCAGGCCTTCGTCGTGATCCGGCAAGCCGGCGAGAGCGGTCATCTTTACGGCTCGGTCGCGCCGCGCGACATCGCGGACGCCGCGACCGCAGGCGGCTTCACGCTGAACCGCGACCAGATCGTGCTGAATCATCCGATCAAGGCGCTGGGCCTGCACAGCGTCCCGGTGCATCTACATCCGGAAGTCGACGTGAAGATCACGATCAATGTGGCGCGTTCCGCCGAGGAGGCCGAGCGTCAGGCGCGCGGCGAATCGACGATCGCGTCGCGCGAGGAGGCGTCGATGGACGACCTCGGCCTCGAAGTGGGCGCCGCCTTGGCGGAAGCCGGCGACGTCGAGATGTAAACCGGTCTCGCCCGCCTTAGGGCGGGCGAGAAGGCTTGCCGCGCGATTGGCTTANNCGCTTTTGACCGTTTTAAAACGCAGCGTCAGAAAATTAACGATGTTCTCTTCCCGCGAGACTATTTCCTCGCGCCCGGACGCTCGCTCTTTCCCACGACTCTGAGAACATGGCGCTTTTCTGTCACGGCGTCGCCATTGACGACGGCCTTCATATTTGGCGACGCCTTAAAGATGATTACCTGGCGCGGCTCTATCGGCACTTTCGCGCCAGTGCGCGGATTGCGGCCGGCCCGCTCTCCCTTGCCTCGCACGATAAACGAGCCAAAGTCGTGCAATTTCAAATTTTCGCCTCGGGTCAGCGTTTTCACGATCTCGTCGATGACGCTATCGACCAGCCGCTTGGCTTCGCGCTTCGAGACGTCCTCGCATTTATCTGCGATCGCCAAGGCGATGTCCTGGCGGGTGAGGGCGCCTTGCGGGCGCGGTTCATCGCGCGCGGCTTCGAGCGCGGGAGCACTTGGCTTGCGAACGCTTGGCCGCGAAGGCGCCTTAAGGTTACTAGCGGATGACATGGCCTCTACTCTATGGTTGCCGATTTNNCCTTCGCTAAGCGACGCCATTTCGTGGAAATGGACGCTGGGCCAAGGATTAAGCTGACACTGCGCGAGCCGGTGACTTTACGGAAGTGCAAATGGTCACCGGGGCGCCGTGACTTTCGACACGGTTTTCGACGAATATCGCTCGATATTCACCATTTCGCGTGCTAAAGCCTCGGCGGGGCGAAATATGCGTTACTGTCGATTTCTATTTGGCATAAGTCTTCGTTCGAGCGATGTGCTCGCGAGCACATCGCGCGCATTCATTTGCGAATAAGGTTTCTTGCCGCCGCCATGAGACGGATTTCGCGCGAGGCCGACGCCAACGGATAAACAAAAAGAAGCGCCGCGAAACATAAGGCGCGCGCGGTTTTAAGTAATGGTGCGAGAAGCTTAGAGATAGCGTGACGCGATCGGCTGAAAATTCATTGGAGGCCTGGGAAAATGGAGCGCGTAAAGGGAGAAACGGGCGAGTTGGACGAAGCCGCAGGCGTCGCATCCGCGCCGGATCCAATCGAACAAGTGCGAGAACTGCTGTTTGGGGAAGCGAGGCGGACGACCGACGACCGAACAGAGTTTGCAAGCGTTGGATGAAAAGCTGGACGCGATGCGCGCGGATTTTCTGGCGCGCTTCGCGGCGCTGGAAGGCCGGCTCATCGATTTGTCGCGCGAGACCGAGCACAATCAGGAGGCCTCGATCGACGCCATCGGCTCGGCGATAGCTCAGCTTGGCGCCACCGTGCAGAATTTGAGCCTACGGCGAAAGGGCGGCTGATATGGCCGCCCCTGGCGGAGAGAAAGAGAATTTCGAGAAGCTAAGAGCGCTATTGTTGGGGGACTCGTTCGCTCGTCTCGACTCCATCGAGACGCAGGCGCGTCGCGTGGACGCTTATGTCGGCGACAAATCGCGTCTCGAAGCGGCGGTGGCGGATATTTTAGTCGAAGCTTTCCATAAGGCGGAGGTCACGCGCCATAAGGAACTCGCGGGCGCGGTCGCGCCGCTGGTGGTGGCCGCGATCCAAAGCGAGATAAGAAACTCCAAGGACATGATGGTCGAGGCGCTCTATCCGATTACCGGGCGTCTCGTGACCGCGGCTGTCGCGAATGCTTTTCGCGATCTCGCCGACTCGCTCAACCAGCGCATCGACGCGATGGTTTCCGCCGACGTGTGGCGGCTGCGCCTTCGGGCGCTGGCGACGGGGCGTTCCTTGGCCGAGGTGGCGCTCGCCGAGGCGGATTCGGCGAAGGTCAAGCGGGCGCTCCTGTTTGAACGCGGCAGCGGGCGCGTCCTCGCGGCCTGGCCGCGCGAGACACAGGGCGGCGACCACGACGAACTGACGAGCGGGCTTATCGCCGCGATCACCGAATTCGCCGCGACCGTCTACGCCGACCGCGGCGGCGAGCTGCGGATGCTCGATCTTGGATCCAGCCACGTCTTCCTGCGAGCGTCCGCGCGGGTGATCGCCGCCGCCGAATTCGCCGGCAAGCTTTCGCGCGCGCGCGAGCGCCGGCTCGACGAAGCCTTTTTGAAAATTGTCGAAGCGCATGAAAAAGACGAGCAAACGCCAAGCGCCGCCGCGCTGGGCGACGAGCTTGGCGAGGCGCTCAAGGACGGGCCGGCCAGACCGGCGAGCAAGACGCCCTTGATTATCTTCGGTTGCGTCGTCGCCGCGCTGGCGCTGTGGGCCGCGTACGGCCCGGCGACGCGCGCGCTGCGCGACTATCGCATTTCCAAAGCCTATGCGGAGGCGTTGAAGGCGCATCCGGGCCTCGGCGGTTTTCCACTGACGCTCGAAGTCGACCATGAGGAAGAGCGGGTCGTCTTGCGAGGGCTTTCCGCGGACGACAGCGAGCCGCAAGCGCTGCTCGACGCGATCGCTCCGGCCGCGCTGCCCTATCGCGTCGAGCGCGATGTCAAGACGGTGGCGGCGACGGAGAGCGTGCGGGAGGAGAGCCTGAGGGCTCAAGCGCGGCTGGCGCGACTGCAATCCGAGTTGGAGCAATCCACTGCGTCGCTGGATCGGCTGCGCGCCGAACTTGACGCCGCGCCATTGAGGCTGCGTCGGCTGATCGACCATTTCGCCGTTTTTTTCACCGAGCAGGAGACTCTTGTCGATCCGGCCGCCGCGAACGCCGGTCTCGACGAACTCGCGCGGTTGCTAAAAAGCAGCGACGAGGAGCTTCGGGTCGTCGGATACGCCGACGAAGTGGGGACGGCGGCGTCAAATCGGGCGGTGTCCCGACGGCGCGCCGAAAAGGTCGTCGCGATGCTGGCGGAACGTGGCGTGGCGCGCGATAAATTGGCGATCGTGCCGCGTTCCACGCTGGTTCCGATCGCCGAAACCGGCGTCGGCGCGGCCAGAAGCAGGCGCGTCGCGTTCGAGCGCGCCTATGACGGCGAGTTCGGCATTCGATGATCTCGGCGAANNACAAATTCGACGCCGACTACAAGACGACGATCGGCGTCGACGTGCTTACTCACGATATCGAACTAGGCCCGGAGCGCGAGACCGAAGTTCTGCGCCTCGTGTTGTGGGACACCGACGGCGATTTCGGCTCGCGCATTTTCGAGACGGTTTATCTCGCGGGCGCTTCGGGCGCCATCATCGTCGCCGATGCGTCGCGCCCTGGCACGCTCGTGAAGATGACGACGCTGGCCGACCGTTTCGCGGAACATTTTCCCGGCCGTCCGGTCGTCATGATCGTCAATTAGATCGATCTCGCGGGACCGTGCTTCGAAACTGGCGCTCGGGCTCCGCGCGGCGTGCTCTACTCCAGCGCCAAGACCGGCGAAGGCGTCTCCGAACTGTTCCAGACATTGGGCGCGGCGGTGTGGCGGCGAGCGCGTTAACGGTCCGGAGCGCCGAGGATTTCGCGATCACGACCGCGCGGATAGCGCCTTGATCGCCAACTCCGTGCGGCTGCGCAAATGGAGCTTGGCCAAAATGGCGCTGACATGGTTCTTCACCGTGCCCTCGGCGAGTTTCAGCTCTCGCGCGATTTCGCGATTGCCCTTGCCGGAGGCGACGCCGGACAGCACGGACTTCTCGCGCTCGGTGAGCAAATCCTCGCCCAGCGACTCTCCCGCGCGCTCGGGTCCCTTCACGCGACGAAACTCGCCGATGATCTTTTCGGCGACGCGGGACGAAAGGCGCGGCTCGCCGCGGGCGGCGGCGCGGATCGCCTCCATGATCTCGCTCTCCTCGGCGTCCTTGAGCAGATAGGCTTGAGCGCCCGCCAATATCGCCTCGAATATGAGATCGTCGTTCTCGAAGGTCGTCAGCATGATGACGCGGATTTTCGGATTGTCGCGTAAAATCGCGCGCGTGGCTTCGATGCCGTCGACGCGCGGCATCTTTATGTCCATCAGAACGATGTCGGGAGAATAAGCGCGGGCGGCGCGAATCGCCTCGGCTCCGTCGCCCACCGCCGCCACGACCGCGAAGTCGGACTCCAGTTCGAGCAGTCCTATGAGCGCTTTGCGGATCATCGGTTGGTCTTCGGCGATAAGGAGCCGGAACGATTGATTCTCGCTCACCCATACCTCCAAGTTGAACTCGCTTCGCTCCGCAACCAATTTAGCGACGTTTTCCTGTCTGAAAGATGAACGAGCGATACAGGCGGCGTTCATATCCGTTCGACTAGGTTGATATTGTCTTCGGAAAGTAAGCGGGCGATCGAGGCTCGCGGCAACCGATGGTCAACCGGGAGAGCCAGATGTCTTCGAACACCGTCAAAGTAATCGCCGCGGCGGCGCTGATCGGCGCTTTGTCGTCCGCGCCGGCATTCGCCGACGGCTGGGGACGCGGCGGCGGATATTTTTGGGGTCCGGCCGCGGCCATCGGCCTCATCGGCGGCGTCGTCGCCGGCAGCGCCCTCGCCGCCGCTCAGCCGGTATATCCCGCTGGCTACGGCGTCTACGCCGAACCCGCGCCGACTTGCTATTTCGCGCGCCAACCCGTGGTCGATGGCTGGGGCAATCTTATCAGCTATCGCCGGGTGCGCGTCTGCGAGTAGCGCGCCGCCGAGTTCCCCTCCGCGTCGCGCGACACCCGTCGCCCATCTTCCCTCCCCGCCCGCGAGGCGACGGGTTTTGGCCTCCCGGACTCCCTCCGGGAGGCCTTTTTTGTCATAGGCGCCGCAGACTCAGCGGCTTGCCTTCCTTGGCGTCGCGGCGCCAGAGGCCGTCCGGATGGTGTTCGAAGTAGGTTTTGTGCCCCTTGCGCGCCGTCAGCGCGAGTCGGCCCCGCTCCAGCGACCAGGCCACCGGGTCGAAAATGACCACGCCGTTATCGCGGCACGCGGGGGCGAGTTGCGCCTTGTAGCCGCCCGCCGCGGGTCGCGTCTCCAGCGTCAGCATGCAGCCGGTGTCGTGATCCTCGGCGCGCAATATCCCGTAACGACCGGCCACGTCGCCGGTCCGCAATTCCGCGGCCGTCGCGGTCAGGGACGATAGAAGCAAGGCAGCGATCCCAAAGCCGCGTCGCCAGAAACCAAGTCCAAGGGAAATACCGCCTCGTAACGAAGGGGAAGTGAGCGTCATCGAGAGTCTGCTCCGTGAAAGCTTCTGAATTGGAACCGCATTGTGCCCTGTTCGGAGGCGGCGGCCAAGGGGTAGAATCGCCCGGACATGGGCGCTTGTCCGCGCCACTCTAAACCTTGGCGGCCGCCTCGCGACAAAGGGACGCAACGCCGCCAGGACGCTTTGCCCGCCGAGCCGCGTCGTTTAGATTAGCGGGCCAATGCTTTACGCCCGCTCTTTCGCGAGCGCCAACGACGAGACGCGCATGAATTCCGCTTCCCTGGCGCTCGCCGAACGCGCCGCGCCGCGCTACACGAGCTACCCGACCGCGCCGCATTTTTCCGCCGCCGTCGGCCCGGAGCAGACGCGCCAATGGCTCGGCGAACTTTCGGAAGCGGCGACGCTCTCGCTTTATTTCCACGTCCCTTTTTGCGCGGAGATTTGCGCCTACTGCGGCTGTCACACCAAGGCGCTGCGGCAGGAGGCGCCGCTGACGGTCTATAAGGAAACGCTGCTGCGTGAGATCGAACTCGTCGCCGGCGCGACAAGGGCCCGGCGAGTCGCCGGCATCCATTGGGGCGGCGGCACGCCGGGGATGTTGGGGCCGGCGCGCTTCCTGGAAATCAGCGAGAGCATCGCGCGGCATTTCGATGTCGGCGCCCATACCGAACATGCGATCGAACTCGACCCGCGCCTGCTGGCCGAGCCGCTGGTCGAGGCGCTGGCGCGCGCCGGCGTCAATCGGGCCAGTCTCGGCGTGCAGGATTTCAATCCCCATGTGCAGGAGGCGGCCGGGCGCGTGCAGCCATACGAGACCGTCGCCCGCGCCGTGGAGCTATTGCGCCGTGGCGGCGTCGAGGCGCTGAATTTCGATCTGATGTATGGTCTGCCTCATCAGACGCGCGAGGATGTCGCGCGTACGGCCGCGTTGGCGGCGGGGCTCGCGCCGGCGCGGCTCGCGGTGTTCGGCTACGCCCACGTGCCCTGGTTCAAGACCCATCAAAAGCTGATTGATGCGGCGGCGCTGGCTGGCGCGGCCGAGCGTCTCGCCCAGGCCGAGGTCGCGCGCGAAACGCTGGAGGCGGCTGGCTATGTGTCGATCGGCCTCGATCATTTCGCGTTGCCGGACGATCCGCTGACGCGCGCCGCGCGGGAAGGGCGGATGCGTCGCAATTTCCAGGGCTACACGACGGACGCCGCCAACGCTCTGCTGCCGTTCGGCGTTTCCTCGATCGGACGGCTGCCGCAAGGATATGTCGGCAACGCCGGCGACAACGCCGGCTGGCGGCGCTCGATCGAAGCCGGGCGCTTCGCCACGACGCGCGGCCTCGCCTTCACGCCGGAGGACATCGCGCGCGGCGCCGTGATCGAGCGGTTGATGTGCGATTTTTCCGTCGATTACGGCGAGGAGGCGCGGGCGCGTCACTTCGCCCCGGATTCCTTCGACGCCGCGGCGCCGGGCCTTGAGGCGCTGGTCGCGCAAGGGCTGGCCGAGGTCTCGGGCCGGCGCGTCGCGATGACGCCGGCGGGGCGCCCATTTGTCCGTCTGGCGGCGGCGGCCTTCGACGCCTATTTGGAAAGCGGCGCCGCGCGCCATTCGGCGGCGGTGTAGCCCTAGCGTCAAAGGGTGCCCGAAGGACGCCCGTCGCAAGCGACGCGCTACGCGGCGGTTTAAGGAGGCCGCGAATGTCGCCGCTCACGCTCTTTCTCGCCAAGCTGCTTGGCTCGGTGCTGCTGACCATGGCCGTCGCGATGGTGGCGCGGGGACCGGCCTTGGCTCAAACGGCGAAGCGGATGACGTCCGACCCCGGCATGGTGATGATTGGCGGAGCCATGCGGGTCGGCCTGGGACTGGCTGTCGTGATCGGCCATGACGTTTGGACCGGCGGCGCGCTGCCCGTCGCGGTGACGCTATTCGGTTGGGCGCTCTATTTCAGCGGATTACTGCTGCTGTTCGCCTCGCCGGAAAGGCTGATCGCGATGGTCGAGGGCATGAAGCTGGAACGCAATCTGCCGGTCTATGCCCTCGTCACCGGTCTCGTGGGGTTGTATTTTTTGGGCGCGGGATTGATCGGTTAGGCGTGGCGCCAGAGCCCGGTTTTCGGCCCCGGTTCCGCGATGCGCTTGGAAAGACGCGCGGCGCGCGTTAATCCTACGCTCGATCCGACTCCATTTCGAAAGCGCTCCATGATCACGCTCTATTGTTTTCGTCGCGCCCCCGGCCTGCCCGATATCAGCCCCTTTGTCGTGAAGACGATGCTGCTGCTCAAACTCGCCGGGCTGGACTATGAGGAAAATCGCAACGGCTTCGCCAAGGCGCCCAAGGGCAAGCTGCCCTATATCGATGATGAGGGAACGCTCGTCGCCGATTCCACCTTTATTCGCTGGCATATCGAAAAGACTCGCGGCGTGGATTTCGACGCGCATCTGACGCCGGAGCAGCGCGCGATCGGCTGGGCGGTCGAAAAAATGTGCGAGAATCATCTCTATTGGATTCTGGCGCGCGGGCGCTGGCTCGACGACGCCAATTTCGCGCGTGGACCAGCCAAGATATTCGAGGCGGCCCCGGCTTTGCTGCGGCCGGCGATCAAGTGGATGGTGCGCCGCAAGGTCGCAAAATCGCTGCATCTTCAGGGCATTGGCCGCCATAGCGGGGAAGAGGCGGCCGCGCTTGGCGTCAAGGACGTGGAGACGCTGGCGACGTTGCTTGGCGACAAGCCCTATCTGTTCGGAGACGCCCCTTGCGGCGCCGACGCGACGGTGTTCGCCTTCGTCGCCGGCGTGCTCTCGCCGTCCTGGGAGTCGCCGGTGCGCGACGCGGCGGCGTCAAGGCCCAATCTCGTCGCGTACCGCGACCGCCTCATGAGCAAATATTTTCCCGATTTCGTTTGAGGCGGCGGCCAAGGCGATAAAAAGCCCGGCCGCCATGGGAGGCGCCGGGCTATATTGGTTTTGGCTGCGGGTTCGGCTTAGCCGACGATCTCGTAGCCGCTGAAAAACTGCGCGATTTCGATCGCGGCGGTTTCCGGCCCGTCGGAGCCGTGGACGGTGTTTTCGCGG
>PLAI01000204.1 GCA_003134075.1 Methylocystaceae bacterium | reverse complement strand
AAGCGGGCCACGGCCTCGCCGCCTCGCAGCACCGCGATTATGCGCCGTGTCGCGTGATGTCGGACGGCGAGACCCTCCAAATCGGCGGCGCGACGATCGAGGCCGTGGCGACGCCGGGCCACACCGCCAATCATCTGTGCTTCGCGCTGCGCGAGGAGCGCACGCTGTTTTCCGGCGATCATGTGATGGCCTGGGCGACGACCGTGGTGGCGCCGCCCGACGGCTCGATGCGCGACTACATGGCTTCAATCGAAAAGCTGCGGCGGCGCGAGGACGCGCTTTATTGGCCGGCGCATGGCGGTCCCGTGCGCGATCCGCGACGCTATTTGCGCGCCCTCGCGCATCACCGCGCCCAGCGCGAAGCGGCGATCCTGCAACGGCTCGGCGAGGGTGACGAGACCATCCCGCAAATGGTCGCCCATATTTACGAGGGCGTCGATGCCCGGCTGCACGGCGCGGCGGCGCTGACCGTGTTCGCGCATATCGAGGATTTGATCGCGCGCGGTCTTGTCCGGACGGATGGACCCGCGGACTTTTCCGCGCGCTATGTCAGAACGTGACGCGCCTTCGGACGTCGCGTCATCGCGTCGCCGGCGAGCCGCCCGCGACCGGAGTCAGAATCACGACTTCGTTCTTGTGCACGCGGCCGAGCAGCGCCCTCGCTTCCTCGTCGAGAATATCGGCGTCGACCGCCTCGCCGCGTATCAGGGCGATGCGGCCTTCCCATTGCATTCGTTCGAGCTTCAGCAGATCGCGTTCGAGCCGCAGCTGTCCGAGGCGCTGCTCGAATTCCTCGCCGGCCTTCAACCCGCGCTGGCCGTTGACGGCGTGCCAGATAAAATAGCCGCCGATCAGCCCGGCGAGACCATAAAGGGTCAGCGGGACGGCGAGCGAACGAGCCATGGCGCGCAAACGGTACATTGCGGAAGAGTACCCGCGATAGAGTATAAACGCCGTTAACGCCGCGCGGGATTAATGAGATTAACGCCTGCCGCCGCGCGCGACCCGCTCGATCTCCGCGCGCACCAGGCGCTCGACCAGCACCGGTAGGTTGTCGTCGAGCCAGGCCTTCAACATCGGACGCAGCATCTCGCGCGCATAATCATGCAGAAGTCCGGAATCATTGATCACCATGCTGGCCGCCAGCGTCTGAAATTGTGCGGCGATGGCGGCGGCGGCGTCGGACGAGACGAGCGGCGTGGGGTTCTCGTCGGGAGAAAAGGCATCCTGCTCGCGCCCGTAATAGTCCGGCTCGGCATGCTCATGCTTGGGATAAGCGTCATCGCCGACCGCCTCGGGCTCCTCGGCCGTCTCATACTCGGCGACAACCGGCTCTTCCTCGTCGACGGCCGAGGGCGCGTCATGGAAAGGCGTCCCCTCGTCGTAGCGCGAGCGCTCCAACTCGCCCCGCCCGTCCACCGGCGGCGTCGCTTCCACCGCGACGAGGCGCGGCGGCTCGGGTTGAACTTCGTCGATCTTGCGACGATCCGGCCTGTCGCGACGGACGGACAGATTGCCGTCGTCGTCGGCGATGATGCGCCGAATCGAAGCTAGTATCTCTTCCATGGAAGGCTCATGGGCGCGGCGCTCATCTTCCAACGAAAGGTTTGGGGTCTGGGCATTTAAAGCGCTCATCGCATGTGCTCTTTTCAGGTTCGACGGCCCGGGCGAATCCAGACTACATTATTCATCTTCCTATGCTGTGATCGGAGAAGCTAGGCCAATTAACCGCTCTCGCGCACAGTCCACACTTTTCCGCGCGCCGCTTTAAAAGATCATCGGCCGTCGGGAGTGTCCAATCCGAGCCATTTGTCCTTGACCTGCTCGAAATGAACGGCCGGATCGTAATCCACGACGTTCAACCCCAGTTCGCGCGTGGAGAGTCGTCCGATCGCCGCGAGCGCGGCATAGGAAGCGACAACCCTGTCATGTTGCGCGATCACGAGATTGACGCGCGCGTTCAACAGCGCCAACTGAGCGTTGAGCACGTCCAGCGTCGTGCGCTGACCGACTTTCGCCTCCTCGCGCACGCCCGTCAACGCGATCTCGGCGGCCCGCACCGAGGCTTGATTGGAGATGATCGACGCCTTCGCGGTTTCGAGTTGCGCCAGGCTCGACACGACGCTCACGCGCGCGTTGTCGCGCTGCAAATCCGCGCTGAGCCGCGCTTGACCCAATTGCTCCTTGGCCTGTCGAACCGAGGCATATTCCGAGCCGCCCTGATAGAGCGGAATGTTCAGATTGCCTATCGCCTGCGCCGAGAACTGACGCGATCCGGGAAAGCCAAGGAAGGAGTCATATTGCGGCGAAACCTGCGCGCTGACCGAGAGGGTCGGAGCCAGGGCGCTCTCGGCGACCTTCACGGCGAGCGCGGCCACGTCGATCTGATGCTCCGCGGCGATTACCGCGGGATTTTCGAGCAACGCCGCGGCGATCGATTCGTTCAGCGACTTCGGCAGCAGCTTTTCCACGCCCTGCGCCGGTTCGAGCCGCTTGGGCTCGACGCCCACCACCTGCCGGTAGCCAGCGACGCTGATCTTCAACAGGCCCTGCGCGGCGTAGACATCGGAGTTCGCCTGCGCGAGCGACGCTTCCGCCTGCGCAACGTCGGTGCGCGTGACCTCACCGACCTGGAACCGGTCCCGCGTCAAGCGCAACTGCTCGGTCAGCACGGCGACATTACTCTTGCGCAAGCCTAAAATGGCCGTATCGCGCAGGACGTTCATATAGGCGGACGCGGCGTTTTGCAGGATCGACTGCTCGGTTTGCCGCAGGGAGGCGCGCGCCGACAGCACCGAAGATTCCGCCTGCCGGACGGAACTGGCGGTGCGCCCGCCGTCGTACAGCGTTTGCGAGACGTTAAACGCCGCGCCGCGCGGCTTGCCTAGAAATTCGTCGTTTAAATAGGCGCGGGAGCCATAGTCGTTGCGTCCAGAGGGGATTCTGACCGTCGCGAATTCGGGCCCCGCATTGGCCGAAATGCTGGCCTTCGGCCGCATGCCCGCGAGCGCCTTGGGCGCATCTTCGTCGCGCGCGCGCACATTGGCGCGGCTCTGATTCAAATCGGGATTGCCCTCATAGGCGCGCGCGAGAGCCCCGTTCAGCGTCTCGGCGCGGGCGCCGATCAGCCCCGCTTGCCAGAACAACGCGACAAAACCGGCGAAGAACATCGCGCGGGATTGGAGGCGGAGCCTCGCCGCTCCGACTAGCCCCGGCGACCTCCGAACCCGCGACCTCTGAATAGGCGCCGCGTCACGCATACGTTCGAACCTCGACGTCACAACCCAGGACAACGCAACGCCTCGTGAACAAGACAACGCTTGGGGACGGCCACAAGTCGCCGTCGTCAAATTCACGAATTCGAGCGCCACGAGGCATCGGCTCGCGCCGCGGCGAAGATCCTAAAACGCAAACCCGGGCGCGTTCGTGAAGGGAGCGAGCAAAGGCGCCGTCGCGTCGAACAGGGGCCGCTCGCCGGCGGGCTTGCCTTCGGAACGCTCGAACCACACCACTTTCATTCCTGAGTCCTCCTCGAGCTTTTTATAGGCGAGGAGATGTCCATTGGGCGTGAGCTGCTCGAACAGAGCGTCGAGCCCGCCCTCTACGGCGCCGTGGATCAGAATCACGTCGAACGGCGCGGCGGCCGGAACGCCCTTCTCCAGCGGGCCGCACTCCACGCGCACTTGCGTCGCGCCAACCTTGGCGAGGTTCGCGCGCGCGAGCGCCGCGAGTTCGGGCTCGTTTTCGAGCGCGACCACCTCGCCCGCCAGCCCGGACAGCAGCGCCGCCGAATAGCCGGCGCCACCCGCCACGTCGAGCACCCGCTGAGTTGGACGTATTTCGGCCTTTTGCAGGAATCTGGCCAAAACCAACGGCGCGGGAATCGCGCGAGAAGCGGCTCCGGCCGCGCCCCTGCCGGAGATCGCGAGGTCGGAGTAAGCCATCGGCTTCAGTTCGGGCGGCAGGAAGAACTCGCGGGGAACGTCGAAGAAACGCTGCAACACCGGCAAATCCGTCACGTCGAACGGGCGCAGCTGGCGCTCCACCATCACCTTGCGCAATTCCTCGGTCGCCTTACCGTCCTCCAAGCCCGCGGACGGCTCGACGATGGGGTTAACCGGCGCTGCTTTGGCCGTCGCTGCTTGAGCCATGCGTGATTTTCCGGCTTCGCGCCGGCCTCTCGAAATTGGAACGCCGCGCCGCGGGCGCGGGGCGGCCGTGCTCGGCTTTATATGTTCCGCCTCGCGTCATGTCCATGCCCAGACGACGCCCCTACTCGAGAGCTTCGCCCGTTTCTCCCAGACGCCGCATCTGGGCCAACGTCGTTTTGTCGAGAACGCTGGCTATCGCCTCGCGGGCTTGCAGCATCACCAGCCGCACGGCGCAATGGTTCTCGTCCACGCAGTCGTCGCAGCGTCGATAAACGGTCTGGCTCGCGCATTGAATCGGCGCGAGCGGCCCGTCCAGCGCGCGAATCACATTGCCGACGCCGATCTCCTCCGGCGCCCTCGCCAGGGTGTAGCCTCCGCCCTTGCCTTTCTTCGAGTGAACGAAGCCGGCGTTGCGCAGTTCGCCGAGAATCGCATCGAGAAATTTCTTGGGTATTTGGTTCGCGGTGGCGATGTCGGCGACCAGCGCGGTTTGACCCGGTTCGATCCCGGCCAGGAACACGAGGGCCTTCAGTCCGTATTTCGCTTTTTTAGTCAACATGGCCGCAAGCGCTCTCCTCGATCTTCGGCTGGGGCGCCGGGATAGGCGTCGCGCCGAACCGTCCGCGCGCCTTGCGAGCGCAGATAGCTCATGCGCCGTCAACGAATCCTCATATCAAAATAGATGAATATTCCCTAACGCATTTAAACAACCAAATTTGTGGATTTCTCCGAACGCATCTCTCGTCGCCCGAAAATTGCTTATAGATCAGCGACGTGCGCCACGTCGCCGCGCGGCGGCGCAAAAATGATGTCGAAAGGCCTATTGACAAAAACTACGGTTTTTATGGACTATGTAAAAAATATCTCCCGTTCGCGCGCCGAGAGCTTCTCCACCTTCACCTTCGAGCCCCGACATGGACGCCTTGGACTATAAAATTCTCTCCATTCTGCAAGACGACGCCTCTTTGCCAATCGCCGAGATCGCGGCGCGGGTCGGTCTGTCGCAGACGCCCTGCTGGAAGCGCATCCAGAAACTCGAGGCGACCGGCGTCGTCACGCGCCGCGTCGCGCT
The DNA here is from genome assembly GCA_003134075.1 of Methylocystaceae bacterium. Lineage (GTDB taxonomy): Bacteria > Pseudomonadota > Alphaproteobacteria > Rhizobiales > Beijerinckiaceae > Methylocystis. The sequence continues at coordinate 6,085 of PLAI01000204.1, read as the reverse complement.
GCTGTCGCCGGAAAAACTGGGTCTTGGTCTTTGCGTCTATGTGTCGATCGTCGCCGGCGAACATTCCGACGCCTGGCTCGAGCGCTTCACCAAGCAAGTCGCCGGAATGCCGGAGGTCGTCGAATTTCATCGCATGGCGGGGGACGTGGACTACATGCTGCGCGTCGTCGTCGCGGACATGGCCGCCTTCGACGCGTTTTACAAACGGCTCATCTCGATCACGCCGTTGCGCAATGTCGTTTCGCGATTCGCGATGGAGCGCATCAAGTCGACGACCGCCCTGCCCTTTCCGGAGGCCGTGGACCGGGCCGCGCGAACCGCACGGATCGCCGAAGCGATCGCGATCTGACGAGTGGGGTCCGCTCGAGGCCCCGGACGGCGCCGGCGCGGCGCTCTTCCTTGACGCCAGGTTTCGCGACGCGGCAGCGCGCGGATTTCGTCCCGGGCGTCAATTCATGTATTTTCGTGGTCAAGCTAATGACGCGGGGATTGGCGAAGTCCGCGCGAATAAACGAGGAGCAAGAACAATGACGCAGAGCCCCTTTTATACGCCCCCGGCCAAGCCCGGCCGCGGACGCATTTACGACTCGATCACCCAGACCATCGGCGACACTCCGATCGTGCGTCTCGACCGTCTCGCCAAGGAGATGGGCGTGAAGGCCAATCTTCTGGCCAAGCTCGAATTTTTCAACCCGATCTCCAGCGTCAAGGACCGCATCGGCGTCAGCCTGATCGAAACGCTGGAAAAGAGCGGCAAGATCGCGCCCGGCAAAAACGTGCTGATCGAGCCGACGTCCGGCAACACCGGCATCGCTCTGGCCTTCGTCGCGGCGGCGCGCGGCTACAAGCTGATTCTGGTCATGCCCGAGTCGATGTCGATCGAGCGGCGCAAGATGCTGGCTCTGCTCGGCGCCGAACTCGTNNCAATTCGAGAACCCGGCCAATCCGGAAATCCACCAACTCACCACCGCCGAGGAAATCTGGAACGACACCAATGGCGTCGTGGATTATTTCGTCTCCGGCGTCGGCACGGGCGGCACCATCACCGGCGTCGGCCACGCGCTGAAGCCGCGCCGGCCCAGCTTGCGCATCGTCGCCGTGGAGCCGGAAGACTCGGCCGTGCTGTCCGGCCGTCCGCCGGGACCGCACAAGATTCAAGGCATCGGCGCCGGTTTCGTTCCGCCGGTGCTCGACCGCGGCGTGATCGACGAGATCATCACGATTGGCAACCAGACCTCGTTCGAGACCGCGCGCCATCTCGCCCGCATCGAGGGCATACCCGTCGGCATTTCCTCCGGCGCGGCGGTGGCGGCGGCGCTGGAGATCGCCGCGCGCCCGGAAGCCGAGGGCAAGAACATCGTGCTGATCATTCCATCCTTCGCCGAGCGCTATCTTTCGACCGCGCTGTTCGAAGGACTGTGACGCGATCGCGGCTGGCGCGCCGCGCCGGCCGCCTACCCTCGCTCGAAAAGCTCGGGGTTTACTTTTTCGAAATCGATTGCGCGGGCGCGGCCGCCTTCGCCTTGAATTTCTCGTGGTGATAACGCGCATAGGCGCCGACGATATAGCCGACGAGGGCGATCGCGAAATAGACGATAATCAGGAAGCCGCCGCGCTCGCTGGCCTTCTGCGCCCTGTCGAGCAGCCCCGTGACATCGGTGACATCGACAAATTTATCGACTCCAACGCCGAACACAATGCCGAGGATGATCACCGACCAGGAGGGCGCGCGAAAATATCCAGCGGCGGCGGAAACCAGGAACGCGCCCAAACCCACGAGATGGATGAATTGTAGGAAGATCGCCTGCGACACCAGCCCGCCCAGGCGGATAAGCTTCATCATTGGTCACCTCTTTAGACAGGAAGCCGAAACCGAAGGACGCAAGTTACACATTTGGAAGGTGTTGCGCGAGAGCCTCGAGCACCGCCATGCGCACGGCGACCCCCATTTCGACCTGTTCGCGGATCCGCGAACGCGGACCGTCGGCGACGGATGAATCGATTTCGACGCCCCGGTTCATCGGTCCGGGGTGCATCACCAGCGCGTCCGGCGCGGCGCGCGCGAGCTTTTCCTCGTCGAGACCGAAAAAATGGAAATATTCGCGCGAACTCGGCACCAGCGCGCCGCTCATGCGTTCGCGCTGCAGCCGCAGCATCATCACGATATCGGCGCCGTCAAGTCCGCGCGCCATGTCGTTGTGGACCTCGACGCCCAGCCGTTCCAGCGAGCGCGGAACCAGCGTCGACGGCCCGACGACCCGAAGCCGCGCGCCCATCGCCCCGAGCAACAGAATGTTCGAGCGCGCGACGCGCGAATGCAGCACGTCGCCGCAAATGGCGACGATCAGACCCTCGATGCGGCCCTTGTTGCGGCGGATCGTCAGCGCGTCGAGCAGCGCTTGCGTCGGATGTTCATGGGCGCCGTCGCCGGCGTTGACGACGGAGCAATCGACCTTGCGCGCCAAGAGATGCGCGGCGCCGGCCTGCGAATGGCGCACGACGATGATGTCGGGACGCATGGCGTTGAGCGTCATGGCCGTGTCGATCAGCGTCTCGCCCTTGCTTTCCGAGGATTGCGCGACCGACATATTCATAACATCGGCGCCAAGCCGCTTGCCGGCAATCTCGAAAGACGCCTGCGTGCGGGTCGAGGCCTCGTAAAACAGATTGATCTGCGTGCGCCCGCGCAGATTGGAGCGCTTCTTTTCAACCTGCCGAGACACCTCGATGGCGTCCTCGGCGAGATTAAGAAGCGCCACGATATCCGGGCGCGACAGGCCCTCGATCCCGAGCAGATGGCGGTGGGGGTGAGGATTTGGGGCGGGGTCTTGCGGCATGGGCGGTTGATAGCAGGTTTGGGGCTGGGGAGGAATCGGGGTTTTGTTCGCCCAGTCGGTGGGAGCGGCCGTCGCGCCGGCCGTCGCACGGAGTGTTCGCGTCCCCGGTCAGGCGCCGACAAGAAAAACTCCAGTCCGTTCGCCGTCGAACCGCGCCGTAGTTTCGAGGCAGCGCTCTCTTACGGTTGGTAGTGGTCGCGTTTCTAACCTGAAACGGGCGTTTGGTGTGGGAAAGCCCACACAAAGACGTTGTCGAATCTTGCCCGGCATGGTTGAGATAGTGGCTCGGTATGCATGCTCTCTATTGAGGACCGTCAGATTTTTTCGTGACGGGATGGCTGCGGGTGCGATACCGCGAAGGCCTTTAGCCTAGCGCTGAGGAATAATAGATGTTCCAAGTAAGGTCAGACAATATTGATGCCTTAATGCGGGCTGTGTTCAAGCGCCTCCTGTCGGGCAACCGAGAAAACTTTAGAGTTAAGTCTAGGAAAGGTAGTAGCACTGAAATTTTCGGTGCTCTACTGGAACTTTCCGACCCGCGGGCACGCCTCAGCCGCTCGCGCGGTCGATCTCCTGTCCTTAGCGCTCTTGGTGAGCTTGTATGGTATCTGGCGGCAAGTAACTCAGTTGAGTTTATCGAGCATTACATAAGCGGATACCGCAAGTAATTTGATGACGGGACTACTGTTAATGGCGCGTACGGTCCAAGGATATTCGCCCCAAGGCGCTGGAAAGGGCTTACCGAAAATGATCAATGGCAGCGCGTGATTGATACATTGAGATCGCGCGCCGGATCAAGGAACGGTATAATACAGCTTTTTACAAATCGCGATGATGGAATAGATAGCAATGATATTCCGTGCACTTGCGTAATACAGTTTCTCATTCGTAGAAACAAGCTACACATGTACGTCCACATGCGATCTAATGACGCCTTTTTAGGACTTCCGCACGACATTTTTTCTTTTACGATGCTGCAAGAGGTCGCCGCTCGTGAATTAAAGATTGAGCTTGGAGTTTACAAACATTCCGTTGCAAGCCTCCATCTCTATGATGATACGGACGATTTTCAGCCACGCACCTCTGCCCAACAGTATCTGGACGAAGGACGCCATGATGTGGTCCCGATGCCGGCGATGCCGTTGGGTGATCCTTGGCCTTCAATTAAAGAGTTGGTCCAGGCTGAGGAATTCATTAGAAGTGGTAGCGGTGATTATCGATTCAGTGAAAAATTGGACGCCTACTGGGCCGATTTGATCACACTCTTGAAAATCCATACTGTTGCAAAGGGCAAGTCGCCGGCGGCAGACATGGCGGAACTCCTTCGTACTGTCACTTCACCGGCCTATCGAGCGTACATTCTCGATCGAATCAAGAGGCGGTTAGATCCCGAGCAGAGCATGCTCGATTTGTTCAGAAATAGAGAGAATCATGCTGAGAGGAATGCACAGGGATCGGGTAGCTGACCTAGGCAATGGTTTGGGAGACTATGAGCGTGCGATTGGCGTTTTGCCGGGGCTTATACCCGCTGGGCGCCGAGACACGCTGGTTGCTCAGATGATCTCAAGCCTGCGACGGATCGAGTACATTCAAGCAATTCAACGTCGCTCGATCTCAACGGACAGACTCGATCCGCAAAGCAGACTATTCGATCCGATAAAAGCTGCTGCCTATCTTGGTCGGCGCGGGAATACCAACGAAGCTGTTTGGCTGACGTTTGTCGCTGCCCACTTTGGAAAGCATCGCACGGATGAATGGCGCTTAACTGCGAATGTCATGGGTTCGTTCGGCCAAGGTCCGACTTGGACTGCCACTCAGTTCGGCACCAACAAACCAGATTTCCATGCGATGCTGGTTCGTAACGAGGCTCTTCTACGAGACCCCCGTCAGTCGGGTCGCTACTCCAACCACCGGCAATATCAAAGCAAGCAGCCCGATCACATATTCCGAACCTTCGACACTTTCTATGACTGGCTGTTTTCTCAAGGCAGTTTTCAGAGCTTGCTCGAGCATGTCCATAGGAACTGTGGTCAGGAACCGACTGCGGGCTTTGACTTCATGTATCGAATGCTAAATGGTGTCTCGGGCTTCGGTCGGCTTGCAAATTCGATTTTCTTACGATGCTAGGCAAACTTGGCCTTGCCCCGATTAAAGCAGGGAGCGTGTACCTAGTCGGTGCAACTGGGCCGCAGGCCGGTGCTCGACTGCTGTTTCACGACGATCGAAACTATCCAATCACTGCCTCAAGGCTAGAGCCGAAAGTCGACGCCCTAGACGAGTTTCTCGCTATAGGGAAGCAAGTTATCGAAGACAGCCTGTGTAACTGGCAAAAGAATCCCGATACTTATGAGTATTTTCGAGGCTGAGAAAGTTCGGGTATAGAGGAGTCTACGCTCCAGCGGTAGCGATGCTTCAGGAAAGGGAGCTTTCCATGCGGGATGATTTTTGCTTTTTGAAGCTGGCCAACAATGATCCCCGCCGTGACGTTGGCTTGACGCGCCGCTGACATTACCGCTCGAGCAGTTATCGGACCCTGCATCAAGCCGCTCAAAATCTCCCTTGGTACCAATGTTTCTTGGGCGAATTCGTCAGCCTCTTTCTCTTGCTCCACAGAGCCAAATAGAGTGGGATCGGTCAGATCAACGTCGATGTGGCTTTCACCGTGAAAGACTATGTGGGCGGCCTCGTGAAAGAACGCAAACCAAACATGATCTTCAGAAAGATGTCGGAAGCTCAGATGTATGACCGGATTGCCTCGCGCATTCAGCCAGGATGCACCGCTCGCCCGACAACCTTCGGGAGCTCTGGCAGAAGTCAATGCGACCCCAACAGCTTGGCATGCTGCCTGAAGTTTGACGAAGTAAATCTTCGGATGCTTGAACGCAGATAACTTCTTGAGGGCGGGTAGTTGATTGACAAATGCTGTACGGTCGAATTTCGGAAGCGGCAATTCGTCTGCTTGTTGCTCACCCGCACGGAGCCAGACCAGAGTTGCCATAGCGTCAGCTTCGAATGCCAGTGAAGTCTTGAAGGCTACTGCGCCAACCCCATTAGAATAGCGAATTCCCCAATCTTTCAAGTTCGAACAGCCAAAAAAACGCAGAAGCTCATCTGCGAGAGCATTTCCTCTTGATTCTTTAGAGAGCCAGCCATACCTCCTCATGGAAGCCACTGGCATAGTCTTGCTCCATGAATTAACATCGCGACTCCTTGCTTCTCCTATGCGCCCAGGGCTGTTCAGTTCTCTA
>PLAI01000331.1:167-6273 GCA_003134075.1 Methylocystaceae bacterium | reverse complement strand
TACAACGCGATCTACTCCTGCGCCAACGCGATCAATGGCGGAACTTACGGCTACAACAACCTCCAGCAATATACGACGACGATATACCACAAGTTCGACGAGAACTGGCATGTCACGTTCGAAGGCTGGAACATGCATCAGAACATCACGCCAAACGCGGCCTCGCCGTACTATGGAGTGGTTCCGGACCAGTTCCTCAACCAGAACAACGTGTTCCCAGTGGCGACTTGCAAGGGGAACATCCAGCCAAGCTGCACCTCGAGCGAATGGTCCGTGCTCACCTACCTGAACTACAAATTCTCGCCTCAGGACAACCTTTCCTGGCGCGCTGAATACTTCAACGACATCACCGGACAGCGCACGGGCTTCGCGACCTCGTATTTCAACTATGCGATGGGCTGGCAGCATTGGTTTACGCCGACCATCACGATCCGTCCGGAAGTCGCCTTCTACAATTCTCTGAAGACCCCGGCCTTCTCGAACGGCACGCAGAGCCACGCCACGATCTTCTCGGCCGATTTGATCTGGCATTACTAAAAGAGACTCTTAGCGACGAAATCGAGGCGGCGGCATGTCCTGGACATGCCGCCGTTTCGCGTTCGTGGGGCGGCGCGCTCATCCGGCCCCGCTTCGCGGGGCCACCTTTTCCCGCGGGCGGGAGAAGGGACCGCCCTTGCTATTTAAGTTATTGAAGTTGAATCAGACGGCTCCCCTCCTTCTCCCACAAGTGGGAGAAGGAGGGGAGCCGAAGGCGTGACGGATTAGGGCCGTTCCCGCCCCTTCAACAACGACACCCACAATCCCGCGCCCAAAAGTGCTATGCTGCGTTTATGCGCGCGATGGTGCTGCGGCGGGCCAGCGAGAAGCTCGTCATGGAGGAGCGCCCCGAGCCCCAGCCGGGGCCGGGCGAAGTCCGACTGCGGGTCGAGGCCTGCGGCGTCTGCCGCACCGATCTGCATGTCGTCGACGGCGAATTGCCGAACCCCAAGCTGCCGATCGTGCCGGGTCACGAGATCGTCGGCAGGGTCGAGGCGGTCGGCCCCGGCGCAACGCTCGCCATTGGCGCGCGGGTCGGCGCGCCCTGGCTCGGCCACACCTGCGGCCATTGCCGCTATTGCGCCAGCGGGCGCGAGAATTTGTGCGACGCGCCGCTGTTCAATGGCTATATGCGCGACGGCGGGTTCGCCAGCCATGTCGTCGTCGACGCCGCCTACGCCTTTCCGCTCGCCGAATCGCTCGACCCCGTTGCGGCCGCGCCCTTGCTCTGCGCCGGGCTGATCGGCTGGCGCTCGCTCAAAATCGCGGGCGAGGCGGAGCGAATCGGCCTCTACGGCTTTGGCGCGGCGGCGCATATTGTCGCGCAGCTCTGCCGCTGGCAGGGCCGGCGCGTCTTCGCCTTCACCCGCGACGGCGACCTCGCCTCACAGAAATTCGCGCTGTCGCTGGACGCGGAATGGGCGGGCGGCTCGAGCGAGGCGCCGGCGGAGCCGCTGGACGCCGCGATTATCTTCGCGCCGGTCGGCGCTCTGGTCCCGGCCGCGCTGGCGGCGGTCGCGAAGGGCGGGCGCGTGGTCTGCGGCGGCATCCACATGAGCGACATCCCCGCTTTCCCTTATTCGCTGCTGTGGGGCGAGCGCAGCGTCGCCTCCGTCGCCAATCTGACGCGCGCGGACGGCTTCGAACTGTTGGAACTCGCGGCGCGGGTGGGCGTGCGGACGACGACGCGGGCCTATCCGCTGGAAGCGGCCAACGAGGCGCTGGCCGATTTGCGCGAGGGACGGCTGGAAGGCGCGGCGGTGCTGACGCCGTAACGAAACGCGCGAGGGCGCGGGAAGGGCCATGATGGACCCCTGGCAGGCTTGGGCATGGCCCTGGCTGACGACGATGGACATTTATCGCCACGCGCTGGAGCCCGGGCGGGAAGAAGCCGCCGCGCCCAAGGAGCTGGAATGGACGACGCCAAACCGCGTGACGCTGGATCTGCCGAGCTTGCTGCTGCGCGATTTCTCATCGGGAGAGAGCCGGGCCCGTCCGGTCCTCGTCGTCGCGCCCTTTTCGCTTCATGACGCTGGGCTCGCCGATCTCGCGCCCGGCCATAGTCCGATCGAGAGCCTGCTGGCCAATGGCTGTCACGATCTTTTTCTCGCCGACTGGAAATCGGCGACGGCGAAGACGCGGCTGAACACCATTGATTCGCAATTCGCCGCGCTCAATGTCGTCGTCGACGAGATCGGGCCGCCGGTCGATTTGGTCGGCCTTTGTCAAGGCGGCTGGCTGTCGCTCGCCTACGCCGCGCGCTTTCCCAATAAAGTGCGCCGCCTCGTTCTCGTCGGCGCGCCGATCGACACGACCGCGGCGCCGTCGGCTTTCTCCGGCATGATCAATCCGGTGACCGCCGCCTTGATCGACGAACTGATTCGTCGCGGCGGCGGGCTGGCGCTTGGGCGCGACCTGGCCGAACTTTGGCCGCGCCCGTCCGATAAAGCCGCGCGGACGCTGGAGGCGCTGGAGCTGGAGCCGCCGACAACCGAGGCGGCGCGGCGCGCGCTGGAAAATTTTTCGCGCTGGGACGCCCGCCTGCTCGATTTGCCGGGCCCCTATCATCGCGAGGTGTTTCACTGGCTCTATCGCGAGAACCGGCTGGCGACGGGGCGCTTTTGGGCGCTCGGGCGACGAATCGATCCGCGCCGCGTGGAACAGCCGCTGTTCCTGCTCGCCGGCGAGCGCGACGACATCGCGCCGCCGGCGCAGGTTTTCGCGGCGGCCGGGCTCGTCGGCACGCGGAAATGCGACATAGAGACCGCGCTTGCGCCCTGCGGGCATCTGGCGCTGTTCATGGGCCGGCGCACGGCGGAGACGCAGTGGCCGCGCATCGCGAAATGGCTATCGGGCTAGCGCGTTTCGCACTTCGCCTTGACTTCGCAAGACGCATGGCATATTCGGCCCTTCTCGCGCGCAGCACGCCGCCGCGGGGGAGTAGCTCAGTTGGTTAGAGCGCCGGCCTGTCACGTCGGAGGTCGCGGGTTCGAGTCCCGTCTCTCTCGCCATTAAATCAATGACTTTCGTGGAACTCCCGGAGTCGCGAAAAAACCCCTGGCGCAAAAGGGAAGCGCAAAGGGTAGCGTCCCGCCCTGCCTCGCCGAAAAGCCTTTTGGCGGGCAGCAACGATAGGACGGGGGGCGCTCGACGTCATCCTGAACGGCAAGCTGGCGAGCAGCGTTGTCGAACTCGCGGGCGCGAGGACGTGACTGCTCGCGGGAGACCATCCCCACGTTCGAACTGACCGATAATGGTTGGCGTAAGATCCGCTGCCCCGGTTTTCTTGCCCGTTGAGGCACGGCCGATCATTATTGATCGGATCGCCGCAAGCGCCAAAATCACCTCCCCCGACAAAAACGGGCGGAGGTGACAAAGAATGAAATGATGTCAATGGAGACGGGACCGAAACCAAGCCTGCGAGACGAATTATTGGCACGGGCGAAGCTTGGCGAGATCACTCCCGAGGAAGCCGAAGACGCAGCTTTGCTGGACGGATGCGGGCCTCTCGAAGTCCGTTCTTATCCGATAGACCCCAGCCAGAGAATGGAACCTGCTGACCTCGACCCGATTACGGAGCCAGCCTGGACACTTCTTATGGCCCTTGTCTGGATCATTGCGCGAGATCCGATGGCGGTGCGTGCGGTCTGGGTCGAGGCCCGGCGCGCTTGCACGCACTGGGTGGTTTTCCCGCTCACTGAAGCTGCCGGAACGATTTCCGAAAAGAGGACAAGCTGGGAATTAAGACCACTTCCTCCTCCAACTGTTTCGGACGTCGACGCAGTTTGTGAGGTTGATGAAGATGAATTACTCGTCGAATATCTGTTCCCGCCCATTGTCGTTTCCGGAATTAGGGCGCGCGAAGAGCTTTGGGATAGGCTTTGTTCTGGTGACTTGATCGCAGAAGGAAAACGCCGCGGGAAAAGCGAGGGGACGAAAATCTCGCCAGACGAATGGACCTCTCTCGATTGGCTTGACGACCGCTCAGCGTCCGCCGACATCGTCGGCAGCAGGATCGACAATGTTCCCCGATACGACGATGTCAGCGTCCTCGGGCAAAAAGTTCGCGACATCTGGAAGCCCCTCGAAAAACTAAAATCCGAGAATTACGAACGCGAAGATTGGAGCGTTGATCATGCCACGCTTTGGATTGCCTACGGTGATCCAACGTTATTGCACTTCGTCGGGCTAGCTAGTCCCCGCGCCAAAAGACCACTCTCAAAAGCTGAGTGCCTGGATCCCCAGCCAAGGCGTACGCTGCTACAGGCCCTTATGAATGGCAAGCTACGCGCCATTAGGAACGGCGAGCAAATGCCGCCAGAGCAGTGGTTTGGCAAGAGTCTACCTAGAAAACAGCCTGAAGAAAAACGAACCTATTTTCGACGTTCGGACATCCTTCGCGAATGGCCGGAGCGCGAAGAGCGTTTGCTGCAACGTCTCGAGAAAACACTCGGGGGAACAATTTCGACGAAGGCGAGCGGCGAGCGCGAGGGAAATTTCACCAAAGCGGCAGGTGACAAGGGAATCGTTTCTCCGACTCAACCCGCTCGCAAGAGAGGACCAAAACCCGTAGTGCTCCCTCGTGTCTTAGCGGCAATGCAAGCTGACAAGGCACAGGGCAAGGATGTTGAAAACATGAAATATGTGGAGATGGCGGCAAGATATCAGGCCGCAGCATCCACGTGCCGGGAGGCGCGGGTTATCTTGTTTCCGCACTCTGGCGACGAATGAATTCCGATAAATAGCGATCATCGATAAATAGCGACAAAAAAAATAGGGTCAAACTGCGCGTCGACTTCAACTTTTGAGGCGAGGCGAAAAAAATGATCAATCTCCCCAACGAAATTTTCGTTCCGGCTGCGACGGCCTCGGCCGAACTAGGGTGCGGTCGACGCACGCTGGGCCGCCGGATGGCCGACGCCCCCGCGGGGTTCCCGCGAGCGATCCGAATCAACGGCCGCATCTATTTCCTGCGCTCCGACCTCGAACGCTTCAAAGCTGAATTGATTCGGAATGCTCGCTAAATCAGCGATCTCGGGTTGTAAGCCGGGAGCTATATGATGAGTAATCGTAACAACGATCAAAAATACCGCGCCCCCGAAATGGAGATCTATGCGAAAGATCGCCAACCGTCCGCAGCGGATGTACCAATGCAGCGCTCGGTGCAAGAGCTGATCCAACTACGTTCCCTTCTGCGGCTCTATGAGCGCGAGGGAATCAAAATCATTCCCATCGCGCCACGCTCCAAGGCGCCGATGGCCGGCTACAGCTCGAGAAAGCCGTTCTCTTCGTGGGCGGAAATCATCAAGTTTTTAGGCGAAAACCCCGCCACGAATTTCGCGGCGGCGACTGGCTCGCTCTCGGGATTTTTTGTCGTCGACGTCGACGGCTCCGAGGGCAAATCCTCGATAGACAAGCTCATTAAAAGGAATGGCGGCATCAGCAAATCGGTGCGGGTAAAGACTCCCCGCGGCTGGCATCTTTGGTTCCTGTGTCCAGAGGTTCCCGTCGGAAATTCCGCGTCGAGAATCGCACCCCACATCGATGTCCGTGGTGATGGCGGCTATGTGCTGTTGCCTGGCAGCATCGGGCCGAAGGGCGAAAAATATCAGTTCATGAACGGGCGTGGCCTCGAAGATGTCGAAATTGGTCCCGCGCCCGAGTGGGTCGTGTCTTTGGTCACGTCGCCCTCTAAAGCAATTGTTGCTCCTTCCGATGATGATGTGGACGGCCTCTCCTCAACGGCATCATAGTGCCAAGGCGTAGTCGCAGGAGCGCCACAAAGAGGGAGACCGTCCGTGAAGAAGTTTATCAGAGTCGGTGTCGATCTGGCCAAGAATTATTTTCAAATCCACGCGCTGGCGAGCGAAGATGGCACCCCCGTTACACGCAAGTTGACGCGCGTGAAGATGCGCGAGTTTTTCTCGCAAATCGAGCCGGGTCTCGTTGGCATGGAGGCCTGCGGCTCGGCGCACTATTGGGCGCGTGAACTCAAGGCGATGGGACACGAAGTGCTGTTGATGCCGCCGGCTTACACCAAGCCCTATGTCAAGCGCGGCAAGAACGACGC
>PLAI01000331.1:0-154 GCA_003134075.1 Methylocystaceae bacterium | reverse complement strand
GCGGCCATCTTTCGGAATTCGGCATTGTCGCCGCCAAGGGGATCGGCCGTGTCGACGAGTTGCTCGATCTGGCCGAAAACGATGCGACGCTTCCGAACGCCGCCAGGGCGAGCGTGAAGGTTCTGGCTCAGGCTCTTGAGGGGCTCGACAAAGC
>PLAI01000294.1 GCA_003134075.1 Methylocystaceae bacterium | reverse complement strand
GACCCCCTGGGCGCGCGGCTTCGTCATTGATTCGCGCCGGCGCCGTGGAGCGAGGGCGCCAAAAGCTTCGCCGATCGAGCCAAGCGCGCCGCCAAGGCGGGCTTTATGGGGGGAACCGTCGCGGCGGACGCCCGTGTCGTCCACGCGGCGGGCGGAACGGAAGCGCAGGAGCTCGGCTACGCGCTCGCGGCCGGCCTCGCCTATCTGCGCGCCCTCGCCGACGCCGGCCTGGACCTCGACGCGGCGCGAAAAATGCTGGTGTTCCGGCTCGCCGCGGACGCCGATGAATTCGCTGGCGTCGCCAAGTTCCGCGCGCTGCGCGCTTTGTGGGCGCGCGTCGAGGAGTCCTGCGGCCTGGCTCCGGCGCCAGCGCTGGTCCACGCCGAAACCGCCTGGCGCATGATGACCGCGAATGATCCGTGGAACAATCTGCTACGCGCCACTATCGCGGTCTTTTCGGCGGCGGTGGGCGGCGCCGACGCGATCACCACCCTGCCCTTCACCCAGGCGCTCGGCGCGCCGAACGCCTTCGCCCGCCGGCTCGCGCGCGACACGCAGCTCGTGCTGCAGGACGAATCCTATCTCCACATCGTCGACGATCCGGCCGGCGGCGCCGGCGGCTTCGAGGCGCTCACCGAGGGTCTTTGCGAGCGCGCCTGGAGCGAGTTCCAGGCAATCGAGGCGGAAGGCGGACTCGCCAAGGCGCTGGAAGTCGGCCGTTTCCATGCGAAGGTCGCCGAAACCGCCGGCGAGCGAGCCAAGAATGTCGCGCGCGGCAAGGATAAGATCACCGGCTCCAATGAGTTTCCCGACATCGGCGAGGCGGCTCTCGACGTGCTCGCGCCCTTCGACACACGAATCGCTGAAGTCGAGGCGCCGCAAGGGGCGCATAAATCGCCGATGCTGGCGCCGAAGCGCCTGTCCGAACCGTTCGAAGCCCTGCGCGCCCGCTCGGACGCGCATCTCGCCGCGAGCGGCGCGCGGCCGCGCGTGTTTCTGGCCAATCTCGGCTCCGTGGCGACATTCACGCCGCGCGCGAATTTCGCCAAGAATTTTTTCGAGGCGGGCGGCGTCGAGGCGGCATTCGGACCGCAAACGGAAAACTCGACGGAAATCGTCGCGGCCTTTCGCGAGAGCGGCGCGAAACTGGCTTGTCTTTGCTCTTCGGACCAGATTTATTGCGATGCGGCAATTCCCGTCGCGATCGCGCTTAAGGGCGCGGGCGCGACCCTTTATCTCGCCGGGCGCCCGGGCGAGATGGAGGAAGACCTGCGCAAGGCGGGCGTGGCGCGATTTATTTTCGCGGGTTGCGACATGCACGACATGCTGCGGCGCGCTCTCGAGGAGGCCACATGAAGGTAAGAACCCTGCTGCTCGCGGCCGCGATGGCGGCGGCGAGCGCGGCGCAGGCGCAACCAGCCAAGCCTAGCGACGAGCCATCGGCGCTTGGAAGCGGTTACGACGGCGCCTGGAGTTTTGAATCGACGACCACGGCTGGCAATTGCCCGACGCTGGTTCCGGTTAATGTCGTCGTGCAGGGCGGACGCGTGATCTCCGCCAATAGCGGCGCATCGAGCCCGTGGGGCTATGTCGAATCCGACGGCACTTTCGCCGCGAAGTTCACCGACCCGAACGGCCACGTCTCGCGCGCCACCGGCCACCTCGCGGGAACGAGCGGAACGGGCGCCTGGTCTTCCGGCAGCGACTACTGCGGCGGCGCCTGGCGCGCGCATCGCGACGCGGGCGGGAAAGCGGCGCGGTAGGGTGTGTGGGTTGGCGCGGCGCGAATGTTCGCGGGGCGGCGGGCCAGAGCCACGCAAAGTCGCCGAAAAATCTCAACGCCACGCCAATTGTGAGATTGATCTCGGCGGCGACCACGAACGCGCCCTTGGCGCCCCCCAACAGCTTGGCTATGAAGAGCGAGGCTTCCATCGAGACATTCCGATGAGGAGCCTGCTTAAGCGAGCAATCACCGCGGATCGTCGTCCCGCGGCAGCAGCTTTCCGCCGGCGGTGTTTTGCGCGACCGGGCGTCCCTGCAGCGCCAGCTGTCCCGGGGCGCCGCCGATTCCGTCCTTCTGGTAGATGTCGTCGCGGAACTGCGTCACGCCGTCGGGCGCGCCCCAGGCGGTGACATAGACCCAGTAGACCGGCACTTGCGGAACGATCTTCACGTCGATGCGCTCGCCGGACCGGATCACTTCGTCGATACGGTCACGGTCCCAGCCGGGCGTCTCCTTGAGCAGCCAGGCGACGTAATCGCGCACATTCTGCAGGCGGATGCAGCCCGACGAGACGAAGCGGAAATCGTCGCCGAACACGCCCTTGGCCGGCGTGTCGTGCATGTAGACGCCATAGGGGTTGGCGATGTCGATGCGCACGACGCCGAGCGAGTTGAAATCGCCGCCCGTGTCCTGCCGGAAGCGGTAGTTCATCGCGTCGAGCGAGCGCCAGTTGATCTGCTCCGGCTGCAGCTCCTGATTTTCCTTGTTGTAGACGCGGATATGGTGGTCGGCCAGATAGGTCGGCTCCTCCTGCATCTTCGGAATCAGATCCTTGCGGATGACCGAGGCCGGCACGGTCCAGAACGGGTTGAAGTTGATATCGATCGCCTTGGTCTGCATGACCGGCGACTGGCGGTCGATCTTGCCGACGCCGGCGATGTGATGCGTCACCACCGCGCCATTCTCGACCGTCTCGACCAACGCTGCCGGAATATTGGCGGTCACGTAGCGATTGCCGAGATCGCGCGAGAAGCTGCGCAAGCGAACCAGATTGGTCTCCAACTGGCGCAACCGCGTTTCGGCCGACACGTTGAGCGCGGTCACGGTCTGCTGATTGACGACGCCGGTCTCGTTAATGCCGTGGCGCGCCTGGAAGCGGCGCACCGCCGCCTCGACATAGGAATCGAACACCGGGCTGTAGCCTGTCTCGGCGGCGATGTCGCCGGAAACGACTAGCCGCTTGCGCAGCGTCGAAACCACGGTTCCATTGGAACCGAGCCGCAACTGCACGCCGGCCGGCAGGCTGGGCCAGCCGCCATTGGCGACGATCTCTTGATATTGCCGGATCGCCTCCTCGGTCGCCGCGACCGTCTGGGCCGATAGGATCGGCGTCGTCGAACGCGACACTGTGAGGCGCTCGGCGGCGTCATAGCGCTGCGCCCATTCCGCCTGACCGTCGTAAGGATCGGCGAAGGCGACGGGCATGGCGGCCAGCAGCGCGGCGACGACGCCCCACAGCGGGGCGCGCGGCGCTGGGCCAAAGGAAAAGCGAAAAGTGGTCGGTTTCGACAAGGGATCGCTCCAGTTGCGATAAAGCGCGCAAGCGTGAGACTGGGGCGCGCGAACGCCGCGCCCTATCGAGAAGTGCCTCTCTAAAGTTAACAACGCCCGAATAGTCCGGCGATTTTGTGACCGGGCGGGCGATTATTGTTAGAAAAGCCGGCGCTCGTGGAGCCGAAAAGGCCGCCCCGAGGGCGGCCTATCCGCTTAAGTCAAACCGGCGCGCCGATTATCACTCCGCGCAGGCGGCAGCACACTCATTCCGCCGCGGGCGGCAGTCTTGGCGTCGCGGGCCGAGCCTCCGCCGTTTCGGCGCGCTGGGTGATGATCAGATCGTCGCGGCCATTGGCGATGCCGCGGAACTTGGACATGGCCGCGCCGGTGCCGGCCGGAATCAACCTGCCGACAATGACGTTCTCCTTGAGGCCGACCAGCGGATCGACCTTGCCGTTGACGGCGGCCTCGGTGAGGACGCGCGTCGTCTCCTGGAAGGAGGCGGCCGAGAAGAACGAACGCGTCTGCAGCGACGCCTTGGTGATGCCGAGCAGCACCGGCGTCCCGGTCGCGATCTTCTTGCCCTCCTCGAGGCATTTGGCGTTTGCCTCCTCGAGCTCGGTCTGATCCACCTGCTCGCCATCGAGGAACGGGGTGTCGCCCGAGTCCACGATGTCGACCTTCTGCAGCATCTGCCGCACGATCACTTCGATGTGCTTGTCGTTGATGTTGACGCCCTGCAACCGGTAGACTTCCTGGATCTCGTTGACGAGATAGGCGGCCAATTCCTCGACGCCCTTGATCGCCAGAATGTCGTGCGGCGCCGGATTGCCGTCGACGATGTAATCGCCCTTCTCGACAACGTCGCCATCCTGCAGATGGATGTGCTTGCCCTTCGGGATCAGATATTCGACGGGATCGACGCCCTCTTCACTCGGAACGATGCTGAGGCGCTGCTTGTTTTTATAGTCCTTGCCGAACTGCACCGTGCCGGAGATTTCCGCGATGATCGCGTGATCCTTGGGACGGCGCGCCTCGAACAATTCCGCGACGCGCGGCAGACCGCCGGTGATGTCGCGCGTCTTGGCGCTCTCGAGCGAAATACGCGCGATGATGTCGCCGGCCTGGACCTTCTGGCCGGGTTCGGCGGCGAGGATCGCGTCGACCGGCACGAGATAACGCGCGTCGCCGCCGCGTTGCAGCTTGCCGATCTTGCCGTCCGGCCCCTTGATGACGAGCGCCGGCTTCAAGGTCGCCGACCGCTGGTTGAGCCGCCAGTCCATGACCATGCGCTTGGTGATGCCGGTCGCCTCGTCGGCGGTTTCCGCCATCGACTGGCCTTCGACCAGATCCTCGAAACCGATCACGCCGTCGATCTCGGAGAGGATCGGACGTGTATAGGGGTCCCACTCGGCGATGCGCGCGCCGCGTTTGATGCTGTCGCCCTCGTCCACCTTCAGCCGCGCGCCATATTGCACGCGCGTGACCGAACGCTCGGCGCCGTCCGGCCCGACGATGACCACCGCGACGTTGCGGGCCATCACCATCAGATCGCCATCCCCGTTGCGCGCCAGATGGCGGTTGCGGATGTGGATCACGCCGTCGAAATTCGACTCGGTGAAGGACTGATCCGCTAGCTGCGCCGCGCCGCCGATATGGAAGGTGCGCATGGTGAGCTGCGTGCCGGGCTCGCCGATCGACTGCGCCGCGATGACGCCGACCGCCTCGCCCATGTTGACGGGCACGCCGCGCGCCAGATCACGCCCATNNAGCACGGAGCGGATCTTCACCTCCTGAATGCCGGCGGCGTTGATCGGCTCGATATGCCATTCCTGAATCATCGTGCCCGCGGGCACGATCACCGAGCCGTCCTGCGCGCGCAAATCCTCCGCCGCGAAACGGCCGAGAATGCGCGACGCCAGCGACGCCACGACCTGGCCGGCGTCGAT
>PLAI01000064.1 GCA_003134075.1 Methylocystaceae bacterium | reverse complement strand
GCTCAGGCATGCCGCCGCTCCCTTTTTTGTTTTTACGGAACTCGCGTTCGAAACCCAAGCGCTATATCGGCACCGTGTCCAAAGACCTGCCGCGCCATGAGGTACCCGGCCCAAGCCGCCGCTGTTATTCAGCCTAAACCAGATTTCAGCGTTACACGAACAAAGTTTAGAGCCTCACGGGTCGAGGTCGGCGAATCGATAGCCTACGCCATGTTCCGTCAAAATGAGACGAGGCGTTGAGGAATCCTCCTCGATTTTGGCGCGAAGCTGGCCGATGAAGACACGCAAATATTGCGTATTGTCTCGGTGATCAGGTCCCTTCACGGCAGTGAGTATTTGCCGATGGGTGAGAGGGCGCCCCGCGTGTCTCGCGAGCATCACCAGGAAATCGTATTCCTTTGGCGTCAACTTCACCGCGACCCCATTCTTCGTCACGGAACGCTTGGCGAAATTGACGCGGAGTCCCCCGCTGCTGATCTGCGCCGGGTCGCGCCTTTCATGCGCCGTATGACGTAACGCGACACGCAGCCGGGCCATAAGTTCATCGATCCCGCACGGCTTTTCGAGATAATCGTCGGCGCCCGCGTCGAGCGCCTGGACCTTCTCCGCCTCTTGGGTGCGCGCGGACAGAACGATGATCGGAATTTTCGAGTAAGTTCGTATTTTTCGTAAGACCTTGGCGCCATCCATGTTTGAAAGGTCAAGATCCAAAAAGACAATATTAAACGGCGTTGTAGCGATGAGTTTCAATGCGCCTCGACCTGTCTTGGCAATCTGAACCTGATACCCGCCAGCCGTTAGAGCGGGTTTGAGAAATCCATGAATTTGTGGCTCGTCGGCCACGACGAGAACCCGTGTGGCGCTCATGCCGTGACGCCTTCCCGCGGCTGCTCGGACATTGGAAAGCGTAGGACGATGCGTGTGCCGCGCCTGCGAATCGCGGGGCTCTGCGCAACGATCGTTCCTCCCATCGCTTCGACAAGGCCACGACAAATTGACAGGCCGAGCCCGGTTCCCGCCTTGCGGCCATCAGGTCGTCCACCCCGATAGAATTTCTCGAAGACGCGTTCGAGGTCCGTTGGCTTTATCCCGGGCCCTCCGTCAGTCACGGTGATGACGACCTCCGCGACCTCGCGCCTGCCGTGAATGACGACGCCGGAATCCTCTCCGTATTTATGAGCGTTGTCGAGCAGATTGAACAGAACCTGCTCGAGAAGACTAGCGTCGCCGCGGATCGGCGGCAAATCCCGCGCAATGCTAATGGAGGTTTTATGCGCGGGGAACACTTTCTTGCATCGTTCGACGGCGCCGCGCACGACAGCGGCGACATCGACCAAATCGCGGCGAGGCGCGATCGCCCCGGACTCGATACGCGACATGTCGAGTAGATTGGCGATGAAGCGGTTAAGCCGGCCCGCCTCCTCCTTGATACAAAAGAGAAGATCTTGCCGGTCGGACGCGGGCATTTTGTCGCCCAGTGTTTCGAGACTGGTGACGGCTCCAGTTATCGATGCAAGCGGCGTCCGCAAATCGTGTGATAGCGACGCAAGGAGTATCGTGCGTAGCTTCTCGCTTTCTTGCATCGCCTCGGCTTTTACTGAGTCGTTGACCAACAAAGAGCGGTCGATGGCGATCGCTGTTTGTTCGAGAATTGACGTCAGTATCCGCTCATCCTGCGCCGAGAGCGGCTCCTTGACGATCTTTGGTTCGAACCCACATACGCCCACCACCCCGCGCGGTGTTGCGAGCGGTCGAAACTGAAACCGCACATTTGGCAGCGTTCCTGTTCTCCAGCCCGCAGGCTCGGATTTTTCTAGCGTCCAACGGGCTGCGCCAGCCTCTCCGGCGTCCAATTCATCCACCGGCGGCCATGCCGCATGAATGCTCATTTCTCCATCACTCGGCCTCAGCAACACAATACATCTCATATCGAGGGTTTTCTGCGCATGGGCCGCGGCCGCCCAGAGAACTTCGTCGAGACTGACCGCGGCTGACAGCTTTCGAGAGAATTCGAACAAGGATTGGGCCGCCTCTGCTCGCGTGCGCATGCCAACAGACTGTTCGCGGACTCTACTCGCCAACATCGCCGTTATAACGGCGACAAGAAGAAAGGCGATCAGCGAAAGAAATTCATGCGGCTCGGAAATGGTGAATTCGTAGCGAGGATCGACGAAGAAGAAGTCAAAAGCCAGAAAGGACAGAAGCGATGCGGCGATGGATGCCGAGAGACCAAACCGCACCGCGCAGAATATCACTGGGATGAGAAACACCATCGAAAGATTGGGCAAGCGCAGCCACAGCTCCAGCAGGCGCCCGATGCCGACAGCGATCACGACTGAAATCAGCGCGGCGCCAATGCCAGTCCAATATTCCAGGCGCGCCAAGCCCGACCACCGAGGAGTTTCGACGACGGGCCCAGTGTGATCGTTCATCACCACAAGAACCGGGATATCCTGCGAACGCCGAACGATCTCCGCCGTCAGGGATTTTCGTAAGAGGCGAGCAAGGAGGCCGGCACGCGAGCGCCCCACGACGATCTGTGTGATGTTTTCACGCCGCGCGAAACGCAGAACCTCTCCGGCGAGGTCGTGACCCGAAAGGCGCTCTATCTGGCCGCCCAGTCGCTCAGCGAGGCGCAGAGCGTCATCGATACTCCTCGCGCACTCCGGATCCTGCTCCTCCTGCCCAGGGCGCTCGACATAAAGCGCAATCCACGATGCGTTGAGGCCCGTCGCGAGGCGAGCGGCCATCCGCACAACCAGCTCCGCTGAACTATCGGCTCCAACACAAACCAGCAGCCGTTCGGCGGCCGCCCACGGCCCCTCGATGGCGTTCTGACGCAGATAATCGACCATCTGGTCGTCAACGCGGTCGGCGGTGCGCCTCAGGGCGAGTTCCCGCAGAGCGGTAAGATTGCCAGGCGTAAAAAAGTTCTGCGCCGCTCGCTTTGCGGTTTCGGGAAGGTAAACCCTGCCTTCCCTTAACCTCTGAATAAGTTCATCCGGCGTGACATCGACGAGAATAACCTCCGCCGCCTCCTGCAAGACGCGGTCTGGGACCGTTTCACGCACAGCGACGCCCGTGATGCGAGAAACGACATCGGCCAAACTCTCGAGATGCTGGATGTTGACCGCCGTCCAAACATTTACTCCGGCATTGAGCAGTTCTTCGACGTCTTGCCAGCGCTTGGGGTGGCGGCTGTCGGGCGCATTGGTGTGAGCGAGTTCATCAACGATGATAAGTTTCGGTTTGCGCGCCAACGCAGCGTCAATGTCGAATTCCTCGATGATTCTGCCTCGATATTCGATCGCGCGGCGCGGCAAAATCTCGAGACCTTCGGTCAAGATTTCGGTTTCTTGTCGTCCATGCGTCTCGACGAGACCGACGAGGACATCGACGCCGTCCAACTTCAAGGCGCGCGCCCTCGCTAACATCGCGTAGGTTTTGCCCACGCCGGGCGCGGCGCCCAGAAACACGCGCAATTTCGCTCCCGATTCCTGGTCCGTCAGCGCGAGCAGCGCGTCTGGATCAGGCCGGCGATCGAAGTTTTTTTCCAACTGCGCCATATCCTGGATTCCCGAACGTCATCGCCAAGTCGGCCTGCCGGCTTCAGAAATGGTCCGTATCATTTAACAGCGTGAGCCCGAGGTCTCCGATTCGATCAGAACGTTCGACCGCTATCCATGAGGACATGCTCGAGTAAGGGGCCGAGCGTGATCACTGGAAAGAGCTGTAGCAACGTCACGATCAGCACGACGGCGA
>PLAI01000014.1 GCA_003134075.1 Methylocystaceae bacterium | reverse complement strand
TGCGTTTCCACACAGGCTGGACCCAAAGCGCACAATGAGACAATCGGTCATACAGGTCGATGAAGCCGCACGATTTTCCGGATCAGCGCCGCGATGTTGATCCAATGAGGACCACTCCGGGCAGCGTCAACCCAGCCTCGCGATCAGGCTGCGAACCCGACCAACCGTTCGATGAACAAGAAAGCTGCCACTGCCCCGATCGCATATGTCATAGCGAAAAGCGCGTGGCGTTCAACGATTGGCGCAGGCTTGAATTGTCTGGCGGCAGCAAACAGACCGAGAATTACGGCGATAAAGATGAGCTGCCCCAGTTCGACGCCGACGTTGAACGTGAACAGCGCGAGAGGGATGTCGCTTTGCGGTAACCCGATTTGCGTCAGGGCGCTGGCAAATCCAAAACCGTGAAGGAGACCAAGGGAGAATGCCACAATCCACGGCCGCTGCGCGGTCATGCTCGCCTGTCCACGCTGCAAACGAACGATCTCGCAGGCCAGCAGCAGAATGCTGAGCGCGATCATGGCCTCGACAGGCGGCGCCGGCAAATGCACCAGTCCAAGCGTCGCCAAGCTCAGTGTGATCGAATGCGCGACGGTGAAGGCGGTGATTGTCCAAAACAGCATCCGGCGGCCGCGCACTATTAGAATCAGAGCAAGCACGAACAGTAGATGGTCAAATCCGAAAAGGATGTGCTCGATTCCGTGCAAGACGTAGGCGCCCGCCACCGCGAGCAATCCAGGCGTGGTAGCGATCTGTATCCAAGGGCGGTTTGGACGCACCAAAGTGGTCGAGACGGCGCCGTCGCGCGTCTGTACCCGCACCAGCACGTCGGTGATTGTCAATTGCAGGCCCGAAAATTCGATGCGCTCCCCCGCCAGTCCGCTCGGCCCCGCGTCGATCCAGCGACGTTCGACGAGCGAGTCCGCGAGTTCGCTCACGACGGGGTCCTTGAGGTTCTTCACACGCCCTGGAAGCTTGAGGATAACGGGCAGCCGCATGCCCGCGAGCACCGGCGTGCGCCACAGGACGCTGAATTGTCCTGGCGCCGTCTCGTTGATAGCGAGATACGCCGGGCGCGACTCGTGCGCCGTAGCCACAAGCGGCACGAAAAGCAGGGCGAGCAGCTGGACGGCAAGCAGCCACCCGATGCCGTGCTTCCAGGGCTTCACGAGGGGCCCTTTCGCGACGTTTCGCCGCTTGCCGATGCATTGTCAGTCGGCGCGGGCAGAAGCACTATGTACTTCGCGCGCAAGTCCTGATACGCCTTCTGCCACGCGAGCGCCTTTTGCTCGGCGAGCCACGCCTTCTTCACGTCGGCCTCAACCTCCTCGAACGCAGGCACGCGGCCGGGAATCAGCGTATCAACGAACACGAGATGCCAACCAAACCCGGACTCGACAGGTCCTTGCCACGATCCCGGCGACAGCTTCGTGACGGTGAGCGCGAAATTGGGACCGAACTCCTTCCCTAAAAACTCCGGTGTGCGGTCGCGGTAGTAATCCTGGAACATGAATGCATCGGCGAGGGTCGCCGCGAGGTTCGAGTCCTCGGGCTGCCCGGACAGCTTTGTCAGCGCGGCCGCTGCATCGTCACGCGCGCCCGCCTGGCGGCGGTCGGGTGAGAAGTAGAGATGGCGGAAACTTACGCGCGGCGGAAATGCGAACTGGTCGCGGTTCGCCGCGTACCATGTCCCGAGCTCCTCGACTGTAGGCTCGCGCGCGGCGGCGACGTCTTCGGCGAGAAATTGCATCTTCTGCGCCATGCGACGCTTGACGATCGTGTCGTCCTTGTCGAGTCCGAGTGCGAGCGCTTCGCGATAGAGGACCTCCTCGCGCGCCTTGTCTTCAACAAGCTGTCGCAACTCTTCCGGCGTCGGGTCGCGCCGCCATTGCGAGCGGAACACCTGAACCAGCTGTGAAATGTCGCCGATTGTTAGCTCAATCTGCTTTGACTGCTCGGCGCCGCCATGCTTCCGCTCCACGTAGGCGTACGCGCCAAACAGGATGGCGCCCAGCATCAAGAAGTGGATGAGCGGCTCGCGCGAAAGGCGTTTCATGACAGAAGAATCAATGTTGTTGGTGAATGTCATTGCGGCAACATTGGAATGGCGGAACGTTCTGCGCTTGTCTGATCCGAAGCGCCAATCTTCGAGACGTCCAAATCGATCTTGTTTCCTGCCGGGCTTTGCTGCAAATATTTGAAGATTGCGACGTGCGATGCGAAATGTTGCCGAACATTCGATTTGATTATCGCGAGGTATAAGGGCGCCGCGCCCCAGTAATGCCAAGCTGCAAGATCCCACGCGACGAAACCGGCAAGCTCCTGGTGCTCACGAATGAACATTAGATAGGATTGGATCACACGCTCGCGTGGGATCGCGTCATTCGCGTTTCCGAGCACGCTGAGCGCCAACAGCGCCGCTTCCAGCTCCCGTGTAGAGCGTAGGCGATCGCCCATGTATTTCGCATCGACCCACGCCATGCGGGACGGACCGCGCAGTTGTAAATCCGCGGCTATCATTGAACCCAGATTCGTCGCGTCGCCCGCCTTCCATGACGCCTCAAGTTGTTCCTCGAGGGCTGCGGCGTCCCGCGCGTCGCCGGCGATGCCCAGCAGCAGAAAGTACAGAGGCCGTCTTGCCGAGAGCTCCGGATCGGCGAGCCAGCGCCGGATCGCAGGTGCGGCGAGGCGCGGTTTCGCCGTCTGCAGCGCGGCATAGGGCGCGGCCGCAAGTTCGCCGTAAGCTATCTTCGCGACCAGCGGCTCTTGATGCTCGAGATAGGGGAGCATCAGGGCGACGCGGGATCGCCATTCGTCCGCATTCATGTCCGACGAGCGCTTTCCCCCTGCGATCTGACGGAGCCAGCTTGCATGCTCGACGGTGACGGCGCCGACGCCGACCCACATCGACCACGCGTCGTCACGAACGAGGAGCAACGTGGCCATGGGGGGCGCGACGAAATCAAGCTGGATCGCCTCCGCCGGGATGATCTCGCCTTCCGGTCGATCGCCTTTGATCACAGCGCAGATCCCGTAATCTCGTCCATTAGCGGACGGCTGCGCCAGCACCGCGTGCCGCAATTCGACGAGCCGCTGCGCTACCGACAGCTGAAACGCCCCCAGGCAAAGTGGGCACGCCGTCGCGACGGAGCTCGCGCACAAGAATAGCGCTACGAAAGACCGGCGCGTTGTTCCCCGCTTTCCGCGTCTTTCCCGCTGCTCGGGCATTATTTGACGCTTTTCCCTGAGAACCAGGCCTTGATGTCAGCGTCGACATCATCCGCCGCCTTGCTCGCCATCTTTTCTATAAGCCGTCTGCGCAGCTGCTCGCGCAGCGCCTGAAACTTGTCCTCTTGCTCCGAATTGAGCAAAGGCTTCAACTTTTCTTCAATGTCGCCGGCGATCTCCCGTAGACGTTCGACCTTGCGCACCGCGCTCAGTGAGACGTCCTTCTTTAAGGCCGCCAGCTCCATGAGTTGCTGCTTCAGGATGGGGAGGGCTTGCTGCCGCTGCTGCTCTGTGAGCCCGAGGGTGACCGAGACTTGGTTGAGTATCTCATCGAGCGGATTGATCGCGATCTTCGGATCTGGAATAATCTCGTAGTTGGCGTAACCAAACTCATTGCCGCGCGCGGCATAGTAAGTGTCGCCCAGCTTATAGAAGGTGAACGCGTACGGGTCTTGCGAGACGAAAGTGATAAGCTTGCCGCCCTCGATCTTATAGGGGCTTGTCGTGCCTTGATAGCCATCGCGCGCCACATTGCCGTAGCCGCTCGGCATCGTAGCGTCGCTTCCGACGCGGAAAACCGTGGTCTGGCCCTCGGCAGTGAAGCTTTGCCAGAATTGCTCGCCGGTCACGTTGTTCCGCAGCCAGTGAGCTTTGCCAACGATAAGCGCTTTCAGCTGCGCCTCATTAAGAGCGGCGGCGCCCTTCTTCTTTAGATCGACGACGGTCGTGCCCGCCTGAGCATTCTTGCGGGCATCCGCCGACGGAGTGTACCAGATCGGCGAGGTCCAAGCGCGTTCCTGACCAGTGAGAGGCACCACGTCAGGCGGGGGTAGTCCAGACTTCACGGCCTGGATAAGCGTCCAGCGGGGCGTTGGAATCTCCAACGCGCGCGCATAGTAAACCGCGTGCTGGCTCGAATCGAATTCCGGATCGGTCCAAACTGCCTTCAGTTCCGCCCAGCCAACACTGTTCGTGTAGGTCGCCTTCTCGATATCCACGGTGCTCTGGATCGCCGGCACCCGGCCCGTCCACTTGTCGGGCTCGCGGCCGTCAGACCAAGCAACGTCGTAAACCTTCTCGAAGCTCTGACCGTTCTGCGTCCAGCCCTTGATGATCTGAATACGATCGAGATTGGCCGAGGTCGGGTCCTTCACCGCCCACACGACGAAGACCGGCGCAGTGCCCTTTCCGTCCGACGGCATGGGCGCCAAGTCGGCGCCCATCGGCACGCCACCCGCGTAGGACTGCTTCACCCAGTCGCTGGCGTTCACGATGTCGCTTTTAAAGCCCCACCCGCCGAAGAAGCGCACTTTGATGTGCGGGCCCGCTGACGCCGAAGGTCTCCTTACGGTACATCGCGTCCCAGATGGAGGCGCGCGTGTTT
The DNA here is from genome assembly GCA_003134075.1 of Methylocystaceae bacterium. Lineage (GTDB taxonomy): Bacteria > Pseudomonadota > Alphaproteobacteria > Rhizobiales > Beijerinckiaceae > Methylocystis. The sequence continues at coordinate 4,374 of PLAI01000014.1, read as the reverse complement.
TCCTCAGCCCACACACCAGTCAGCCCGCCGGGGTTTTCCAGGCGAACGTCCATGGTGCCGCCAATGAGCACGCCAGCAAAGCGCCGATCGACAGAACCATCGGCGTCGGCGTGAAGACCGAAGAAATTGTCCTGACGGTAGGGGCTGCCGGTATTGTGTGAATCCGACCCTCCCGCCATGCCGAACTTGTACGGGTTGTAGCCGCGCACATCCTGCATGGCGATGCCATCCTTCAACGCCTGACGCGCGAAACTGCCAGTGATGTGGTCAATGCGTCCGACGTCGGCCGCTTGGCCAAGGATGGTCTGATACAGCTCGTAACTGGCAAATTCGTCGTTGGGCGATAGTAACGGGTGCGTCTCCGATTGCCCCTTCCCTTGCTTGATCTCGACCAGACGTTCGTTGCGGTCGCGCGCATCCGCCCACGCGGCGTCGATTGGCCTTCCAGTCGTGTTGTCGACGTCGACCGGGTACATCCAGCCGTCGCTCACGTTGGCGTTGTGCGAGATCGCGAGCAGTTCGTTGCCTGCCTTGCGCTGCGCGTCCATCCACTCCCAGAGGTCCGTGGGGCGTTTGGAATCGAGTGCGCTGAATGGATAGTCCGGCACCTTGTCGCAGGCCCGAAAGAAGACGTTGCGGTGCAGGTTGCGCTGGCCCGGCATCGACGTCCACTCGTATGAGCAGAACGCGGTGAACTTTCCCGGTTGATTGTTTTCGTCTGCGATCTTCACGTTTTCCTTCCACACCGTGGAAGTGACCTTCGGGTCCATGAACGCCTTCACGGGCGGGCTCGAAGCAAGCTTAAGCAGGTAAGAGAAAACCTGGTTTTGCTCGGCCGAGATGTTCGGATCTTTCATGATCATAGGCTGCGCCTGCGGCAGCTTGCTTACATACGATCCAGGGGTGTTGGCCTCCTTGGTAACGCCGACATATTCGGAGTGGTCGGTCACGCCCATGAAATCGAGCGGCGTGTCAATTTTGATGTCGTAGCCCAATGGGTGCTTGATGATCTTGACCTTGGGCGTATTTTAACGCTTCGTTGGGACCGGTAATGCGGTTGCCCATGACCCACGCGTCGACCGACCAGCTTGTATGGATGTGCGTCTCACCAAAATAGGCGTTGCGCTCCGGATTTCCTTCTGCATGCGTGGGCTGCGTGCTCAGGTGAAAAGCACACCCAACTACCAATATTGCCAACATGCAATACCGAGTGGACGGTCGTTTCATCATCAGCCTCCCCAGCGCAGTGTATCGCTTAATTACGCTCCTCTGGCGAACGCCAGAATCAAAACTGCCGTCAGCAAACCATGCAGGCCGACTGCCGGCCAGAGTAAAACCCCTGTCACGCCAGCCGTGTAACCAGTGTACGAGAGGCATAGTGTCACGCCCGCGCTGTAAGTCAACATTCCAACCATCGGTGGGCCGGGCCAGCAGGCGATCGACAGGGCGACCAAGGCGATACCCGTCACGCGCGCTATTGGAACCGCTACGCCGATGAGATTCTGACCCAACAGCAATTGCCCGACAATCGACGGCGCAATGAGCAAGGCTACGCCGGTGGCAAGTTCTCCAGCGGCGGCGAAAATCAGCACATTTCGCATCTTCCTGTTTTCCCCCGTCCCTTTGGTTTTAGTTTAGCTAGAAGCTACCTAGGAACCTGAGCCAGACATTGCAATCGTATGCCGAAAGCCGACTGGAACCGATCTGGAATGTCAGATTCTGGCGCAGCGCTGCCCCCTGAGGAAGCATTTGTAGCGGCGGCAAGTTGGGGTTCAGCGGACCCGTTCGAACGATGCGTCCACGGCGCGGATTGACCCTAGCGGACGTTCAACGTTGGAGACGAGCGGCTGCGGCTGGCGGTCCCGCTTTCGATTACGCCGTTAGGGCGCACTGATGGATCTTAGCACTTTCATAGAGATCGCACGATCAATACAGCGTTGACGCCGCCGAAGGCAAAGGAGTTCGACATCGCATTGCGGATCCGCAGTACTCGCGCGACGGTGGGAATCGGATCGACTTGGCACTTTGTATCTGGCTCCAGAAAATTTATGGTCGGCGGCGCGATTTGTTCCCGCAAGGCTGAAATCGTGACGACGAGTTCAAGCCCACCGCTTGCGCCCAAGGCATGTCCATGAATCGGTTTGGTGGACGAGATCGGGGGCGCATGATCACCAAAAACGCGCCCAATAGCTTCCGCTTCGATCATGTCGTTGGTATAGGTGGCGGTGCCGTGGGCATTGAGATAATCGATGTCGCGGGGTGTCAAGGCTGCGTCGTCGAGCGCCTGCGACATCGCTCCTGTCGGTCCATCAACATCGGCGCGCAATGGATCGAATGCGTCGTTTGTCGTCCCGTAGCCAATGAGTTCACAAATGGGCTCATGACCTCGTTCGAGCGCCGCTTCCAACGTCTCGAGAATAAAAATCGCGGCGCCTTCACCGAGTGTCATGCCGTTGCGTCCCTTTGAGAAGGGGCGACATAGATCCGGAGTCAGCACACGCAACAATTCCCACGCATGCATCGAACCATTGATGATGCACGCTTCAGCGCCGCCAACGACAGCGCGATCTGCCCGTCCAGAACGAATGATCTCTAGTCCCTCTCCGATCGCCTGGCTGGACGACGAGCAAGCACTTGCCAACGCGAAGGTCGGGCCTTTGGCGGAGTAGCGGATGGCCAGCATGGTCGGTGCGGCGCTCGGGATGCTGCGCGGAACCGTAAGAGGGTTTCCCCGCGCGTGCACGACATATTCGTTGTAACTCTCGTTGTCGATGGTCGTAAATCCACCGATCCCCGTGCCAATGACGACCGCCGTTCGCGACCCCGCGATGTCCTTACGCGCAAAGCCCGCCGTCGCCATCGCCTCATCTGCCGCCACCATCGCGTATTGCGTGAATGGATCGCAGAACGGTAGAAACTCCGACTCTATGTGGGCGGCCGGATCGAATTCGGGGACTTGCGCCGCAATCTTCACCCGTCCTCCATAGGGACGTTCGAGTTTCAGCGGCCGAACTTGCGAGACGCCGTCTCGGGCGGCGTTCCAGAGCTTGGTGACACCAAGGCCTGCGGCGGAAACTGCGCCCATACCTGAAATAACGACGCGCCGACGTCTGGCAACCGTTATCGACCGCGCCATGTCTCTCCCTCGCCTAGCATGGCGCGCCGATGAAAGAATTGTCGAAAGTTAGTCCCCCGGTTTCGAGGGACTTTAACAAAGCCCTTCACACGATGCCCAATTGCAAGCTCTTAACATGCACGCGAGCTTTTAGCCCGAAATATAACCTATTGCGACGCGAGAACCGCGCAAATGGCGCGCCGCTGCCGCCTGAGGATGTGTCTGTAGTGGAGGCAAGTTGGGGGTCAGCGGACCCGTTCGAATGATGCGCCCACGGCGCGGGTTGCCCCGAAGCCGCCGTCCCCATTGGCCCTGGCCAAGCTGTAAAATAAGGTGTCAGTTCTGCAGCGGAGTTTTGCAAGGAAAATGCTCCGATTTTTTGTGACTTTGATCGATAAGTGGCACGGTTTTTTGATCGCTATTTGGCACGGTTCAGGGTTCGGTAGACGGTAGGTCGGGAAACCGAAAAAACCTCCGCCAGATCGCCGATGGAATAGTCGCCGGTGTCGTGCATGCGGCGTAGGTCGTTCTGCTGTTTGTCCGACAACTTGGGTTATTTTCCGCGCAGCTTCCCTTTGGCTCTTGCGACCGCCATGCCCTCGCGGGTGCGCATGCGGTGATTTTCGACGGCACGTCGTCGATGCCGAGATTTATAGCAGGATGGTGGCCTGATCGGAAGAGCAAAGGGTAGGCCAAAGATGACAAATCTGGGCACCAATGGGTGATTAAGCTAAGCATGAAATCTCGATTTTCGCACCACAAATGCAGCTAATCCTATTGATAATTATGACTTTAAATTTGATGTATCACTATTACGATTAGCAATCCTAGCACGTATTTCTTTACACGTTAGGCCATCTTGCTCGTTATACGGCTCATAATGCCTGTCATGATATGTTTGAAATGCCAGAAGCTCTTTTCCATAACCTTTGTCTATAACTAATTCATCCGTGATGCGTTCATCTCGTGTCACGATTAAAGGGAGAGCAATAGATAGGGTAGCCTCGGCAAAACAACGCACAGGACTCTTTTTAAGATCACGCTCAACATGACAAAGCTCGCGAACCAAGGCACCAATACGTGCCCGAGCATTCATTTTCCTAATGTCGGTTTTGTCGATCCAAACGGTTACATTTTTGTGTTTAATCGAGACAGGAGCGGGTGTTCAGGATCAGCACGGCTTTCCTGGCCGCCGTGGTGATCGCCATCGTCGTCGGCGCCTTCATCGCCGCCGATCCGGCGCTTTATCGCGAAGGCCT
>PLAI01000289.1 GCA_003134075.1 Methylocystaceae bacterium | reverse complement strand
GCCTTGAAGAAGGCGTGGGTGAACAAATGGAAGATGCCGAGCGAATATCCGCCCACGCCTTCCGCGACGAACATGTAGCCAAGCTGCGAACAGGTCGAATAGGCGATCACGCGCTTGATGTCGTTTTGCACGAGGCCGATGGTCGCCGCGAAGAATGCTGTCGTGGCGCCGATAATCGTGACGAAGGTCAGCGCGTCCGGCGCATATTCGAAGATCGGCGACAGACGCGCCACCATGAATACGCCGGCGGTGACCATGGTCGCCGCGTGAATGAGCGCCGAGACCGGAGTCGGGCCTTCCATCGCGTCCGGCAGCCAGGTGTGCAGCAGGAATTGCGCCGATTTGCCCATCGCGCCGGTGAAGAGCAAAAACGCCGTCAGCGTGAGCGCGTCGACGTCGAGCCCGAAAATGTGAATGGTTTGCCCCGCCAAGCCCGGAACAGCGGCGAACACTTCGTCGAACGTCACCGAATGCGTGAGCTTGAAAGTGAGGAAAATGCCGAGCGCGAAGCCGAAGTCGCCGACACGGTTGACCACGAAGGCCTTGATCGCGGCGGCGTTGGCCGAAGGCTTTTCGTACCAGAAGCCGATGAGCAGATAGGACGCCAGGCCGACGCCCTCCCAGCCAAAGAACATCTGCACGAGATTATCCGCCGTCACCAGCATCAGCATGGCGAAGGTGAACAGCGACAGATAGGCGAAGAAGCGCGGGCGGTGCGGATCTTCGTGCATGTAGCCGATCGAATAGATATGCACGAGACTGGACACCGTGTTCACGACAACCAGCATGACCGCCGTCAAGGTGTCGACGCGCAGCGCCCAATCGACCTTCAAGGCGCCCGAGGTGAACCAGTTCCCGAGCACCGGCGTCATCGCCTCGCCCTGGCCTAGCGCCACGTTGAAAAACACCATCCACGACATGACCGCGCATGCGACGAGCAGGCCGGAGGTGACGAGTTCCGAAGCGCGCGCGCCGATTTTGCGCCCGAGTCCGCCCGCGATCAGAAAGCCGACGAGTGGGAGAAAAACGATTGCCTTGATCATCGCGCGGTCAGCCCTTCAAGCTGTTGATGTCGTCGACCGCGATCGAGCCGCGATTTCGATAGAAAGTAACGAGAATGGCGAGACCGATCGCCGCCTCCGCCGCCGCGACGGTGAGAACGAACAGCGCGAAGACCTGGCCGGTCAAATCGCCGAGCTGCGCCGAGAAGGCCACGAAATTAAGGTTCACCGACAAGAGGATCAGTTCGACCGACATCAGGATGACGATGATGTTCTTGCGATTGAGGATGATCCCCGCGATGCCGAACGTGAACAGGATCGCCGCGACGACGAGATAATGCGTGAGGCCAATGATCATGGGCTGCTTCCTTACACGCCGGCCCGCGAGGGCACTTTCTTCAGCTCGACCACCGTCTTGGCGGTCCGCGCATTCTGCACGTCGATGTTTTGGCGTTTCACATTGGGGCGATGGCGCAGTGTAAGCACGATCGCGCCGATCATCGCCGTCAGCAGGACAAGCGCCGACACCTGAAAGAAAATCACATATTTCGTGTAGAGCACCTGCCCCAGCGCCGCGGTGTTGGTGACATGGGCCAGTATCGGCGACGCGGCGGCCGCCCCGGCCGAAGGCGCCGATGTCCAGCCGACGGCGACGAAGCCAAGCTCCCCAAGCACGACCGCGCCGACGCCGAGGCCGGCGGGAAGGTATTTCTGGAAGCCCTGCTTCAACTCGGCGAAATCCACGTCGAGCATCATCACGACGAAAAGAAACAGCACCGCCACGGCGCCGACATAGACGACGATGAGTATCATCGCCAGGAACTCGGCGCCCTGCAACAGAAAGAGGCCCGCGCCGTTGCAGAAAGCGAGGATGAGGAACAGCACGGAATGCACGGGATTGCGCGCGGTGATCACCCCAAAGGCCGAGGCGATCAGCACGCCCGAGAAAAGATAGAAGAATACGGCGGCCACGGCTTCGTCCTCTTTGCGAGATCTCGCGCCTTTGGAAAAGGCGCTGGTGTTAGGGGCTTTCGCTTAACGATAGGGCGCGTCGAGCGTGATGTTGCGGGCGATCTCCCGCTCCCAGCGCGCCCCGTTCTCCAGCAGACGGTCCTTGTTATAGTAAAGTTCCTCGCGCGTCTCGACCGCGAATTCCGCGTTCGGCCCCTCGACGATCGCGTCGACGGGACAGGCCTCCTGACAGAATCCGCAATAGATGCACTTCACCATGTCGATGTCGTAGCGCGTCGTGCGGCGGGTGCCGTCGTTGCGGCGCGGACCGGCTTCGATCGTGATCGCCTGCGCGGGGCAGATCGCCTCGCAAAGCTTGCAGGCGATGCAACGCTCCTCGCCATTGGGATAACGGCGTAGCGCGTGCTCGCCGCGATAGCGCGGCGACTGGGGATTCTTTTCGTGCGGGTAGTTGATCGTCGATTTCGGCTTGAAGAAATACCGCATCGACAACAGGAAAGCCCCGATGAACTCGGTGAGGAACAGCGATTTCGCGGCGTTGTCGAGTCTCATGATGTCACCTCAATTCGCCAGCGCGGCGGCGGGGCCAAACTGCAGCACGGCGGCCACGATGACGACCATCGCCAGCGAGAGCGGCAAAAACACCTTCCAGCCCAGACGCATCAATTGATCGTATCGATAGCGGGGCACGAAGGCCTTCACCATCGCGAAGAAGAAGAAGAAGAAGCTGACCTTCAGCGTGAACCAGATCACGCCCGGAATGTAAGTGAAGGGCGCCATCTTGATCGGCGGCAGCCAGCCCCCGCAGAAAAGGATCGTCAGCAGCGCGCACATCGTCACGATCGCCACATATTCCGCCAGCATGAACAGAACATACGGCGTCGCGGAATATTCGATCATGAAACCGGCGACGAGTTCCGATTCCGCTTCGACGAGATCGAACGGCGGCCGGTTCGTTTCGGCCAGCGCGGAAACGAAAAAGATCACGAACATCGGCAAGAGGCGCAGCCAGTACCAGCCAAGAATCCCGTATTTGGTGTCCTGGGCCTGCACAATGTCGGTGAGATTGAGCGAGCCGGCGCAGAGCAGAACGGTAATGATGACGAAGCCGATCGACACTTCGTAGGACACCATTTGAGCCGCGGCGCGCAGCGCCGACAGAAACGGATATTTGGAGTTCGACGCCCAACCGCCCATGATCACGCCATAGACGCCGAGCGAGGACAGCGCGAAAATATAGAGCACGCCGACATTGATGTCCGCGACCACCCAGCCCCCGGAGGACACCGGGATAACCGCCCATGCGGCGATCGCCAAGGTCGCCATCAAGAATGGCGCGAACAGGAACACGCTCTTATTGGCCGTGTCCGGAATGACGGGTTCCTTCAGCGCGAACTTTATGAAGTCGGCGAAGCTCTGCCACAGGCCCCAGGGACCGACGACATTTGGTCCGCGCCGCAACTGCACCGCCGCCCAGATCTTGCGATCCGCCAGAATCACATAGGCGACATAGATGAGCAGCACGACGGCGATCAGGACGCTCTTATAGATCGCGAGAAGCACGGGATTTTCCGTGACGAAGGAAACGATAGTGTGCAGCCAGCCGTCGGTCACGTCGTTTACTCCTATTCCGCGGCTTGTCGCAGCCGGTCCTTGGCCAGCGCCGAACATTCGGCCATGACGGCCGACGCGCGCGCGATCGGATTGGTGAGATAGAAATCGGAGACGCTCGATACGAAAGCGTCATTCATCGCGACCGACGAATGTTGCGTCAACTTCGACACCGAGGCGGCGTCGCCAAGCTCGATCGCGTCGAGCCGCTGCAAATGCGGATGTTTTTCGAACATCGCCTTGCGTAATTGCGTCAGTGAGTCGAAGGGCAAGGGACCGCCCAGCGCGCCGGAGAGCGCTCGCAAAATCGCCCAATCCTCGCGGGCGTCGCCAGGCGGGAACGCGGCCCGCGATGCTGCTTGCACGCGCCCCTCCGTGTTCACGAACAGGCCTGACTTTTCCGTATAGGCGGCGCCGGGAAGGATGACATCGGCGCGATGCGCGCCGCGGTCGCCGTGCGATCCGATGTAGACGACGAACGCGCCAGGCGCGATGTCGATCTCGTCGGCGCCGAGATTGAAGATCACATCCAACGCGCCAGCCTTGACGAAATCATGCGCGCGCATTCCTCCCGCGCCGGGGACGAAGCCGAGATCCAGCGCGCCGACGCGCGCGGCCGCTGTGTGCAATATCGACAGGCCGTTCCAGTCGCCGCCAACGCCGCCATGCTTTTGCGCGGCCTGCGCCGCGAAGGCGAGCACCGCGTCGCCGTCTTCGCGCGCCAGCGCGCCCTGACCAACGAGTATAATCCGCCTTTTCTCAGGCGCCTGCTGCTGCTGGATGAAATGCAGCAGCGAGTCCGGACCAGCGCCTAGGTAGTCGTAATCATAGGTCAGATCGACCTTTTCGCCGATCAGCGCGATCTTGAAGCCGCCCTTTAGCCAACGCTTGCGAATGCGCGCGTTGAGCACGGGCGCTTCCTTGCGTGGATTGGAGCCGATGATGAGCAGAGCATCGGCGTCGTCAATGCCGGCTATGGTCGCGTTGAACAGATAGGAAGCGCGCCCGAACGCCGGATCGAGCTTGGCGCCGTCCTGGCGGCAGTCGAGATGAACGACGCCCAGTCTATCAGCCAGAGATTTTAGCGCGAAGGTTTCCTCGAGCGCGGCGAGATCGCCGACCAGCGCGCCGATTCTTCCCGCCGGCGTCGATTTTGTCTTGGCGGCGACAGCGTTCAGCGCCTCTTGCCACGACGCCTGACGAAGCCGGCTCCCCTCGCGGATATAGGGGCGATCCAGCCTTTGCCGGGCGAGACCGTCCACCACTTGCCGCGTCTTGTCGGAAATCCATTCTTCGTTCACCGCGTCGTTTATGCGCGGCAGGATGCGGATCACCTCGCGTCCGCGCGCGTCGACCCGGATCGCCGAGCCGAGCGCGTCCTGCACGTCGACGCTCTCGGTCTTCTGATATTCCCAGGGCCTCGCACGAAAATTTTGCGGCTTCGGCAACAGCGCGCCGACGGGGCAGAGGTCCGTGACATTGCCCTGAAGCTCCGACGTCATGGCGCTCTGGAGATATGTGGTGATCTCCATGTCCTCGCCGCGCCCGATCGCGCCCATTTCTCCGGTGCCGGCGACTTCCGCCGTAAAGCGGACGCAGCGCGTGCAATGGATGCAGCGGGTCATCTCGGTCTTGACTAGCGGACCGATGTATTTGTCCTCGACCGCGCGTTTGTTTTCAATGTACCGCGATGAGTCGCCGCCAAAGGCCAGCGCCTGATCCTGCAGATCGCATTCACCGCCCTGGTCGCAGATCGGGCAATCCAGGGGATGATTGACCAGCAGAAACTCCATCACGCCTTCGCGCGCCTTCTTCACCATCGGCGATTTGGTGAACACTTCCGGCGGCGCGCCGGCCGGGCCAGGGCGCAAATCCTTGACGGCGATCGCGCAGGAAGCCTGCGGCTTGGGCGGGCCACCCTTCACCTCGACAAGACACATGCGGCAATTGCCGGCGATCGACAGCCGTTCGTGATAACAAAAGCGCGGCACTTCCGCGCCGGCCTCCTCGCATGCCTGGAGCAGGGTGAACTCGGGCGGGACATCAACTTCCACGCCATCGACGAGAATCTTGGTCACTTCGCCTTCTCCAAATCGACGCTTTTGCCCAATGTCGTCATGCCTCTCACTCCGCCGCCACGCGCACGGGATCGGGATGCGGATTGGCCGCATACTGGTCGATGCGTTGTTCGATCACATCGCGGAAATGGGTGATAAGGCCCTGCACCGGCCAGGCCGCCGCGTCGCCCAGCGCGCAAATCGTGTGGCCTTCGATCTTCTTTGACACGTCGAACAGCAGATCGATCTCGCGCTTATGCGCCCGGCCCTCGACCATGCGCTCCAGCACGCGCCACATCCAGCCCGTGCCCTCGCGGCAGGGCGTGCATTGGCCGCAACTCTCGTGCTTATAGAAATAGGATAGGCGCGCGATCGCGCGAATGATGTCGGTCGACTTGTCCATCACGATCACCGCCGCCGTGCCGAGCCCCGAACCCAGCTTCGACAGGCTGTCGAAATCCATCGGACAGTCGATGATCTCATGCGCGGGCACGCAGCGAACCGACGAGCCGCCGGGAATCACCGCGAGAAGATTATCCCAGCCGCCGCGAACGCCGCCGCAGTGCTCCTCGATCAATTCGCGGAAGGAAATCGACATCGCTTCCTCGACATTGCAGGGTCGGTTCACATGCCCCGAAATGCTGAACAGCTTGGTGCCGGTGTTGTTCGGCCGGCCGATGCCGGCGAACCACGACGCCCCGCGGCGCAAAATGGTCGGCGCGACGGCGATGGACTCGACATTATTGACCGTGGTCGGACAGCCGTAAAGACCGACATTGGCCGGGAACGGCGGCTTTAGCCGCGGCATTCCCTTCTTGCCCTCCAAACTCTCCAGCAGCGCGGTCTCCTCGCCGCAGATGTAGGC
>PLAI01000086.1:972-3173 GCA_003134075.1 Methylocystaceae bacterium | reverse complement strand
TCGCCCATGCCCATGAACACGATGTTCGAGACCGCGCGCGCGCCTTCGCCTGTTGGCACGAGGCCGTCGGTCGGCCGCTCCAACCCCGGAAAATCGCCAAGCCGACGCCGCGCGACCATGATCTGGCCGATAATCTCTTGCGCGGTGAGGTTGCGCACCAGTTTTTGCGTGCCGGTATGGCAAAAGCTGCAATTGAGCGTGCAACCGACCTGCGAGGAGACGCACAACGTGCCCCGGTCGCTCTCGGGGATATAGACGCATTCGATCTCGGCGGCCTTTTCGTTTTGATGGGTGGGCGAAAGCCGCAGCAGCCATTTGCGCGTGCCGTCGCTCGAGACCTGCTCCTCGACGATTTCCGGCAAATCGAGCGAAAAAGCCAGGTCCAGCCGCTCGCGCATGGCCTTGGAAATATTGAGCATGGAGCCGAAATCATCGGCGCCGCGAAAGTAAATCCAATGCCAAAGCTGCGCCACGCGCATCCTTATCTCGCGGTCTGGCAACTCTAGCCGGCGCAAGGCGTTAGCGAGCTCGGCGCGGGTGAGCCCGGNNGAGCGAGGGTCTGGCGGAGAAGGCCGGCGGCGCCGGGGCGTCCAGCGCGGTGGGATGGGGCATTTGGACCTCGAGGTTACGGGAGCCAGCATAGCACGGGGCGGCGCCTTTTGGCATCGCCACGCGCGCGCGACGGCGCAACCATGGCGAAGCAATAGCTGGAGGGTCAATTGATTGCTAACCATGCGATTGTGTTGATGTTTATTCGGTTCATTTTAAGTAGTAACCTTCGTGAAGAATATAGCCGGGCCACGCGTAAATAATTCTTAACAAAATGCCGCCAACCCATGGAGAGTCTCGTGCAACAGACGGCGCTCGAACAACACCATGCCGATTCAGACTGGGATTCGTGTCTCTCGACGCTAAACGACAGGCCTTACAGCCTGCCGGCCATGCCGAAACTAAGCATTATCATAAATATTAACGCAGCCATATTGGTTGCAATTCTAACGGTCGTATTCACAGTCATGAACCACCATAAATTGATTGAAACCATCATAATGTTTTCAAACCTCATGTTATGCTTTACATTTGGAGCAATTGTGTCCATTTTGTCTTGTCTATTTGACTATAAAGCGAGAGCGATTTACAGCTGTGGCGCGTCGAAAAAGCTTCTTCTCATTGACGTAGCTGAAATATACGATGTATGCGCTTTTATAATTTTCGCCGCATCCTTGATGATATTTGTTTGGGGTTCTTATTTGACGTTTTATCTTGTTCGCGGCGCATTTTCTTGAGCTTGTATCCGCCCTCAATGAATTATGAGTCGCGCGGCGGCCTGCAACTCATTGAGGATGAAGCGGGCGCTGCTCAAAAGACCCAGTATCCGGGGATCCNNCGAAGCGACGGCCTGCGGGGGTGCGATTGTGCAAGTCGGATCGATTTGAATTACACTTTCTCAATTCAGCAAGAATTCTGGTGTGTCCGCTAGGTGAATTAGTTCCTCTCGCAAAGAGGCGCGGGGNNTGGCGCATCTATTCCTATAACAGGCGCAAAACCGTCCGGATTAAGCCTCGACAAAAAATATTTTAGCCTACATCGCGGCCAAGATCGGCCATAATTACAAATCCTTAATGAGGCTATCCCTCGGGTGATAGGTTTGCAAAAGCCCTCGAGCATGGCCGTGTCGCTTGGATCGGTAGTTTCGAGGTAGAAAAGCGACAGTTTACGAACCTTCGAGGCGGAAAGCACGCTCGTTACGACGTGTGTCCCGGGTGGTCCGGCTCGGAAACTCAATCCGGAGTCTTAGCGTGAGCGTATATAGTGAGCAGCGAAGGCTAATGGCCGAGTTCGAGAATCGTGAAAAGCGCCCTCGTGGCGCGCCGAGCGGTGCCCAAGACGAAAACAGCGCCCCGGCGGAACTTTCCCACTTCGTCGATCCGCAAAAGAACCGAGGTGAACAGGGTCGCGAACGACGAGGGCGGCCTTCGGCGGAGATTCGACATAAACGTTCGAATCCGGCCGAACGGCCCGGTTCCCAAGCGCGCAACCGCTACGTCGACGATGATTCCGGCCCGATCGACGCCGGGTCAGCGCGGGCAAATGGTTTTCGAAACGAAAATACTTGGTCCGAGCCCCAAGAGGAAGCATTGGACCGCCGCCCTGTTTACATCGATTACGGAGCCGCCACGCGCCGCCGTTTGCTCTATTTT
>PLAI01000086.1:0-964 GCA_003134075.1 Methylocystaceae bacterium | reverse complement strand
CCGCGGCGTCGATCCCATCGCCAGAAACAACGCCGGGCACGCCGCCGGCGCAGGAGCCGGCCGGCGCCAAACATGATGATCCCGGCTATGTCTTGGCGCCGATCGAGGAAGTCGCAGCGAAGCCAAAACTATTGTTCGACCAGGCGCCGCCGTTAAATCTGGACTCGAGTTCAGAGCCTTCAACAGGCAGCAAGGTTGAAAAAGCCGGCGACATCCAGAACGCCAGCGACGACGAGAACGTTAGCAGGGTCGAGAAAGAGCCTAAGTCCAGGGTCAACGAATCAATCAGCAACTGTCTTGTCAAAGTGGACGGTCGTGTTCTTATCAACCGATCGTGCCAAGTTTCTTGGACAAAACAACAGCAAGTAACTTTTGCGCTCGCCGAGAAACCCTTGACGATCTCCCACGACCACGGGAGAACATGGCTGGCGACTTTGGGAAGACGGGAATTGGGCAAAGTTTTCAAAACTGGATCATGCTGGGGNNAGCAAACGAGCCTATATATGTGAACACCACAAATAGGAGAGCGTCGGCCTCCATCCGGAGTTTCGGCATGACGCCAAATGGAACGCCTATTTCGGGCGAGGAATGGCGATGCGAACCCGCTCACGCCGAATCTTTCTCTCGCGCCGAACGTCTTTCTTTGAAAATGACGGGCTTTAACTCTAGATTTCAGACTCCTCCATCCGAGTTTCCCACATGCGCGCGGCGCTTCCCAAGATTCTGATCGCCACTTTCGGATCGCTCGGCGATCTTTATCNNTCGTCGCGCTGGGGCAGGCGCTGCAGCGGGAGGGCTTCGCGGTCGTCGTCGCGACCTCCGAAACCTATCGCGATTTGATCATCGAGGAAGGCCTGTGCTTCGCCGCCATTCGTCCCGATGTGGAGGAGGCGACGGCGCGCCTTGGGATGGATCTCGGCGAGATCGCGCGGCGCATGAGCGCGGACGACGGCTTTTTGTTCCA
>PLAI01000224.1 GCA_003134075.1 Methylocystaceae bacterium | reverse complement strand
GCTCCCGGCCTGCCGTGGCGCTGGCGTAGGCTTTTGCCCCGCCGATGATCGCCTCGGGCTCCGCTCCAGCCGCTACAGCCTTCCGAAAGGCCTCGAGCGCGGGTTGCTCGGGGTTGTCGCCGTCACGGGACGGGAAGGCTTGCCAAAATTCATTGAAGCCCGCGCACGCGCTCGCGCCTTCGGGCGCGGTTTGTGTTTTTGTTTCTTGGTTTGATTCTAAGTCTATGGCCGTCACCGTTACGTCACCTGTGACGCCGGCCGCGTCACGCGCGCGTCGCTCGCGCCAGCGCCGGGTGCGCTCGGCGGCGGTCATGGGCTCGGCGCCGACTTGAGCGTCTTGGCGGACAAATTGCCGCTTTTCCCATTCGACGGGCCGCAGCTCGCCATCCGAAGCCTCGACAAGCCCTACAGCCCTTAACGCGTCCAGCCGGCGAGACAGCGCCCCGGGCCGCGTGCGCAGCATGAAGGCGAGGTCGGGAAGATCAGGAAGCGTTCCGCCGTTGCGCGAGGCGGCGCACAGGAGGTTGAACCAAGCCCGGAAGAGCGACGCCGGGAGCCGCTGCAAGCGCGGATCGTCGAGCGCCTCGTCGTATATTCGGAACCAAAGACCACTCATGGCTGGCGGTCCTTCTTGGCGATGGCGCCCACCTCGACGGCGTGAGCTGCGGCCCATGCCAGCGTAATCAGACCGAATGAGACGGTGATAAATGTTGCGAGGATGGCAGTACCGGACATAGAAGCCCTCCGTTTTCAGGCAAGCCGGGAGCGTTCGCCGAAATGATGGTTCGGCGTCGCTTGCTCGCGAGAGCGGCTTGTGATAGAAATTCTATTAAATCATTCGCAAGGGCGCGTCAATAGAATTTCTATCAATCGGGGAACCCGTGATCTCAATTCGGCAGGTGAAAGCAGCGCGTTCGCTTTTGGCGTGGTCACAAGGCGACCTGGCTGGCGCGTCGGGAATTTCAGAGCCCACAATCGCAAGGCTCGAATCACAGGATGGAGAGTTGGGCGGCCGCGCGGACACGGCCGCCAAGATCGTCGCCGCCCTCGAATCGGCTGGCGTCGAGTTCATCGCCGAGAACGGCGGCGGGGCAGGCGTGAGGTTGAGGAAGGGCGGAGAGGACAAATGATCAAATCCATCATCGCATGTGCGCTGATGATGCAGCTGTCCATGGGAACGAAGCTGGAAATGGCTCGGATCTTCCCAGAAGTGGCCCGCTACTGCATGGCGCATCCTACTGGGAAGGTTTATGTCTCTTACAGGTTCGGGAATTCGCGAAGATAATCAGGGTATGGGGGGCTTCGCCAGCGCGTCCAGTTCCACACCCTTATCGAGCGATGTTCCCGTGACGGCGGCGCAGTCATCGCCAAGGGCCCGGAAGATCGCGGAAGCCTCTACGCTCTCGCGCTCCGCTCCCAAGCCGCAATCACTTCGTCGACGACGCCGCGCGCGAGGTCGTCATGAAGCCCTATGCAAGTGATCCGCCCGTCGCTCGGATGATCGAACATCGGGAGCTCGACGGACATAACGCCGTCCAGGCCGCGCCGCAGCTTCAAGCCCTGAAGGGTAATAGGGACGCCGGCAATCGAGATTTCGACGGTCGCCAGCGCCAGCACGCCGCCGCGTTCTATTCGTTCGAGCGCGACCGCGAGTTGCACGGCCGTCGTTTTCATTTCTCGGGCGGCGTTTTGCCGCCGTCGATCACGCGTAGCTCGCGCGTTCTCGCGACGGGCGGCCCGGACCCGTGGTCAAGTCGATAAATTTCGGCGTAAAGCCTCACGATGATTTCGAGCGCGTCGGCGCATCGCCGGCTCCAGGTGGCTTTCAGCGCTTCAAGCGCCGGCAACGCCTCTCGCGGCACATGGAACGGCGGCGCCGATGACGTCCAATCTATGCACGATCGCGCCGACGCCATGATAGCGTCGGCCGCTTCATTGCAAAAGCCGGCCGCGAGCAATCGCCCACGCAAGGCGTCGCAAACATCATCGAAGCTCGCCCCTTTTTTCTGTTCTCCCATATCACTTCCCAAGCATCACGCCGTTTCTCATCATTTTACTTACGGCCTTTCCGAATTGTCTTTGGTTCGCCATGAACATGCGGTGCACGTCCTGGCTATCGGTCGCGTTTATATTGAAAGTCGGCGCGACGTGCACGGTATTGCCCCCGCCGCCCGCGCCAGCGCCGGCGCCGCCGCCCTTGAGCGCCTGGCGCAGCCCACCCGCCGGCCCCGCGGGAACGATCATCTCGTCTGGATGGACGAGCGCGGGAAAACCGCCCTTGCCGTCGAAATTGCCGAGCGAGGGGAGTTGGAATGAGCCCTGGTCAAATGCCGGTAGCAGGCTGCCCAGCGAAGAAAACAGCGAAGAGAAAAACCCGCCGCTTCCCGCCGCCGCTCCGCCAGCCCCGGCGGCAGCACCGCCAGCGCCCGCCGCCACGCCGCCAGCTCCAGCAGCAACTCCTCCCGCCCCAAGGGCCGCCGCCGCCGATGACAACGCTGCGGCCGCCGTGGTCAGCGCGGTCGCCGCGCCTGTAAGAGCAGCGCCTCCCGCCGCGTCAGTCCCGCCGCCGAGAGCACCGCCGAGAAAGCTTGAAATCGGATTAGTGATCGAGGAGAAAATCCCTTTGAACGCGGGCGCAAGCGCCGCCTCCAGAGGCTTGGTGAGCGTATCTTTAGCAAGCTCGTTGACGAGTTCGTTCCGCAGCGATTGCGCGATCTTTTTCCCGGCGTCCTTGGTCTTGACGTGATCGAGCCCGTTCTCGATCGCCGTCGAGAGCGAGGAGGTCAGCGTGCCCGCCATCTGGCTGGCTTCTTGCTGTCCTATCTTGGCCGACTCTTGCGCCGCCTTGGTCTGCTCTTGCAGCATCTTCAGCGTGTGCTGCGATTCCAGCGCCTCGATCTTGTTGTTGATTTCCGCGATTTGCGCGGGCTTTTGTCCGGCGATCTGCTTTTCCTGCTCATAGAGCGCCTTGATCGACGCGAGCTGCTGGTCGTCGGCCTGCTGGACGAGGACTTTCTTTTGCTCCTCGGTGATCTTCTTGTTCGCGGCGTCGAGTTCGTATTGCTGCTTGTTGATCTCGGTCTGTTGCTTGACGGCCTCGATCTGGCCGTCGATGTCCTTGCGCGCCGCGTTGGTCGCGTCGCTGTCGCCCTTGCTCTTCTTGCCCTTGTCTTCGTCTTTGTCACGCGCTTCATAGCGAGCGCGCGAAACGCCGGCGGTCTGCTGTTGCGGGCCTTCGACATAATCCGGATGCACGCCGTAGCCGCGAAGTTCCTTGGCGAAGGCGTCCTTGAACGGGACGCCGCCGGTCTGATGATTGTCACGCTCCTTGGCCAGCTGTTTCGAATCCTCGATCGCCTTGTTCAACTCGCCGACGAATTTGCTGGTTGCCGCCGTCGCGTCGGCTATCGCTCCAACGACGCCATAAAATTGCACCTTCAGTTCGGCGACGGGCGGCGCGAGGCTCTGCAGCGCGGAGAGAAACTTTCCGCTGGCCTTGGCCGAGGCTTCGTCGATCTGGCGTTGCGCTTCCGCCGCCGCCTTGACAACGCCATCATCGAGCGCGACGCCGGCGGCCTTCGCCGCCTCGGCGAATTGCTTCGTGCTGGCCTCGCCGCGAACAATCGGCCCGTAGAGCTTTTCGCCCGTGCCGTCTGGAAAAACCGCCTTGGCGAGGTCGATTCCCTCCTCGCGCGGCAGCTTGCGGATCTCCTGGACCATAAGGTCGATGAATTCGCCGGATGTCTTCGCCTTGTCGGCGACCTTCAGGAATTCCTCATCGACCTTTTCGAGCGTGTCCTTGACGCTGCCGGCGTTGCGCTTGAACTGCTCGAATTCTTGCGACGCGTTCTTGAGCCCGGCGACCATCGCGTCGGAATCGAGGCCAGCGGACGCGCCGACGAGCTTCGCGCCCTGAATCTGATTGGCTTCGAGGCCGGTTTCCTTGGCGACCTTGCCCAGTTCGGCGAGTTGGTTTTGCGCGTAATTTCCCGTGACAAGGGCGAGCGCGGCGATGGCGGCCCCGGCGGCGGCG
>PLAI01000319.1 GCA_003134075.1 Methylocystaceae bacterium | reverse complement strand
CGGCGCCGTCATGAAGGCCAAGGCGCCCGCCGAGAAGACTCAGCCGCGCGACGAACCGATCGAGGGCAGCGAGACAACGGCGCGCAACCCGGGCGTGTTGTCCTCCAGGCGCAAGGAGCCATGATGCAAGCGCGCCACCGCGGCGGCGAGCGAGAGACCGAGGCCGGAGCCCGGACGCGAGCGCGAATTCTCGAGCCGCACAAAGCGGTCGATGACGCGCTCGCGGTCTTGCGGCGGCACGCCCGGACCCCGATCGGCGACGCAAATCTCGATTGATCCGCCGACCCGCCGCGCCGTCACCAAAACGCTCGGCTTGTCATCGCCGGCGCCATATTTCAGCGCGTTGTCGACGAGATTGACGAGCATCCGCCCCAGCAGTTCGCGGTTGCCGCGCACCATCAGCCCCTCTTCCAGCGAGGACTGAAACAACGCGCCCTGCTCCTCGGCGACAGGCTCGTAAAGCTCCACGATGTCGGCGGCGATCTTCCCGGCGTCCACCTCGCTCATATTTTCGCTGGAATAGCCGGCCTCGGCGCGCGCGATCGTCAACAGCGCGTCAAACACGCGAATCAACGCGTCTGATTCTTCGATGATCGCGCTCAAGGCCGCGCGCGTCTCCTCTGGCCCGGTGTTGGCGCGCGCGGCTTCTTCGGCGCGGTTGCGCAGCCGCGTCAGCGGCGTCTTGAGATCATGCGCTATATTGTCCGACACCTCGCCCAAGCCGGTCATCAACTCGCCGATGCGCGCCAGCATCGCATTGAGATTTTCGGCGAGGCGGTCGAGTTCGTCGCCGGCTCCGGTCGTATCAAGCCTTTGATCTAGATCGCCGCCCATGATGCGTCGCGCCGAGGCCGACATGGCGTCGACGCGCTCCAGCATCCGATTGGCGACGAAGAGTCCGCCGAGCGTGCCGACCAAGGCCAGCCAGAACAGCGAGGCGCCAAGTCCCTGCCGCAGAATCCGCCGCAACACGCGATGATCCTCGACATCGTGGCCCACCAGCAGCCGGAACTCGCCGGGCAAAACGACGAGCTTGGCCAGCGCGTGATGGTGAATGTCCGCGGCTTCGCCGCGCCGCCGATAAATGGTCTCGTCGAGCGCGCCCTCCTCGGCGCCGATCATTGGCGATGCTATGACATTGCCCGCGATATATTCGCCCGCGTGGGTCGTGACAAGAAAGATCGAACCGCCTGGAGCGCGCGCCCGGCGCTCGATCGAGGTGACCAGTTGGCGCAGGCCGCCCTCGCCATAGAGTTCGGTCAGCCGGGCGATTTCGGCGTCGATTGTTTGGGCGGTCTCTTCGTCCAGCACTTGCTCGACGCGCTGGCCAACGCTGGCGAGCACAACCCACGCGCCAAGGGAGAACAAAACGAAATAGGCCAGCGACAGCTTGAAGGCCGTCGTGCGAAAAAGCTTACCGACCGTTTTCACGGATCATATATCCCGCGCCCCGGATCGTGCGCAGCAGGGGCGTCGCGCGGCCCTTGTCTATCTTGGATCGTAGCCGCGAAATATGCACGTCGATCACGTTCGTCTGCGGATCGAAATGATAGTCCCAGACATTTTCGAGCAGCATGGTTCTCGTCACCACCTGCCCCGCGTTTTTCATCAGATATTCGAGCAGACGAAACTCGCGCGGCTGCAAGACGACCTCTTCCCCGCCGATCTTCACCTCGCGCGTCAGTCGATCGAGTTGGAGATCGCCGACCCGATAGACCGTGTCCTCGCCGCGCGGCCCGGAGCGGCGGCGCGCCAGCGCCTCGACGCGCGCCAGAAGCTCCGAAAAGGCATAGGGCTTGGCGAGATAATCGTCGCCGCCGGCGCGCAGTCCCTTTACGCGATCGTCGACCTGCCCCAGCGCGGAAAGGATCAACACGGGCGTGTCGATCTTCTGCTCGCGCAGGCCGGCGATCAGCGAGAGCCCGTCAAGCTTCGGCAACATGCGGTCAACGATCAGCACGTCATATTGGCTCTCGCGCGCGAGGGCGTAGCCCGCCAGCCCATCGGCGGCGAGCTCCGCCAAATGGCCCTGCTCGCGAAACGCTTTCACGAGATAGTTCCCGGCTTCCCTGTCGTCCTCGATGATGAGCAAGCGCATGGCGTCGATGAATGTCCTCGGATGCCCGGCGCTTCCTTCTCTCGCTTATGAGAGAAGGAAACGACGCCAGAAGATTGCAATTCGACTAAGAGAAAACACTCACAGGCATTCGATGTCCGGGTCGAGAAGTTCGTGCAGGTGCACGACGAAATAACGCATATGGGCGTTGTCGACCGTCGCGTGCGCCTTCGCCTTCCAGGCCGCCAGCGCGCTGTCGTTGTCGGGATAGACGCCGACGATCTCGAGCTTGCCCGGATCGCGGAAAGCGACACCCTGCAAATCCTCGAGTTCGCCGCCGAACACGAGATGAAGCAGTTGCCTGGGTTTGGCGTGCGGAGGCGGCGGGTTCGTCATGGTTTCCCTTTCATCGCGGCTTTGGCGAGAGCCAGGCTCTCATTAAACAGCGCTCGCGGCGCGGCGACAAGCATCTCCCGACGCGAGCTCGCGCGGTTGTAGGTCAGCGGTCCGCCCTCGATCTCCGACAACAGGCCGCCAGCCTCGCTCAATATCACATCGGCGGCGGCGATGTCCCAATCGCGCGCGCCCGGCGAGGCGATGGCGAGGTCGTTGGCGCCCGCCGCCACGTCGGTTAGTCTCAGCGCTAGCGACGGCGCCCGCGGGGCGATTTTAAAGCAATAGGCGGATTTCTCGAAAAACTCGGTCTTGTCACGAGGCGACACGATGCGCGCGCCGGCGAGTTCTTCTCGGGGCGATACGCCGATGGCCTCGCCGTTAAGAAAGGCCCCGCCCCCTTTTCGCGCGGCGAAGGTTTTGCCAAGAGCCGGCGCATGAACGACGCCAACGACCGGACAGCCCTGTTCGATCAAGGCGATGGACACGGCCCATCGCTTATCGCCGCGAACGAAGGCCGTCGTGCCGTCGATAGGGTCGACGACGATCACTTCCCCGCGCGACAGACGCTCGGCAGTGTCGGCGGTCTCCTCGGACAGCCAGCCGGCGCCCGGCGCCAGCGAGGCCATTTGCTCGAACAGGAAACGGTCGACGGCGAGGTCGGCCTCCGTGACCGGCGAACCGCCGCTCTTGTAATTGACGTCGGCGCTGGTGCGTTCGGCCGGGCGAAAATAGGCCATGGCGATGTCGCCGGCCTCGCGCGCCACGGCTTCGAGGCGCGCCATAAACGCGGAAAGGTCGGTCTGTGTGCTCAGCATTATTTAAGAGTGGTAGGCGAGCCGCCCCCGCGCCGCAAGACGCCTTTTTGCGCTTCGAGCCGCCGAATTCGCGCAAATGCGAACAATTTGATCGTTTCCCTTTGCCCGGCCTTCACTCTGAAGCGCCATTTATGCCTATAAAGCAGTGGTTTATGACAAATTCACCAGCCTTGTTAGCGACTTTCTCCCCAGGCCGGCGCGAAGGTCTCCCCGACAAGCCTGATACTCTCTTCTAGGAGGCGATCCGTGTTGAAGACCAATTGCGCGGCGCAAAAGCCGCTGGCCGAAAATATGCAGCGCGACGCGCGCGCCGACGAAGGCATGCGCCTGGTGCGCCTAACGCGCGGACACATACGCATTTCGCGGCGCTTGGCGGGGATTTCGATGACGATCGTTGTTCCCGTCGCGACCTATCACGGCGTGGCGCTAGGGGTGGAGACGACATGCGCGGGCGGAGCGGCCTATCGCCTGTCGCTAACCCATAGAGACTCCGATCTCGATGTCATGCTGGCCGAAACCAATAACGCCGACGACGCCGCCGCCGACTGGAAATTCTGGGCCTCGGTCTTGGCGTTGCCGCGACTTTACACGGCGAACGGCAAGATGGAGCCAGCCGACCGCGCGCAGCGCAAGGCTCCGTTCAAGCGCCCGCGCAACGCCAGCGTCGCCAAGCGCCGCCCGCGTTTCCTGACCCGCCGCAAGACGGGCGTTCCGTCGCGCAAAAACACGGTTTTCGCTGGCGAGCGCGAAATCATCTGCTACGAGTGAAACGCGCCCCAAAGGCTTTGGGCGAAAAAGCCGGCGAACAGCAACAGTCCGGCGTCGCGATTTGCGCGAAAAAGCCTTAACGCCAGTTCGGGCGGCGCAGCCTCGTCAATCTGCCGCGTCTGCCAATAAAGATGCGCGGCGAAAGCCAGGACGCCTAGCTGGGCGAATACCCCAAAATGCGCCGCGAGCATCGCGGCCTGCGCGAAAACGACCGACAATGCGTAAAGCGCGCCGACGGCGCCTTGCACATGAGCGCCGAAGAGACGCGCGGTCGAGCGCACGCCGACCCGCGCATCGTCTTGAATATCTTGAAGCGCGTAGATCGTATCGTAGCCGATGGTCCAGAAGATCGCGCCGAGATACAGCAACGGCGCCGGCGCGGCGAAAGCGTCCGCGCGCGCGGTCCACCCCAGCAGCGCGCCGTAAGCGAAGGCGCAGCCAAGAATGGCCTGCGGCCATGAGGTGAAGCGCTTGGCGAAGGGATAAAGCAACACGATCAACGGCGACGCCATCGCCAGCGCTATCGTGAGGCCGTTGAACGATAGCAGCACCGCGAGCCCGACAAGGCATTGCGCGACGAGAAAGACTACCGCGGCGCGCAACGAAACGCGCCCGCTGGCGAGCGGCCGGTTGCGCGTGCGCTCGACCTCGGCGTCGATCTTCCGATCGACGATGTCGTTATAAGTCGAACCCGCGCCGCGCATCGCCACGGCGCCGACGAAGAACAACGCCAGTTGCTTGAAATCGGGCGCAAGGCCCAAGGCCCACGCCGCCAGCGCGCTGCTTTGCCAACAAGGCAGCAGCAACAGCCACCACCCGATCGGACGGTCGAGCCGCGCCAATTGCACGAAGGGTTTGAGCGGCCCAGGCGCGAAGCGCAGAACCGGATTGCCAGAGACGGTGTCCGGCAACGCCTCGGCGACGTCGGCCTTCTCGGGCGTCAGACTCACAACGGTCCGGCGGGCAGCTTAAGAGGTTGATTGCCCGGACCGGCGGCGGCTTGCGAGCGCTGCTGCGCCTGCATCTGCTTGACCTTGGCCGCGACCGAGCAGGCCTGCCCTGCGAAGCCCTGGCTCTTGGCGCGCGCGGCTTTGAAGCCATCGATCACATTGTCGGGGATCGCGCACCAGTCTTTATTCTTGGTCATGTAGTTCAGCATTTCGGTCTCTATGCCGACCAGAGCGCGCGCCGCCGGGCAGGCCGCCATCGGGTCCATATGGCCCTTGCCGGCCTTGCCCAGTCGATTCAGAACGCCGATCTGCGCGATGCGCTTTTGCGTCAGACGCTGGAAGTCCTCCTGGCAGCTTTGCTGCGCGGAAGCCAGCGAAACAGGGCTCGCGCCGAACATCAGGCCCATAAGCAGCAAGGCCGCGGGCCTCGCGGAAAGGGCGAAAAAACGAGCAGTCATGGAGTCCGATCCGTAAGTCATGGACAAATAGGTATCAGCAGCCCGGCGCCTCGCGCAAGCGTCGCCGACATAGGCACGACAAAGAGGCGGCTTGATGACGGCGCGGTCGCGCTTTTCGACAGGGGCGGCCGCCCATGGGGCGGCGGGATCGCGCTATTCGCGCTCCCGGTCGAGCTGGAGAGGCGCAGGTCTTGCTATAATGATTCCAAAGCGGCCCGAGTCGACGCCGCGACGAGAATCGAGTGCGAGAGTCCGCCCAAGCAGTGGGCGGCGGCGCCACTTCGGCCATCGCATTGAACAAACGGAGGGCGGAACGGGGAGCGAGCATCTTATTCGTTGACGAAAAGCCCGGGTCTGGCCTATATAGCCCCTTCCGTGGCCGCGTTTTCGCGGCTGCTTTTTTTCCCGGGGGGCGGTGTCGTCTTCCGCCGCACGCTTTAAGGAAAAGGAAGAATGGCCAATACGAGTTCGGCCAAGAAGGCCGTTCGAAAGATAGCTCGCCGCACCGCGGTGAACCGCGCCCGTCGCAGCCTGCTGCGCACCTTCGTGCGCAAGGTCGAGGAAGCGATCGCCGCGGGCGATGCGAATGTCGCCGCCGAAGTTTTGCAGACCGTGGCGCCAGTCGTGATGCGGGCCGCGCAACGCGGGGTGATCCACAAGAACACCGCGTCGCGCAAAGTTTCGCGCCTCACCGCGCGCGTGAAAGCGTTGACGAAGGCGGCCTGATCGAACCAGTCGCATTCGATACAACAGCAAATTGAAGGCCCGGCTCAGTCCGGGCTTTTTTGTGCGCGCTATTGTCGCGAGGGGACGCCGGCGTGCGCAAAAAAGTCACACATCGAAACAATTTTTATCGGCAATTGCGCATGCGCACACAAAGGGGCTCTGATTCAGTTCGTTACTAACAAGGCGAAAAAAGAGCGCCGATATGGGCCACTTGACAGAATTACGAACGTCCAATTTTGCCGATTGTAATGGCCTCGTTACAAATTTTTGACGGCGCGCGGAAGAGTCCGCTTCCCTCTGACGAAGCGTCGATTTGCGACGAGCGCGCATCGCGAACGCGTATTTTTTCACGCGAAGCGAAACGAATCTCCGCGTTCGCCAATTGCGTTCAAAGCAAGGCCTATATAGGCTCTGAGCATCGAACGAGAGAACGCAAGCGGCCTTAAACGGTTGATGCGGATATCTCAAATCGAAAGACGCGTGTGCGATCTTCAATCGCGCGTCAGTCGAAAGATTCGGCCTTGAGTTTTTCGGGCGACGGTTCGAGAAGTTGTTTTTTGTGGAGTGCGCACGGTGTCGTCGTAAGACCACTTCGCCTAGTCGTATGGCTTGGAATTCCGAAAGAGCACGGCGGCTTTTTTTGGATAAGGGGGAATCCGATGTCGTTTTCACGAAAGTCTGACATTTTTCTTACAGTCACCGCTTCCATGCGCGCGCGGAAGAAGGCGTGCGATCTGGATGACGGTAGTCGGCCTTTCGGTTTGCCGCATGGTCGAGCGATCGGCCCTCCCCGGCGGCGCTCCCTCCCCACATGGCGCGGTCCGATCTAACGACGCTCGCGACGCCGACACCTTAAAGACCTAACTCAACTTCGCATCGTTCCGAGCGACGGGTTCTCGTCGTTCGGACGCGCGTGTCCTCTTCGCCAAGGCGCAAAATGTTCGACGACAAGGATTCTCAATCGACTCCACCCGCTTTTACGAGCGAGCAGCTCATATGTTGGGAGCGCGTCCGCATGCGGCTGCGCGCCGAACTCGGCGACGCGGTCTATAACTCGTGGTTTCTGCGCCTCGAACTGGAACGCGTGGGGGGGGATGGCGTGCATTTGAGCGTGCCGACGAAATTTCTCAAAAGCTGGATGCAGTCACATTATTTCGATCGCATCAAAAAGCACGTCGTTTCCGAATTCGGCGCGATCGAGCGCCTGACGATCGAACTGCGCCAACAGGGACGCAAATCCAAAGCCCGCGAGGCCGGAGCGGAACTCGACGCGCCGGCGCCGCGCGAGGCGAACCGCGGCTTTGTTCCGATGCCGGCTTTGGAGCGCAAGCCCGCGCCGGAACCCGCTCATGGCTCGACCCGGCGCGCCTCCGGCAAATCCTTCCAGCGAGGAGAATGCGACGCCTTCGTCGGCTCGCCGCTGGATCGTCGACATTCCTTCGCGACTTTTCTCGTCGGCCCGTCGAATCATCTTGCGTACGCGGCGGCCTGCCGTATCGCCGAACCGCGCGCGATCGATGTCCCCCCCATGTACAACCCGCTCTATGTCCATGCGGCGGTTGGCCTCGGCAAGACGCATCTTTTACAAGCGATGGCCCAAGCGGCTCACGAAAGTATGCCGCGTGTCGTCTATCTGACCGCGGAGAAATTCATGACCAGCTTCGTCTCGTCGTTGAGCGCGCAAACATCGATCGCCTTCAAGGAGAATCTCCGCGCGATCGACATGCTGATTATCGACGACGTGCAATTTCTGAAGGGCCCCTCCATCCAACAGGAATTTTGCCACACGTTGAACGCGCTGACCGTCGCGGGACGACAGGTTATCGTCGCGGCGGATCGGCCGCCCTCCGAACTCGAGGACCTCGACGAGCGGGTTTTATCGCGCTTCAAGGGCGGCCTCTGCGTCGACATCGGACAACTGGACGAAGGACTGCGGGTCAAGATTCTCGAGGCGCGCATCGCCGCCGTGCAAGAAAAGCAAGGTGGCTTCTCCATCTCGCCGGAAGTAATCGCTTACGTCGCCAAGACCGTGACGACCAATGGCCGCGATCTGGAAGGCGCCGTCAATCGATTGCTCGCGCATTCCACCTTGAACGGCGAGCCTCTCACCATCGCGATGGCGGAAGCCGCGATACGCGACCTCATTCGCGCGCATGACTTACGGCGCGTGAAGATCGACGACATTCAAAAGCTCGTGGCGAGTCACTTCAATGTGTCGCGGGCGGAAATTCTCTCCGCGCGTCGCACGGCCAATGTCGTGCGTCCGCGCCAGATCGCGATGTATCTCGCGAAAACATTGACGCTGCGCTCCTTGCCCGAAATCGGGCGGCGCTTCGGCGGCCGCGATCACACGACGGTTCTGCACGCGGTCCGCAAGATCGAGGAACTCGTATCGAAAGATCACAACCTCGCCGAAGTGATTGAATTGCTGAAGCGCATTTTGAGCGAACCATAGCGATCGCAAAAGTCCGTCAACTTTCGCGGAACTTGCTCTAGAGTATTTCCGATTTAGATTGAACCGGAAATACTCTAGATTCCCTTATTTTGTCGCGCTTTCCGAGGCGAAACCGGCGCTCACTTCCGCCGAAAGCGCTTTAGTGTCCGGTTTTCACCCGCGTCCAGGCGCGGGTGATCGTCCTTTGCAGCGCGAGGTCGGGGGCCGTCACCGCGAATAGGCGAGTCATCGTCGCCTCGTCCGGATAGATCGCCGTGTTGCCGAGGATGGCCGGATCGATCAACGGCTTCGACGCGACGACGCCATTGGCGAAATGCGTGGCGTTGGTGTTGCGCGCGGCGACGTCCGGACGCATCAGATAATCGATGAACATATATGCTTCCTCGGGATGCGGCGCGTCCTTGGGGATCGCCATCGTGTCGAGCGAGATCAGGGTTCCCTCTTTTGGAATCACATAGGCGATCTCGATGCCGTTACCCGCCTCTCGCGCGCGGTTGCGGGCCTGAAAACTGTCGCCCGACCAGCCGATCGCCAGACATATGTCGCCATTGGCGAGCGCGTTGATATATTCCGATGAGTGGAACTTCTTGATGTAGCGGCGCAGCGCGAACAGATGCTCCTCCGCGCGCCGGATGTCCTCGGGGTTCTTTGAATTGGGATCAAGTTTTAAAAAATTGAGCGTGATGGAAAAAAGATCTTCGGGGCTGTCGATCACATAGACGCCGCAATCGGCGAATTTTTTCAAATTCTCGGGGCGCAGCACCTGCTCCCAGCTCGTTATCGGCTTGTCGCCGAGGCGCTGCTTGATCTTCGCGGCGTTGTAGGCGATCCCCGTGGTGTACCACATATAATCGACCGCATATTGATTGCCGGGGTCATAGCGTTGCAGCTTGGCGGCGATCTCCGGCCAAAGGTTCTTCGAATTCGGCAGCTTGCTCTTGTCCAGCGGTCGGAAGACGCCGGCCTTTATCTGCCTTGCGAGAAAAGTCGCCGAAGGCGCGACGACATCATAGCCGGTCGCGCCGGCGAGCAGTCGCGTATCGAGAATTTCGTTGGAGTCGTAGGTGTCGTAAACGACCTTAACGCCGGTCTCGCGGGTGAAGTCGTCGAGCGTCTTGGCGTCGACGTAATCGCTCCAGTTGAAAACATTGACGACGCGCTCGGCGCCGACGGCGGAGCCAAGGAACGCCCCGCTCAGAGCCGCGGTCACGGCGATCAACGCTTTAATCTTTTTCCTCATTGGCGCGATCCTGTCGTGGCGCGATCCCTGCTGTTTTTCGCGCGGCGCATCGGCGGGCGGCCGCCCGCGCGTTTTAACATGCTTGCAATGGACTTGGCGACGCGCGATCTTTCGCGCGATCAACACGAGCGCGGAGCCGATGGGATGCGTTTGGGGCCGTCCGCGGCCGAAGCCTTCGACCGCCCGGAGCAAACCCGGAACGTCACGCGCGGCGCGGGAAGGCTGCTGCGCGCGCTGGGCTATTCGGTGCTTAACGAATTCCCTTTGCCGGACGGCGGCCGCGCCGATCTCGCCGCGCTGGCGAAAGACGGCTCGATTCGCATTATCGAGGTCAAATCCTCGCTGGCGGATTTTCGTTCCGACGCGAAATGGGCGCGCTACCGCGCCTTTTGCGATCGCCTTTATTTCGCGATTCCGCTCGATCTCTCGGAAGAGGCGTTTCCGCCCGACGCGGGACTGATCGTTGCCGACGCGCATGGCGCGGCGCTACGCCGCGACGCGCCGATCCATCGGCTTGCTCCCGCGACACGCCGCGCGTTGCTGGTCCGTTTCGGCTCCCTCGCAGCGGAGCGGCTGCACGCCGCGCTTAACCC
The DNA here is from genome assembly GCA_003134075.1 of Methylocystaceae bacterium. Taxonomy (GTDB): domain Bacteria; phylum Pseudomonadota; class Alphaproteobacteria; order Rhizobiales; family Beijerinckiaceae; genus Methylocystis. The sequence continues at coordinate 4,319 of PLAI01000319.1, read as the reverse complement.
GCGGGACGGTCTCTAATCCCCCGCCCGCGTCATCTCGGCGCGCGTTTGGCGAGGATGCGCTGCAAGGTTCGACGATGCATGTTGAGCCGCCGGGCGGTCTCGGAGACATTGCGGTCGCAAGCTTCGAACACGCGCTGAATGTGCTCCCAGCGCACGCGATCGGCGGACATCGTGCTCTCGCCTGGGTCCGGCTTGTCCGCCTGGGTGGCCATCAGCGTATGGTAAATTTCGTCGGCGTCGGCTGGCTTGGCCAGATAGTCGAAGGCGCCGAGCTTAACAGCCGTCACGGCCGTCGCGATATTGGCGTAGCCGGTGAGAATCACGCCGCGCGCGTCTGGCCGCTTGGCCTTCAGCTCGGAAATGACGTCGATGCCGTTGCCGTCGCCAAGACGCATGTCGATTATGGCGAAGGCGGGAGGGTGGCTTTCCAAAGCGGCCAACCCGTCCGCCACCGATTCGACCGCCGTGACGGCGAATCCGCGCGCCTCCATCGCGCGAGCGAGGCGATTGAGAAACGGCCGGTCGTCATCGACGATTAGCAGCGTCAATTCGCTCGGCGGCTCCGCCGTCTCCCCGTGGTCAGCCTCCATAGCGTCTTCATGATCGACGTCGTGTTTGTCTTCGACCGTCATGCGCCTCGTCCCCATTTGATCTATATCATCTCACTTTAACTGCATCGCCCGGATCAGCAAGGCGCCCATCCCGGAACGCGCGGTCGAAGCAAGCGAAATTTTCCATCTCGCGCCCGCGCCGGGCAAACCACAGGAAGGCGCCTCAACCTAGACGTCTCAAACCCTTGCTTCCGTCTGCGTGCGCCTTTCGAAGGCGGCGCGCGGCCAAGTGATCGTGACGCGCGCCCCGGTTCGCGGCGGGTCGACGTTGGCGGTCTCCACCAACGCGCCCGAGCGCTCCAGCAAAGTCTTGGCGATGAAGAGCCCGAGTCCAAGGCCGGATTCGGGCTCGGCCTTCACCCGTCGTTCCGAGGAGTCGCCGCTCACATAGGGGTCGCCGACGCGATCCAATATTCTCGGCTCGAACCCCGGTCCGTCGTCCTGGATGGCGATGCTGACATATATTGGCGTCCAGCGCGCATCGATCCATACTTTCGATCTGGCGAAATCGACCGCGTTTTCGACAAGATTGCCGAGGCCATATAAAATGCCGGGATTGCGCGCGCAAAGAGGAGCGGGGGCCGGCCCTTCCTTCGTTACGATCACTTCCACTTCTTGATCGCGGAGCGGTTCCACGACTTCCTCGATCAGCGTCTCGATCGCCAGCACATTCAGCACATGCGCTTCCTGCGTGCCCAGCGAGTTCAGCTTGCGCAGGATTTCGCGGCAGCGTCGCGCCTCCTGCGCCAGCAGCGCCAGATCCTCTTTCATTGCCGGCGCGGTGTCGGGCGCCATCTTCTGCAACTCGGACGAGATGAGGGTGATCGTGGCGAGCGGCGTTCCCAGCTCATGCGCGGCGGCGGCGGCCAGCCCGTCGAGTTGCGTCAAATGCTGCGCGCGCTCCAGCACAAGTTCCGTGGCGGACAGGGCGCCGGCGAGTTGGCGCGCCTCGTCCGAGACGCGCGCCGCGTATAGCCCGACGAAAGCGGCGCTGAGCACCAGCGCGGACCAGACCCCTAGGCGATAGAGCAGAGGAAACTGCAGCGGCTCGCCGGTGCGCCAGGGCAACGGCAGATATTCCACGGTCAGCAGCGTCGCGGCCGCGACCATCAATATGCCCAGCAATAGCGTCAATTTGCGCGGGAGCGACACCGCCGAGATCATCACCGGCGCCAGGAACAGCATGGCGAAACTATTGACGACGCCGCCGGTTAGATAGAGGAGAGCGGCAAGTTCCAGAATGTCGAAGGCGAGCAAGACCGCCGCCTCGCTGTCGTCGAGCCGAAAACTGCGCGGCGTGCCGGCGCGCAACGCGATGTTCAACGCGGTGGAGGTCGCGACGGCGACGAAGCACAGACCGATCGGGAAATCGAACTTCAGATAGTGATAGACGTAGATGAGCGCGAAGGTCTGACCGATGATGGCGGACCAGCGCAGCATGACGAGCGTGTCCACCCGCAAATGGCGGGCCGCCTCGCCGAAATCGTCCTCGATCCTGTTCGGCATCGCTTCGCTCCAACCGCGGGCTTCCCGCTTTCGTCCGTCTTGCGTCAAAGTCCCGCGCGCGCGGCGCGCCACAGGCGCCATTGCCGCCGCCAGGGTTGCGGCTCGGCGACCCAGAGGAACGGGTTATAGTCCCGCCTCGACATAAGCTCCAGGTAAAGAGGAACGGTCGCGACCGGCAGCAATGCGGTGCGCGCCCCGTCGTCCAGCGCCCCGGCGCGCGCGCGGGCCGCCTCGAAACGGCTGAGCGCGAGCGTGCGCAATTCGCCCAGCGCCGAACGCAGCGGGCCTGAGTCGACGCCAGCGCGCGCATCGTCGGGCGAGACGCCATGCCGGTCCAACAGTTCGAGCGGCACGAACCGCCCACCGCCCAGCGGCAGTCGGCGCAAGATGCGCGTCAGCCCCAGCGCCGTCCCGGCGTCCGCCAAAACGCGATCCGCTTCGGCGTTCGCGCGCCCGCCAAGGCACGCGGCGCTCCAGCGCAGCACGGCGCCGACGGTCGCGTCGCAATAGGCGAGCAGCGCCGCGAGGGTTTCCACGGGGTCGTCGTAAAGATCGACGACGTGCGCGTCGAGAAAGGTCGCGAATTCGACCCGCGATAGTCCGCGCGCTGCGATGGTGTCCATTACGGCGTCGGCGACCGGATGCGCGGCGCCTCCCTCCCCGCCCGGCGCCTCCAGCGTGTCGGCCCACCAGCGCAGACGCATCTCGCCGAGCAGCGGCTGCGTCACCTTCGCCCGCACCTCGTCGATTTCCATCCAGAAAGCGTAAAGCGCGTGAAGATGGCGGCGCCGTTCGGCCGGGGCGAACAAGGCGGCGAGCCAGAGATCACGGTCCTTTTCGCGCAACGCCGACTCGCATAGCGTGTAATGCTGGGCAAGTTCCGCCGCGCGCGCGGGATTGGCGGAAACGCTCATCTCAAACCGCGATCAGCAGCGCGGCCACGTGTCGGCCTTCATCGAGCAGCATATTGTAGGTCCGCACAGCGGCGCCGGTCGACATCGTCTCGCAGCCGACGCCGGCGGCGCGCAGTTTCGCCCGCAACGAAGCGGGAAGCGGCGCGAGATCGGCGCCGGTCCCGACGATGAGCAAATCGGCGCGGCCGCCGGGATCGCTCAACATGAGATCGAGAGGCTCGACGTCAATCTCGCTCGCCTTCGACAGCGCCAGCGCGCGTACGCCAGAAGGCGTCGCCAGGATCGAGCCGCGATGCGACATATCCGCGAAGCGGAAACCACCGCCGCCATAATCCTCGATCCTGTGCCGCCCGGGAACGAAGCCCTCGGTCTTCGTCATCGCGAGACGCTCAGGCGCTGGAGGGTTTGGCGCGTCTGGCGGATTTCGCGGCGGTTTTGGCCTTGCCAGAATCGGCCTTGCCGGAATCCGCCTTCCGAGCGGCGGCGTCCTCGGCCAGCGCGTCGTCGGAGCTTTTCGCGCGTTCAACATCGTCGGTTCGCAGGCCAAGATAAATCAGCATCGGCGAACAGATAAATACCGACGAATAGGTGGCGACGACGATGCCCCAGATCATCGCCAGCGAAAACGAGCGGATCACCTGGCCGCCGAAAATGGCGAGCGACAGCAGCGCGAGAAACACCGTCGTCGCGGTCATGATGGTGCGCGGCAGCACGGCGTTGATCGACATGTCGATGATGTGCGCCGTGCTCATTTTTTTGTATTTGCGCATCATCTCGCGAATACGGTCGAGAACGACGACCGTCTCGTTCAGCGAATAGCCGACGATGGTGAGAATGGCGGCGATCGACGTCGTATTGAATTCGAGCTGCGTCAGCGCGAAGAATCCGACCGTCAGCAGCAGATCGTGCATCGTCGCGATGACGGCGCTGACCGCGAATTGCCACTCGAAGCGGAACCACAGATAGCCGAGCACCGCGATGATCGACAGCACCACGCCAAGCGTGCCCGACTGCACCAATTCATTGGAGACGCGCGGTCCCACGACCTCGACGCGGCGCAGTTCATAATCGTTTTCGACCGCCGCGCGCACGCGCTCCACCGCCGCCTGCTGCGCGACGTCGCCGCCGGGTTGCAGGCCAAAGCGCATGGTCGCGTCGGACTTATTGCCGAAAGCCTGCACCTCGATCTCACCGAGATTGAGCTTTTCGGCGAGCGTGCGCAGCGTGCCGACTTCCGCCGATCCGCCCTTGGCGCGCAATTCGATCACCGTGCCGCCGGCGAAATCGA
>PLAI01000084.1 GCA_003134075.1 Methylocystaceae bacterium | reverse complement strand
GCGGAATTGTCGGCCAAGAACCGCCGCCTGCGCGTCCACTATCTTCTGGAGCCCGGCTGGAAGGCGGACGCCGCCATTCAGGGTCTCGGGCGCACCAACCGCACCAATCAGGCGCAGCCGCCCTTGTTCCGGCCCATCGCCACCGATGTGAAGGCCGAAAAGCGCTTCCTGTCCACCATCGCCCGCCGCCTCGACACGCTCGGCGCCATCACTAAGGGACAGCGCCAGACCGGCGGGCAGGGCCTGTTCCGGCCCCAAGACAATCTGGAGAGTTCCTACGCGCGCGACGCCCTGCGCCAGCTTTATGTCCTGCTGCACGCCGGCAAGGTCGAGGGATGCTCGCTGCAAACATTCGAGGACGCGACCGGGCTAAAACTCACCGACAGCAACGGGATCAGGGACGAGCTTCCGCCGATCACCACTTTCCTCAATCGGCTGTTGGCGCTCACCATTGAACTTCAGAACATATTGTTCACGGCGTTCGAGCAGCTTTTGAACGCCCGTATCGAGGGCGCCATCGCCTCGGGAAGCTATGATCTCGGGCTGGAGACCCTGACGGCGGAGAGTTTCGTCGTCACCGACCGCCAGACGATCTACACCCATCCGGGTTCCTCAGCGGAAACCCGGCTGCTGTCCATCACCCAGCGCGAGAGGAACCATCCCGTTGCGCTCGCCGACGCGCTGGATCGTCTCTCCGATCCGCGCGCCCGTCTTCTCGTCAACAGCCAGTCTGGCCGCGCCGCCGTGCAAATCCCGGCTCCGAGCGTCATGCTCGACGACGGTGAGGTGGAGCGCCGCGTGCGACTGATCCGCCCGATGGAGCGTCCCGCCTTTCCCTTGGCGGCGATGGCTCAGACCCACTGGCAGGAAGCCGACCACGAGACTTTTGCCAAGGCCTGGGCGGCGGAGGTCGCCGCCGTGCCGGAGTTCGTCGACAGCACGATCCACATCGTCGCCGGCCTGTTGCTACCTATCTGGAAGCGCCTGCCGAATGAGTCGACGCGGGTCTATCGGCTGCAGACCGACGCTGGGGAGCGCATTGTCGGCAGAATGGTCTCGGCGACATGGGCCGCCGTCGCGCTGGAAACGGGCGCCGCCACTCTCTCTTCGGACGACGCCTTCACCGCGCTGATGGCTGGCAAAACCGTCCTTGATCTTTCCGAGGGCCTCCAGCTTCGCCGCGTTCGCGTCATGGGCGCTAACCGGATTGAACTGACCGGTTTCACCGACGCGATGCGAGAGCGACTCAGCGCCTACGGCCTGTTCCATGAGATCATCTCTTGGAAGCTGCGAATGTTTATCCCGACCGACGCGACGGGCGTGGCGATCCTCGCCAAGGTTATGGAGCGCTATCCACTGTCGCGCATTTGCGAGCGGGAAGCGGCGTGAGATGGCGCGCGATGCGTCGGAGTTGGCGCATCGTCTCGCGCGCGAGGCCGAGGCGGTGTGCCGTCATTATCTTTCCAACGGTCGCCGCCAGGGAAATTATTGGCTGGTCGGTGACGTCAGGAACACGCCGGGCCGCTCGATGTTCGTGCGGCTGAAGGGCGGAGAATCCGGCAAGGGCGCGGCGGGGAAATGGACGGATGCGGCGGCGGCGGGGGATCATGGCGATCTGCTCGACGTGATCCGGGAAAGTTGCGGGTTTGCTGACTTTCGCGACGTCGCCGTTGAGGCCCGGCGTTTTCTCAGCCTGCCTCGATCGGAGTCCGAACCGGAACGGCGCTTGTCGCATGCGTCGGCTGCAACGAGATCGACGGAATCGGGGCGGCGGCTGTTCGCCATGTCGCGTCCGATTGCCGGCACTCCAGCGGAGATCTATCTGCGCAAGCGCGGCATTTCGGTTCTCCATGGTGCCGCGAGTCTTCGTTTCCATCCGCGCTGCTATTACCGGCCGGGCGATGACGCGCCGACCCAGACTTGGCCGGCCATGATCGCCGCCGTCACCGATTTTGACGGCGAGATCACCGGAGCGCATCGCACCTGGCTCGATCCCTCTGGCGAGGACAAGGCGCCGATCGACACGCCGAGGCGGGCGATGGGCCATCTCCTGGGCAACGCCGTCCGCTTCGATAGCTCGCAAGACGTCATGGCGGCCGGCGAGGGCATCGAAACCGTGCTGTCGCTGCGTTGCGTCTTACCCGCCATGCCAATGGTGGCGGCGCTCTCGGCGGCGCATCTCTCCGCTATCCTGTTCCCTTTGAGGCTGCGCCGTCTCTATATGCTTCGTGACAACGATGCGGCGGGGGAGGGCGCGGCGGCGAGTCTGATCGACCGGGCGCGGGCGGCCGGAATCGAGGTGATCGTGCTGTCACCGACTCTTGACGACTTCAACGAGGATCTGCGCTGGCTCGGCGTCGATGAGCTACGGGCGGCGATAGTGCCTCAACTCGCCTGGGAAGACGTCGCGCGCTTTCTCGAATCGTCGGCGTGAACCGGAACGAGGAAGGAGGAATACTGCGTCGGCGGGCGTTTCCTGCCGCGTCGGTTCGCGGCGCTTGTCCTTTGGTTCGGAGAGGACCGCGTCCACGGCCTTCTTNNTCGTCGCCATGAAGGCCGCGATGGGCGCGGTCGATCCGACCAAGAGAAGCGCATCATGACGACCGAACGCGACACCGCTGGCTTCGAACCGCCGCATTCCTCATCCCCGACCGGAAGCCTCCTTGACGAACTCCAGCTCCATGGCTATCGCCCCTTCCAGGACGAACCCGACCCGAGACCTCTGCCGGAAGCTCGGACTGTCACTGGCGCCGTCGCCGACATCTTCGACGCCTTTGTCACCACCCTCGGAGACACCCGCCTCGAACCGGACCTCGAAGATCTGCTCTGGTCCACTGTCAATCTTTTCCACCGCGCCGTCGCCCGCATCGAGCGCGAACTCGACGACAACGAGCAGGCGCAGCGACGCGGCCAGAAAGAACAGGACGGCTCCGAAATCCGCTCGGTCGAACTCGAGCGCCTCACCGCCGAGGGGATGACGCTGATCGAGCGCAGGAACAGCATGGAGTTCTTCCGGGACCAGGCCGCCGAACAATTCGAGCGCCATACCGGCTCCACCTGGCGCCCGCGCAGCGGATCGATGGTCAACCACCGCGCGCTGACTTCGGCCATGATCGACTCCAGAGACTTCCTCGCCGCCAAGCGGCGGGCCGAGACCGAGGTGCTGCTGCCCGCCGGTCCCAAGGTCGCCTTCACCGGCGGGCTCGACTTCAACGATGTCAGCGCGATCTGGGACAGGCTCGACAAGGTTCACGCCAAGCATCCCGACATGGTGTTGCTGCATGGCGGCTCGCCGAAGGGCGCCGAGCGTATCGCCGCCAAATGGGCCGACACCCGTAAAGTTCCGCAGATCGCCTTCAAACCCGATTGGACCAAGCACGCCAAGGCGGCGCCGTTCAAACGCAACGACCAGATGCTCGAAGTGCTGCCAATCGGCATCATCATATTCCCCGGCTCAGGAATCCAGGACAACCTTGCCGACAAGGCGAAGAAGCTCGGCATTCCCGTGTGGCGGTTTGGCGAGGGCGGCGCGTGAATGCCGCTGTCGAGTTTTATGTGCAGTGCGGATTCGCGACCTTCGCTCTCCGATCTGGCACGACAGGCAGATCGAACACAGCGCCGCGCTGGGGCGCCCACTTCCTATTCTTTGCGGATGAACAGCATCTTTCCAGATAGGTGGCCCGTCCGCCACGATTGCGGGTGTCGCATCGTGCGTTGGAGGTGCTCTATTTTGACTGACGTGATGGGGTTGGCAGGCTTCCTCGCAAAATGGCTTGCGTGCACAACATTTATCGGCTCCCAGCCGGCGTTCACCTTCCCCGCTTCCAATAACGCTAATCCTTGGTCCGGCCCATGACCTGACGGCATCAACCCGTAAAGGGTTCGCTACGCAAAGCGTGCGGCCACTTCGCCTTCGTCTACGCGGTGATTGCCGACATGAGCTGGACACATCGGGCGCCTGTCGCGCGGGGACGTTTTGCAGTGATGGCCTTCAGCCTTTCTCAACGAAGGCACCGCCAGAATCGGCTGCACCTGATTCGGACGGGGTTTGTGCTTGACCCGTGCCTGAATTCCCGTGGCGGGACAGGACAGCCCGTCATGTCGTTCACTCCCAGCTAACCAATGATGCCGCGCGCCTCACCATGTTGGTGCCGATCGAGGCGGCGCTTTGGAACCCAAAATTTGCGTCTAAGCGCCTCTCCCGTATTGGAAATCAAATCCGATAACTCGGGTTACCGGGCATGGAGGAGAGGCCCTGTCAGCTGACAGCTGGACAGCCGGCGTGTCGATGAACCGAATTATTGAGACTCAAGGGGTTAGCAAAGGCAAACTGTCGGTTTCGTGAGACTGACTCTCACCAAATCCGATTCAAATAAGCGCCGAACATATTGAAATCCCGTTGTTTTGTGACCACAATGCACCGTTCACGTAGTCTCACCATTGCCGATCATATGACGGTCCAGTCTCACCATTACCGACTCAGTCTCGTGAAATCTGAATCCACCAACCCATTGAAAAATAGGGATCGGTAGTCTCATGAAAAACGGTTAGCTGACACCAGCCATCGTTTTTTCGCGTCCGCCCACCGGCTTAATTGGTGGACTCCCGACTGTCGGAGAGCCGAAGTTTGTGGGATTCGAGGGGTCGGCAGAGACGCAAGGCTCGGCCCAAGGGGAAGGCTTTCCCCGCAATCCGGGTTCTAAATGGCGCCGATGAACATTCTAATCACCCACCAATTGACTTCTAATCATCATAAAGGATAGTTCTGCACATCAGGAGTCGGCATGTACGAACGGTTTGTGGAGCATCGGGTCGAAGAAGCCCTGTCAGATACACCGGTGGTTCTGATTACGGGGCCACGCCGTGCGGGCAAGACGACGCTTGTCAGGAAGATGGGAGAAGCGGGCCGGACTTACATCACGCTCGACGACCAGACCGCCCTCGAAGCGGCCCGCGCCGATCCGAGCGGGTTCATTCGCGGCTTGGACCGGGCAATTATAGACGAGATTCAGCGCGCGCCTGACCTCCTGCTGGCGATCAAGAAGACGGTGGACGAGGATTACCGACCCGGCCGTTTCCTTCTTACCGGCTCTGCCAATGTGCTGACGCTGCCGCGCGTTGCCGACAGTCTCGCGGGACGCATGGAAACCCTTCGGATGCTACCGCTCTCCCACGCGGAAATAGTCGGCGCGCGACCAACATTCCTGGAACGCCTCTTTGCAGGCGCTTTGGAGGGTGACAAGCAGGCCATCGTCGGCGACGATCTTGTTCAGCTTGCGCTGATGGGAGGATTTCCCGAGGCGATCGCCCGTGAGACCGAGCGCCGTCGTCAGGATTGGGCGCGGTCCTATCTGACATCGGTCCTGACTCGCGATTTGCGGGACATCGCCGAGATCGAGAAACTGACCGAATTGCCGAAATTCGTCCGGCTGCTGGCGGAGCATTCGGGCCAATTGGTCAACTACTCCCAGCTCGGCTCCAGCATCAATGTCAGTTACAAAACGGGACAGCGTTACGTCGCCCTGCTCGAACAGGTGTTTCTCGTTGCGACTTTGCAGCCCTGGTACACGAACGCGCTGAAACGGATCGCTAAGACACCGAAATTGCACTTCCTCGATTCCGGGCTGCTCGCCACCGCGCGCGGATTGAACTTCGAGCGCGTGAAGGCGAACCGCGAGGTGTTCGGCGTACTTTTGGAGACCTTTGTCTTTTCCGAAGTCCTGAAACTCATGACGGCGTCGGATCTGCGTCTGACGCCCTACCATTTCCGAGACCAGCAGATGCGGGAAGTGGACATCGTTTTGGAACGGGACGACGGCATGATCGTGGGAATTGAGATCAAGGCGTCCGCGACCGTGAAATCCAGTGACTTCGGCGGCCTGCGGACCCTGGCCGAAGCGTGCAAGGACCGGTTCGCCTACGGCGTCGTGCTTTATGACAGCACCGATTTCGTGCCCTTTGGCGATAAGTTAGCCGCCGCGCCGCTGTCATGTTTGTGGGGCTGAGATGAAGATAATCGACAACACATCGCAGCTGCTTGGGGACGATCTGAAGGCGACACTTACGCGGGGTTCCCGGTTGAAAATTGCCGCATCCTGCTTCTCGATTTACGCGTTCGAAGCCCTGAAGTCAGAGCTTTCCAAGGTCGAAAGCCTGCAATTCATTTTCACGTCTCCGACCTTCGTCCCGACTGAGGTGATCGACCGACTTCGCAAGGAGCGGCGTGAATTTTTCATTCCAAAGGCACGTGGCGAGAGCAGCCTGTATGGGACCGAGTTTGAGATACAATTGCGCAACAAACTGACGCAGCGCGCCGTGGCGCGGGAATGCGCGGACTGGATTCGCAAAAAGGCGCGCTTCAAGTCGAATGCGACCACTGCCCCCATGCAGCAGTTCGTGCATGTCGCGGCTGACGCAGGTGTGGCCGCGTATATGCCGATCAGTGGCTTCACTGCGGTTGATCTCGGCTACCAGAAAGGCAGCGCGGTCTCGAACCTGGTTACGCGCGTCGACGAGCCCAGCCACACGGACGTCTACCTTCAACTCTTCAACCAGATATGGAATGACGCCGAAAAGGTGAGAGATGTCACCACGGCAATCTGCGATCATATCGAGTCTGTCTATCAGGAGAACTCGCCGGAGCGCCTGTATTTTCAGATCCTGTACAACATCTTTCAGGATTTTCTGGAGGGCCTCGATCAAGATGCATTGCCGAATGACCTGACCGGCTACAAGGACAGCCAAGTCTGGAACAAGCTGTTCAACTACCAGCGCGATGCGGTGACTGGCATCATCAACAAGCTGGAAACGCACAATGGCTGCATTCTTGCCGATAGCGTAGGTCTTGGCAAAACCTTTACGGCTTTGGCGGTCGTGAAATACTATGAACTACGCAATCGGTCGGTCTTGGTGCTGTGCCCCAAGAAGCTGGCAGACAACTGGCGTAACTACAACACCAACCTCAAGACCAACATTTTTGCCAAGGACCGGCTCAACTACGATGTCCTTTGCCATACCGACCTTTCGCGCACGTCCGGAGAGTCGTTCGGCATTCCGCTGAACCGGGTCAACTGGGGCAATTATGACCTGGTCGTCATCGACGAGTCACATAATTTCCGGAACAACGATGTCTATAAAGACCGGGAGACCCGCTATCAGAAGCTGATGAACAAGGTGATCCGCGATGGCGTGAAAACCAAGGTTCTCATGCTGTCGGCCACGCCGGTCAACAATCGGTTCAACGATCTGCGAAACCAGCTTGCGCTCGCTTACGAGGGGCAGTCGGAAACACTCAGCAAAAACTTGAAGGCAAAGACGGGCGTCGAGGAGATTTTCCGGCGTGCCCAGAAGGCGTTCAACGCCTGGACCGATCTGCCTGCCGAGGAGCGCACGGCGGCCGCGATCCTCAAGGCTCTGGATTTTGATTTCTTTGAGCTGCTGGACGCGGTGACGATTGCCCGATCACGCAAGCATATCGAGACCTTCTACGACACCAAGGACATCGGGAAATTTCCCCAGCGGCGCAAACCGCTATCCTATCAATGTCCCATCACCCGTCGCCCCGATGTGCTCGGACTCAACGACATTTTCGGCCGGCTTTCGGTGCTGAAACTCGCCGTCTACGCGCCAATCGGATACATCCTGCCGAGCCGCCTGCGAAAATACGAAGAGATTTACGACACCCAGGTGGAAGGTGGGCGCGGCAAGCTGCGTCAGGCCGATCGCGAACGCAGCCTGCAAGCGCTTATGACCACGAATCTGCTGAAGCGGCTTGAAAGTTCGGTCGAGGCATTCCGGCTCACGCTTCGTGCGCTGAGTGGGAACATCACCCGGACGTTGGACGCCATCGCCAGCTTTGAGCGTTCCGGTGGGTCTCAGACCGTCAGCGACTTTCTGGCCGATGTTTCGCTGGACGATGAAGACGACGATCTGGACGGCGCCGACGAATTTACCGTCGGCAAGAAGGTTCAGATCAGCTTGTCGGACATGGACGTGCCGTCGTGGAAGCACGACCTGGAAGCCGATCTGTTTCTGATCCGCGAACTGACCACCTCCATGGAGCTGGTTGGTCCGGATGATGACGCCAAGCTCCAGCATCTGAAGGGCATTATTGCCGGGAAGCTCGCCGAGCCGCTCAATCCGCGGAACCGCAAGGTCATAATCTTCACGGCCTTCGCCGACACGGCCAACTACCTCTATGCCAATTTGGCGCCGGCCCTCCTGCAATCCAACGGCCTTCATACGGGCAAGGTGACCGGTTCTGACGCACCCAAGACCACGCTTAAAAAGAGCTATGATTTCCAGTCGGTCCTCACGCTGTTTTCGCCGAGGTCCAAGGAGAAGAATCTGATCCTGCCCGAGGAGCCTGCCGAACTCGACATTCTGATCGGTACAGACTGCATCTCGGAAGGCCAGAACCTTCAGGACTGCGATTATCTGGTCAATTACGACATCCACTGGAATCCCGTGCGCATCATCCAGCGCTTTGGGCGTATCGACCGCATCGGCTCTCCGAACAGCCAGATCCAGCTGGTCAATTATTGGCCGGACATCTCGCTGGATGAATATATCAACCTCAAGGAGCGGGTCGAAAACCGCATGATGATCGCCGACGTGACGGCGACCGGCGACGACAACGTCCTGACCTCCAAGAGCAGCGACATTGCTTACCGCAAGGAACAGCTTCAGCGCCTTCAGGAGGAGGTCATCGAGCTTGAGGATGTGCGCACAGGCATTTCGATTACGGACCTCGGCCTCAATGATTTTCGGATGGATTTGCTGAACTACATCAAGGCCAATGGCGAGCTGGATAAACTGCCGAACGGCATGCATGCTGTGGTTCCGTCGAACCCGGCCGTGGGCCTGACGCCGGGTGTGATTTTCGCGCTGAAGAACATCCACGACAGTGTGAACGTCAATCAGCAGAACCGTCTGCACCCATATTATCTCGTCTACGTCGGCAACCGCGGCGAGATCGTGGTTGACCACACCCAGGTCAAACGGTTGCTCGACCTGATCCGCTCAAGCTGCAAAGGGCGTCCCGGCCCCGTCCAGGACGTATGCCGCGTGTTTAATGAGCGGACGCAGGATGGACGCAAGATGGAGCAATGCTCCAACCTGTTGAGCACAGCGATCCGGTCCATGATCGACGTCAAGGAAGAGAAGGATCTCGACAGCCTGTTCAGCGGCGGGCGGACCTCGGCTCTGGTTCACACCATCGCCGGCCTCGATGATTTCGAGCTGATCGCCTTCCTCGTGATCGAGGAGGCGACTGGATGACAGCCTTCTTCGACTATCCCAAAGGCGCCGCCTTCGGCCGCGTTGTCCCGAAAAATAAGATTTACGAGCACGCGGGCGCGAGCGCTGCGCTGAAAGACTTGTTCATCACCCAGGTCGACCAGATCGTCTGGCGGTTCAAGCTCGCGCCCGAGACGATCAATCTGGCGGCCACGCGCTCCGTTTCGGAGATCCAGATTTTCAGCGTCAGCCTGCGTAGGGCAGAGCTGGACCTCGACGTGCTGCGCGCCATCGATCGCGCCATTCCGTTCCCGCTGATTTTCGAGTTGAGCTGGTCGGGAAAGCGGAAGGTGGTCGCGGCGTTCAAGCGGCCGAGTGAAGCAGACTTCACCAAATGGGTGGTGAGCGAATATTTCGAGAGCGGGTGGGTCGACGAGGCGGCACCGCGCCAACCGCTTCCCGTGTCGCTTAATCTCGGCGCGCTTTACGAGCAAATGCTCAGCGCGCTAATGCCGGAGCAAGCCGGTCGAGACGAGGACATCCAGGCTCGGGTCGCCCGGGTGGAAGCGATCCGCGCCAAGACCCGTGAGGTCGAACGCATTAAGTTGCGCCTGGACCGGGAAAAGCAATTCAACAAGCGCGTGGCGATCAACGCCGAGCTACGCGTGGCTAAGCAGCACTTGGCCGAACTTCAGCAAAATAGGCTCGCCGAGGCGGACGACCGCCAGCCCGCCCCGAGCGAGTAAAAGGAAGAGACGATGGATAAGCTCAAAATGCATACGCCCGATCTTACGCAGGACAACATCGCCAAGATCCGCGACCTTTTCCCGGGCTGCGTGACCGAGGCGGCGGATGAGACGGGCAAGCCCCGGCTTGCCGTGGACTTTGACCAGCTGCGGCAGGAGCTGAGTGACTTTATTGTTGAGGGTGGGCAGGAACGGTATCGGCTGGACTGGCCGGGGAAGCGCGAGGCACTATTGGCCTCTAACGCGCCCATTGCGAAGACTTTGCGTCCCGCAGTTGGAGAGAGCGTGGACTTCGAATCCACCCGAAATTTATTCATCGAGGGGGACAACCTTGAAGCCCTCAAACTGCTTCAAGAAATTTATCTCGGAGAAGTGAAGCTCATTTACGCAGACCCCCCGTACAACCGGAAAAAAGGGAACAATCTCGTCTACCGCGATGACTTTATTGGAAACACTTACGAGTACCTTACGCAAACGAATCAAGTTGATGAGTCGGAAAACCGCCTGATTGCGAACACCGAGTCAAATGGACGATTTCATTCCGACTGGCTGAGTATGATCTATCAACGACTGCGTGTCGCGAAGAATCTATTGGCTTCAAACGGCGTTGTGATGATTTCTATCGACGATGCCGAGACAGCGAATGTTCTCAACGTCTGCAATGAGATTTTCGGCGAAGGAAATTTTGTCGGTACTCTAATCTGGAAAAATGCCACGGACAACAACCCGACTAACGTTGCTGTCGAGCACGAAAGCATCCACATTTTTGCCAAAAATAAAATGACTTTAGAGGGTGTCTGGAAAAGTTCAGTATCCGAAATAAAAGATGCTTTGAATCGTATAGGTGAAGAGTTAATTTCAAAGCACGACGATGTTGCTGATTTGCAGGAGGCGTATTCGGCGTGGTTCAGAGAACACAAGTCGCAACTAGGTCAGCTTGATAGATACAAATACATCGATCACGGTGGGGTTTATACCGGAAGCCAAAGCGTTCATAACCCTGGAAAGGAAGGGTATCGATATGACGTTTTGCATCCCGTAACGAAGAAAGCCTGCAAAGAACCGCTGATGGGCTACCGGTTTCCGAAGGAGACTATGGACCGGTTATTAGCTGAAGAGCGGATTTTGTTTGGCGATGACGAGAGTAAGATCATTGAACTGAAGGTTTATGCGGCGGAATTCGAGGACAAACTGTCAAGCGTGTTCGAGTTATACCAGCCCTCGCTAACGCAGACTCAT
>PLAI01000126.1 GCA_003134075.1 Methylocystaceae bacterium | reverse complement strand
TTTCCCACCGACATGCAGGCCCAGTACATGGCTCTGGCCACGCAAGCAGAGGGTGTCAGCCTGGTGCGCGAAAACATTTTTGAAAACCGCTTCATGCATGTGCAGGAGTTGGCGCGGCTCGGCGCTCATATAAGGCTTGATGGCGACAGCGCGATCGTGACGGGCGCGGATCGCCTCGAAGGCGCGCCGGTCATGGCGACGGATCTGCGCGCCTCGGTCTCGCTGGTGATCGCGGCGCTCGCCGCCCGCGGCGAGACAACGATCAATCGCGTCTATCACCTCGACCGCGGCTTCGAGCGCCTGGAGTTCAAATTGCGCGGCTGCGGGGCGCAGATCGAGCGGGTGAGCGGGCAGGGGTGAGCTCAACAGGCGCGTTGGCGCCGGTCAAATTGCGCCTAGTTCGGGGCTGCGTCTCCGAAGCCCCGGAAAAACCGCCTTCACCGAGGCGACGGGTCCAACCGATCGAGGTCCAGCACCGCGTAATCTCCTTTTTGGAGCACGGCCGCATCGTTCCAAAGTCCGAGAATATAGGGCTGTCCGCCGCCTATTTTGGACCGGAACTCGGCTAGATAATCCTTGAATGGCTGGAACCACGATAAGGAGTCCCCACTAGTAAAATTCCTGTTCAAGACAAAATATCTTATTCCATATTTCCTTCGCAGAGCTTGCAGTGATTCGGGACCGCTGTCGTACATGGCCGCCAATAACGCGAAAGATCTTCGCTTAGCTTCCTCATAGTATCCGGAATGGTGCGGGTAGAGTGAGTTTACGATAATAAAAACGCTTCGACGGCTACGCATCGGAACGCGATCTCCGTCGACTGGAGTCGCGGCGATGAGCGTGTCCTTCGGCAACACGCCGAGAAATGAATAAACCTCCTTCGGCATCGGGTCTGTTCCGCCTCTGTTGAAAAACAGTCGCGCGGAGAAAACCAAGACCCCAACAATCGCTATAACGGCAATGCTGCTACCCAAAACACGCTTGGTTAAAGCACCCGACGCGCCGACGCCAATAAATCGTGGCGCCGCCCAGTTAAAAACCGCTTCGAATACAAATGGAAAGCAGCAAAGAGTCAGCGCCTGTGATGGAAATACGAGGTACCTGCTCGGCTCGTACAGATGCAACAAAACCAAGTTCGCGACAATATAATTAGCAAGCGCTGAAATCGGTAGAAAAACAACTTCCGGTCTCCTGACTTTTTGACGGCTGCCGCCCACCCCAACACAGAAAGTCGCCATCAAAAGAAAAATCCATAAAATGCCGGTTATCCCTTGGTTGAGCATCAAAATATCAACAATGATGTAATCCCACCAATTTTCTTGCAGAATAGGCCAAAAGCCGCCTGCACGAAATTCGGGCATCTTGACGATTTGGCTGGACGAGTACACAGCCCCAGTAATCTGCGACGAATGGAGCATATTATATATCAATATGCCGCCAGTTGCCGCGATGAACGACGCGAGTATCAGAGTTCCCTTAGGAACTGATTTTTCTCTAAAGAACCGATATATTACGACGAGCCCGACATATGTGCAAAGGCTGATGCTTGCCGGCGGATAAAATATGGCGCCAAGAATTATCGATCCGCCTACCCAGCGCAAATCACGTCGTAGAGCCGATATAACCCCCAGGAGCACGATTGATAAGGCAAATCCGCGTGGAAGGCCGCCTGCCTCCCGGGCGATAAACATGAATGGCGGGAACGTGGTGAACTGACAAAGCGAAACAAATATTACGTTTGCTATTCCGCCCCAGACTTTGCCGCCGGTAATTTGCCGCCCTAGTACGTAAGCTAGAAAGGTCGATAACCCAGCTAAGGCGAACCCCAGAAGCTTTCCGAGCAGCTCGACGTCCAAAAATTGGGATAGCGCTTTGAGTATCACCTCGTAGCCGAGTGGAAAATTGGTCATCCAGTAGTTTTTATGGATGTCATTGGGGAACAATTCTGGATCTTGAAAGATATAAGCCCATGACGTCCATTCGACCATATCGTCGGTGAAAATTTCGGGTCGCAAAATTGACGACATAAAGTAGGCGGAAAGAAAAATAGACACGAAATAGAAAGCGAATAAGTGCGCATACGTAAGGTTTGACCTGAGAAATCGTTCCAATTGGTCCGTATAGGATTCCACTCGCGCGTCCATGGCAGGCTTTCACTGAAGAAGTCGTCGGTCCGCCGAGTTCTTTCGAACCGCGGAGCGCTTCGAATGCGGCGTTTTTCGCTTGTGGCTCACTTCGAAGGGCGAAACAATGGGCTTCGCGGCCCGATCGAACGCCAAATCAGCTTATCGTTTCTGTCAACATTGCTCCCGTCGCGTCTGGCAAGCGCCCATCCTCATCGCTGAATATCGCGTATTGCGCGATCCCCATGCGCTGGAGACGAAAGTCGATGAAACTCTTCAGCACGCCCAATCCGTAAATCACGCTGCGCCGGAAATTGATCGAGGAAGCTTCCGGAAAGTATTTCGTCGGGCAGGAGATTTCACCGATCGTGAAGCCAAAATAGAGCGATTGCACGATCATCTGATTGTCGAAAACGAAATCGTCGGAACAATTCATCAGTGGCAGCTTTTCCAGCAGCGTACGGCTCCAAGCTCGATAACCCGTGTGGTATTCTGACAGTTTATAGCCAACCAGCAAATTCTGAAACAGAGTTAGGAAGCGGTTGGCGATGTATTTGTATAGGGGCATTCCGCCGGCCAAAGCTCCGTTGCCCAGAATGCGCGAAGCCAGAACCGCGTCGAATTGTTCGGACGCTATCATCGACGCCATCGCCGTGACGAGCTTAGGCGTGTATTGGTAGTCGGGATGCAGCATCACCACTATGTCCGCGCCGCGCGCCAGCGCCGCGGTGTAGCAAGTCTTCTGGTTGCCGCCGTAACCGCGGTTCTTGTTATGCCGGAGCGTCTTGATCCCAAGTTGCTCGGCCAGTTCGGCGGTATTGTCCAGACTTGCATCGTCAATCAATATTACGTCATCGATAATATCGTGCGGGAGTTCGTCGTACGTCCGCTTCAGCGTCTTCGCGGCGTTATAGGCGGGAAGAACGACGACAATTTTTTTATTTAAAAGCATTCCGCGTCCTTGTGTGAGGCAGCTGCGTCCTGTTCGCGGCCGAGCACCCAACCCTCGGATCGCGCGCGGAATTTACTCGGGCTTGGCCGTTTGGACAAGACACGTATTGCGCGAAGAGCCTTTAGCCCTAACGACTTATCGGGAGATATTCTGGCGCGCTCAATCGGTAGCGATTGCGAACACCACGGAATTCGTTTGGAGTTCTCGGATGGGCGGCCGCATTCAACATGGAGCCGCCGCCAAGGAAGCGCGTTGTTTCTGTTTCGGTTCCTCGCGCCGCGAGAGCCGGAATTTCGCGCGGGATCAACGCGAATCATCGTTTGGTTTCAAAACAAGCGTTTCGCGAATCGAAAATGGCGACTACGTGTGACCGACCACGCGGCGGCTTGTTCGTGCTTTGGCGTTCGCCGGCGCTGGCCCACGAATGTTGCCCTCGGCGGCGAAAGGCGCGTTATTTGGCCGCCGCGCGCCGCTCAAGCGCGGCGAGGGCCGCCTTCGCCGTGTCGTGGGCGTGTTTCTCCGTTCCGCCGACGACGCCTTTTTGTACCGGCAGGCTCTTGCCGGCGGCATGAATTTCCCACTGCCACATGGCGCCGCGTCCCGAGCCGCCGCGCGAGCGCAGGGTTATCGTGTGTTTGCTTTCCGTTTCCGCGATATTTGTCATGCGTCTTTATCGCACGCGCCGGCGCGCGGCGCCATAAGGAATGATTGCGCGGATCGAATTGCGCCATGCGGCATTCATCCTCTGGTCAGTTTCCTTGTGGTTATGTCTTGGTTGTTATGTCTTGGCGTTCCTTAGAATTAAAGCGGCGAGAGGCGACGATGGCTCCTGGACCTGACCCCTATGCGGCGATGACGGCGTTTAACCGCTTCGGCCTTGGCGCCAAGCCCGGCGATCTCGCGCTGGCGGCCAGCGATCCGCGCGGCTTTTTGCTGGAAGAGATTCGCGCGCAAGGCGCTGGGCTGATCCCGGCGGAAGGTCTGTCGTCGACGCCTCGGGCGCTGCAAATGTTTTTCGCCGAGCAGCAACAATTGCGCGTCGCGCGCGAAACCGCCGCGGCCATGGCGGCGCCGCTCGCCATGGCCAGCGTCAACGCAAGCCCGACGGACGCCAAGGCCACGGATGCGAAGCCGGTGGACACGAAGCCAGCGGAGGCCAAGCCCAAACCGCAGGAGCCGCCGGTCGAGCAAAGGCTGTTTCGCGCCGAGGCGATGGCGCGTTTCAACGCGCAGATGAAAGCGGGGGCTGGCCTCGTCGAGCGGTTGGTCGCCTTCTGGTCGAATCATTTCGCGGTGTCGGTCGCCAAGGGCCAGGGTCTTCGGGCGACCGCCGGCGCCTTTGAGCGCGAGGCGATACGCCCGCATGTGCTCGGCAAATTCTCGGACCTGTTGATCGCCGTTGAATCGCATCCGGCGATGATTTTCTATCTCGACAACCAGCGGTCGATCGGTCCCGGCTCCAACGCCGGCCGCTTCGACGGCAAGGGACTCAACGAAAATCTCGCCCGCGAAATTCTCGAACTGCATACGCTCGGCGTCGACGGCGGCTATGCTCAGCCCGATGTCACGGCGCTGGCGCGCATCATTACCGGTTGGAGTTTCGCGGAAGCCGGCAGCGAAACGGGCGAACCCGGCGCGTTCCTGTTCAAGGCCAATTGGCATGAGCCGGGCGTGCATAATCTGCTCGGCAAGAATTATCCGCAGACCGGCCGCGCGCAAGGCGAGGCGGCGTTGCGCGATCTCGCGCGCCATCCTTCGACGGCGCGCCATATCGCCACCAAGCTCGCGCGCCATTTCGTCGCCGACGCGCCGCCGACAGATCTCGTCGACGCGTTGACGAAAGCCTTTCGCGACAGCGACGGCGATCTCGCCGTCGTGGCGGCGGCGCTCGTCACGCATGACCGCGCCTGGAGCGCGCCGCCGACGAAGATTCGTGACCCGAACGAATTCGTGATCGCGGCGATGCGGGCGACAGCCTTCACGCCGAATGATCCCGGCCAGATTTTGGGCGTTATGAATTCGCTGGGGATGCCACTGTGGCAGCCGGCGGGGCCGAACGGCTATGCCGACACGACGGCGGTCTGGGCCTCGCCCGAACAAATGAAGCTGCGGCTCGACGTCTCCTGGCAGATGGCGCAGCGTGCGCGCGACTATGGCGCGCCGCTTGGCGTGCTGGATACGGTCTGCGGCCTCGCCGCCTCGCGCGAGACGAGCGACGCCCTCTTGCACGCCGAGTCGCGCCCGCAGGCGCTGGCGCTGCTGTTCATGTCGCCCGAATTCCAGAGGAGATAAGCATGAGGCTTCTCGTTCCCGCGCCGATCCTCTCGCGCCGCGCGGCGCTGCGGGGACTGTCGGTCTCCTTCGCGGCGGCGTACGCGCCCAAGGCCCTCAGCGCCGCGGGCGCGCGCGATCCGCGCGTCGTGGTGATCATTTTGCGCGGCGCGCTCGATGGTCTGACGGCGGTCGCGCCGATTGGCGATCCCGATTACGCGCTGCTGCATGGCGCGCTGGCGCTGCCGGCGGTCGGCGACCACGCCGGACTTCCGCTCGACGGCTTTTTCGCGCTCAATCCGGCGATGCCCGTTTTCGCCCGCCTCTATAAGGAGAAACGCGCGCTGGTCGCCCACGCCGTCGCGACCAACTACCGCGACCGCTCGCATTTTGACGGGCAGGATGTGCTGGAGAGCGGTTATCCCGGTCCAAACCGCACTGACAGCGGCTGGCTCAACCGCGCGATCGCCTTGTTGCCGGCGGCGGGCGGGGCGCCCGCGCGCGGGCTTGGAGTCGGCGTCACCGCGCCCCTGGTGATGCGCGGGCCGGCGCCGGTGCTTGGCTGGGCGCCGCAGGGGCTTCCCAACGCCGGCGACGCGCTGGCCATGCGCGCGCTCGATCTCTACGTCCATCGCGATCCGGCTCTCGGCGCCGCCTTGCAGGCCGGTCTCGACACCGAGAAAATGGCGACGCAGGGCGGCATGAGCGAGGAGGCCAAGAAGAACAAGGGCGGCATGGATTCTCCCGGCGGCATGCGCCAGGCGGCCGCCGGCGCGGCGAAGTTGCTGGCGGCGCCGGAAGGGCCGCGCGTCGCCGCGCTGGCCTTCGACGGCTGGGACACCCATCAGAACGAGGGCGCCGGAACCGGCCAATTGGCGAATCGCCTTTCCGGGCTCGACGGCGCCTTCGAGGAGTTCGAAAAGGGCCTCGGCGAGCGTTGGAAGGACACCACCATCATCGCGATCACCGAATTCGGCCGCACCGCGCGCGTAAACGGCACCAACGGCTCGGACCACGGGACGGGAACGGTGGCCTTCCTCGCCGGGGGCGCGGTCGCGGGCGGACGCGTCGTCGCCAATTGGCCGGGCCTGAGGGCGAACCAGCTCTATCAGGGCCGCGACCTCGCGCCGACCACGGATTTGCGCGCCATTTTGAAGGGCATATTGGCCGACCAATTGGGGATTTCGTCGCAGGCCTTGGGCGAAAAGGTGTTCCCGGAGTCCGCTGGGGTGGCGCCGATGCAGGGATTGGCGCAGGCTTAAGCGCCGAAGCGAAGCAAGAAAGATATAACATGCAAATCCAGCCCTATCTCTTCTTCGAAGGACGCGCCGACGAGGCGATCGCCTTCTACGAAAAAACACTGGGCGCGAAGCTTGTCATGCGGGTGCGCTTCAAGGACAATCCCGACGGCGCGCCGCCAAATCCCGCCATCGCCGAAAACGTGATGCATGCGCGGCTGCAAATTGGCGATTCGACGCTTTTGCTCTCCGACGGACATGGCGCCGAAGGCCCGCGCTTTCAGGGCTTTTCGCTCACGCTTTCCCTCGCTGATGACGGCGAGGTCGATCGACTGTTCGCGGCGCTGAGCGAGGGCGGGAGCGTCATGCAAGCGCCGACAAAGACGTTTTTCTCGCCGCGCTTCGCGATGGCGACGGACCGCTTCGGGGTCTTGTGGATCATTTTGGTCGAACATTGACGCGGGCTCATCATAAATACCGACCGGCCGGCCGCGGTCGAGTTGGAAAATTCGTGAGAAGCGCTTATAAAGGGGCGTTCGAGCTTGAAGCCTTGGACGTGGTTTCGCGGGCGTAGTTCAGTGGTAGAACGACAGCTTCCCAAGCTGTATGTCGTGGGTTCGATTCCCATCGCCCGCTCCAATTAAATCAAAAGGTTATGTGCCTGTTATTCCGCCCGTTAGCGCGAGCCGGAGGGTTCGGTAAGCGCTTGGTAAGCAGAAATCGGAAATTCGCGGAAACGCCCAGCAATCGATTCATGCCCGGCTTCAGGCCCGTTGTTTTATGACCATCGCCTCCCCGACAATCACCGATCTGCAATCCATGGGCGTCGCGGGCACGTGGTCGACGTGCCGCAATCCCTTTGAGCACGGCGCAGCGGATCGTATTACAGTTCCTCGTTGGGGACGTTTCGAACTGGCCAGGGAGCAAAGGGAGCGCAAATGACGAGAATCGTCGACCATCGAAGCGCTTTGCCGTTCGGACCCGTTGTGGAGGTGCATGTGCACCATGACGCGGACGCCGAATCGCCGGTCTTCGCCACGGTCAGCGTCAGCACATTCGGCGCGACGCCCGATCCCGAGGCCTTTCCGCAACCATTGCCGGCCGCCGATGCCCTTCTTCAAGCACTCGCTTATGCAGAGCGACTTGGGATTGCCTGCGTGTGGATTAACGACCCTGGCGGCCACTTCCCGCCAGAGAAGCGCCCGGTGCGAGACGCGAGCACCCCATGAGGCGTAAACACCATCCGACGCAACCACTCCGCATGGTCGGCAGTCGCGGGAGTCTAATGGTCAAGCGCTGCCCTGCAATCCCAAGGCGTCGCCGGGGCCGGCCTTAAGCCTTCGTAAACTTTTCGAGCCTTGACTGGTTCATGAGCCCGCTCCTTCGCTGCGGGCTCCGTATTTCAGGGCGCGTATTACGTTCGGCCCGGGTCGATCCTCGTACGATCGGGTCGATCCGGGTTTTTCTCGTCGCATCATCCCCCAACGCCAAAACGGCCGCCGTACATCCTAGCGGGCCGGTTCCTGGCGTCTGGTCAATGGAAACCGTTCGCTTGCTCAAAGAAGCGGCATTCTTGAACCGGCTCATTTTTTGGCGTTGTGGGGCTTATCGGCCGCTGGAGCGGAAGGCGTCTCGGCTTTGTCGGCGAAAGTTGCTCCGAACACATAAATGATCGCGGTTTTCACATCCATTCCATGCGGCGTGAGCGCCAGATTGTAGCATCGGAGCGGATAGCCGATGTCGGATTTCCTGCCGCTTGCGTGTTCGCGCGCTTTCACCTCTGCAAGAACAGCATCTCTCTTGGCGTCGTCGAAATCCATGTGGACAAGACTTCGTTGATGCAAAAAAATATCAGCGGCGTAATTGTCCACCATGTCGACCGTCGGCAGCTCGAAATCGCATGTTTTGTCTAGAGCGCCGACACTGAGGAGGCGCACCACTGTGTCCGGTCGCAAAGCAGAAATGTCCTGCGTAATAGCCATTTTGTCGGCCCCATGCAGATGCTGAAATAAATCGGCTCGGACATTCTTTTGGATGGCGCCTGCGCTGAATTCCAGACTGACCGATCCTATTTGCGCCTTCGATAGCCGGTCGCCAAGCTGTCCTATCCCATAAGCAATGTCATCATATTTAAGAACCACGAGCAGTGGAGCACCAAGGCCGACGGCGACGGCAATGGCGACAGCCAGATACCTTTTCGCGGTTGCCCAAAAATCAAAATAATTGTCCGGTTCCATTATCCGCACCCCCAACCAAAGCCCACTTAAAACGAAATTCGCCAGACGGCCGGAGTTCAAATTCAAACATGGCGCTATTTGGCGCTGTCGACAAGTCGGAGCTTTTCACGCCTCCGCATTTCTACGCCGTTCGGCGCGCTTAAGCGCAAAGCGGCCCGTCGCTACATCCGCGCTCGGGCCGTTCCATCTGCTCGGAGTGCGGTTCCAGCGCGTCGACATGTCGCCAAACTGGCGCGAGCATAGAGCGGCGGAATTGGGGTGCGGTGATCGCGCCGACGCCAAGGGCGGCCATGTTGGCTAAAGTCATCGCGGGGGCGGCGTGCAGCGCGAGCGGGCGAATATTCTCTGACGGGCTTCCCTGCGCGAGGAAGCGGGATCAAAAAGTCGTCTTCATGGCCCGCTCAGCCGCGCGCGCCCTACATGGTAGGTCGACCGTTGCGCAAGAAGCGGTCTGGTGCTTTGGGGCAAATCAAGTCTGACTTGGCCGAAGAACCCGCGTCAGAAAGAAGTTCTTGCTGCATCAGGCTGCTTCACAGGAGGAGCTCATGAACCGCACATTATTCGCCCTCATTGCCGGCGTCGCTATCGCTTTTGGCTCGGCGGCTGTGGCCGAAATGATAGACACGCACAAGGTTTTCATGCCGCAGGACATCAAATGGGGAGCGGTGCCCCCCTCCTTGCCAACAGGTGCAGAGGCGGCGGTGCTGTATGGCGACCCGGCCAAGGAGGGCATGTTTGCGCTTCGGATCAGGATGCCGAAAGGCTACAAAATCGCCCCGCACACGCATCCGCAACCCGAGGTCATCACGGTCATCTCGGGCAAATTCAGTTTAGGCATGGGGCCGGCGGCGGATCGCGCCAGCATTGAATCCCTGCCAGCTGGCAGTTTCTCGTCGATGCCGCCGGGTGTTGCTCATTACGTCTTTGTCGACGAAGACTCGGTTGTGCAAATCAACGCGACAGGGCCTTGGGGCATCGACTACATCGACCCAAGGAATGATCCTCGCCTAAACGTGGCGCCGTCAAAATAGCAAAGGCTTACAGGCGGTGCTTCGGGCCCGAAGGGGCGAACGCAAAACGGCCCGCCGCACATCCGGGCGCGTGAGCCGTATTGATGGGGGCGAGAAAATCGCTGGCCGCGCATCAGGGAGCGGATTCTGGCAAGTGGAGGCGGCGAGGGTGCGTTTATCGCCCTTGCGCGGACTTAATGTTCCCGGCGCTTCCCGGCCCCGGCCTGGGCATGATTGACGAGCGGTCGACGACCCGCGTCTCGACGGATTTGGTAGGCGTCATCGCGTAGTTGTGGGCGTGCTGGTGATGGCTGCTGATGTAAGCGACCACGTAGCCCGAAAAGGCAAGAACCAGAGCGATGGCGCTCAATGCCGCGACCGCATCGGACAAGATAATGCTGCTGATCTTTTTCAGGACACGGCGCGGGAACTTCACGTCGAACGTCGACAGCGGGTGAATGGCGATCTCGGGAGTCATGTCCGGACGGTAGAGGTTCGTCCGAGGCGTCCGCTTGCCCCCCGAAGTGATGAGAGCCGCCTCGTGATAGATCGGGTTCTTAATGGTTGCTAACATCTTGCTTCTCCCCGTCTCTCTTCATGGCTTGTTTTCCAATGTCGTGAAGTTAGCGCCGGGACACGGAGATGTTTGTGCGCCAACGCACACGCGTTCCACCATGCCCGCGCTTCGCACTTCAAACGGCCAGAATGAGTGATTTCGACATATTTTGCAGGCGACTCCGCGCCATTCCCCCATTGACCGCTTTAATTCCTCTTCCGGGGGGACGCCTCATGTCCCCCTCCCATGGTTCATTCCCAGGCGGGATGTAGGGCGCTTGAAGTCCATGCAAATATGAATTGAGCCCATGCGTACTGGCAAACCGCATTGAACGCACTTAAAGCCGCGCATTCGTGCGGCCGCTCACGTCATGGCCGCGGCAAATTTCCGCAAGCGCCTCGACGCCATCATCGCCACGCCTTGGGATTGCAGGCCGGCGATTGTGGGGAGGCCACGGCGTGAATCTGCGAAAGGCCGGAGCCGAGGCCGCGTCCATCCCGATCGAAGACTTCAACGCCGAGAGTGTCGAGTAGCGGGGGGCGGCTCGGTTCAAAATTTGCCACCTTGACGGGCGCTCGCGCCGGGCACTTCCCCTGCTATGCTTGGCGCAAAGCAGGGGCTGTTCATGGAACTAAACGATGCCGAACTGGCCGACGCCATTGTATCTCTGATCGGGCGGAAATACCCGAGGCTCAAACTGACAGACGAAGATATTTCTGAAATGCTGTTTGGACACTGCTGCTACCGCCGGCAGGTGAATGAAGCCTGTCGTCGGTTAATTTTGGAAAATCGCCTCAATCGCAAGGGTGAGGGCGTAGCCTATGACCCGTTCTGGTATTTTCCATGGCACCCGCCGGTTGATCGGAGAAGCTGACCATGCCCACAGGCCCTAAAGGCGAGGAGCTCCAGCTAGCGCCGCCATGCGCGGCCCCAAACCCGGCGGTGCACCGATCGCACGAAAGAAAGGCTCTTCGACGCCACTTGTTGCCTGAGTAATTAGCCCCATGTTCTCCGTCAAGGCGCCTCGCGCCGGGCGAGACGCTCGCAAGAGGAGGCGACGATGAGGAATGCAATTTGCTCGACGTTCGCCCCGCCAAGCGAGTGGGGGTTGAGCCGCCAAATACATCCGGTTGTGGTTCAAGCGATCTTCGCTCTTTCCAATGATGAGCGGGCGCCAGAAGCGATATGGGAGACGCCGACTGCCGACGAATGGCGCAAGGCGGCCGAGCTCGTCTCTGAATATGTCGACGACGGCGACTTCGCGATGGACGGCGGTCGATTTGCTTGGAATTCCTGCATGTCGTTCCGCTTGCGGCCAACCCGTCAGGAACATTAGCTCCACGCAAAAACGGCCCACCGTACATCGGGGCGGGCCGCTTCGTGGCGCCGGGTCGAGACCGTCCGCCTGTTCAAACTTTTTATCGCCGCCTGCGCCCTCGGTCAGCGCGACGGCGACGGCGTGATAAGAGCCTCTATTTCGCGCCAGCCCTCGCCAGCAGCACGCCGCCCGCGATCGCTCCGACGATCGCGCCGAGCGGCATAAACGTGAAGAACACGAGCATGCCGCTGTAACCCTCAAAGTCGCTGGTCTTGAAGATTGTTGTCCATAGAAAGCCGAGGCCAACGCCGATCGGCGCCCCGACGATCGCGCCAAGGAACAGGCCCGCGCAGCCACGCATCGCAGTCTGCATGGTCCCCCTCTATCGCTACAAAAGACCGCTTCAACATCAAACCGACATTCTCCAGATGGGCGCCGGTTCCACGCGAAAATTGCTCCGATCGACGGGTATTGGCAGACCGGGCACGCCGACGCCAAAGGGCGGGCATGTGGCTAGACTCATCGCGATGTCGATCTGCCGCCCACAAATGGCGCACTAAGTGGGAAAGCTAAGGCGTTGAAAGATAAGGATGCGCGTCTAGCAAATGCTACGGATTTGCTACAGCAAAACGCTAGACAATCACAACCACATAGACAAGAAGAAAGAACCTACACCCCAGGCACAGGAAACTTCCCTAAAGGGAAAGTTCCTGCCTCCAAACATTCGGCAATAGGTCCGCTTTTCTTGCTTCCTCGGACTGCTCAGAGTGTTCGTAAACGGCCGCAGCTTGCCGGGACTTCCAAGCCCCGGTCGCGACAAGCCCGGAGGTATCAAGCCCTGCGTAGCGCCTTAGCCAAGCCCCCCACGTATGGCGAAAGGCGTGGAATGCGACGCCCTGCGGAATCTCGACGCCTGCCGCGCGCGCCGCTTCGTCCAGCCATGTGTAAAGCCGGCCGTTCTTGCCAAACCTGAAAAGCTTTCCGACTCGCTCCAGGCCTCGCGGGTGCGTCGACAGCGCGGCGACGATGACGGGCGGCAAATGCACAAGGCGCGGCTCGCCGTTTTTGGTTTCGAGCACGCGAGCCCAGCCCTCCGAGAGATTAACGCCCGCGATTTGGAGCGAAAGCGCCTCGGTGAGCCGACAGCCGGTGAAAAGCGGGAAGGCGAGGAAAAGCCCGAACTCGGCGTCTCGCGCCTGCGCGGCGGTCAAAAGGGCGCTCGCCTGCTCTGGAGTTAGCCGAGGGTTTTAAGCGCGGAATCGACCTCGCCGGGCGCGGCTTCGGAGAGCCCTTGCGCGAGAACCTTCCCGGCCGGCCGAGACAAGCCGCCGCCATAGCCCCGCAGCGCGTCCGCGAGTGCGGAATAGCCTTTGCCGACGCCCCTCGCGACAAGATGTCAAATCGCGTCCAACCGCGACCCCTTTTCGC
>PLAI01000004.1:5399-5607 GCA_003134075.1 Methylocystaceae bacterium | reverse complement strand
CGCTGGGAGGTGACGAGCAGCAAGGGTCCCGTCAACCCGCGACGCCTAACCCAGCATTCCGTGTCCCGGGCGTTCTGAAGTGTATTGTTGGCCCGTTCGCCCCACTCGACGCAGCATTCAACCAGTCTCTGCAAATTGGCAATGTTCGGGTTTCGGGCGGAGAATTGGTGTACGAAGTTGGCGGGATTAATGCCTGCGCCTCCGTTCA
>PLAI01000004.1:0-5385 GCA_003134075.1 Methylocystaceae bacterium | reverse complement strand
GACGAAGTCGACGGCGACGCCGGTCAGCGCTAACCCGAGGAAGATACGCCCAGCTATACGCGACAACACCGAGCGAACACCGCGATAACGATATTTTCTTACTTGTGGCATGCCACCATTCCAAAGCAAGTGCCGGCTCAGAATGCCGCTCAGGAAACACAAAAGCAGCCCGTCGCTACATCCGCGCTCGGGCCGCTTCGTGGCGTAAGGTTGTGCAACCGTTCGCTTGCTTAAAGAATAGGCGAGGTCATTCACTGGCGCAAGAGCTCCGTCTTTGCCGTGGGCTATAGACGGTCACGCCGCCCAAGTCTGGCACACGTCAAAAGTCCGTTGAAGAACAGCCTGTTACGAAAGCGGAAGCGCCAGAAAGCCATATTTCTGAGCCTGTGCGGCCCGTCACATATTGAACAACTTCCGTGATATTATATGAGCGCTTGCGCCACGCGCAAAATGCATTGCGCGAGTTGATAATGATCACCAACTTAATAAAGGATAATGAAATGAACGCGCATCACCATATATCAGTCAAAAATAATAAACTTATTTTTCTATCAAATGAATATATATTAGTATTGACGCAGATAATAGCAGTATTATATATTTTTATATTGCCTATCATGTTGCCAGCGGCTGCGAACGCTCAGCAATTTAGTTGCCATGAGCTTGGTATTGAGCCTGCGCATGATGCGCATCATTCAGAGTGTAAATCTATTTGCGGGAAAGAGGCGGAAAGGGCCAGGACAGGCTGTCTTGATCGTGACCATGAACGTGATCGTGATCGTGAGCCGAATCATGATCGTGATCATGATCGTGATGCAGATATATGCATTAATGCAGTAAATAACTGCCGTCTGAAGTGTGAATCCAGCTGCCCATCACGTCCGGCTTCTCCTTGACGCTAAGCGGAAATCAAAAAGTCTATCACCGAGTTGCGCAACGAGCGTTTGCGCAACTCGGTTCATCGCGTTTCGCGACATAAGCCGCGTAGATCGCCTCGACGGTCTGTGATCGGATGTCGATGGCTGTCATCACGCCGCCCTTTTTCTGAGCGCCGCGATAACGTCTTTCTGTTTCGATCCCTGAATCCACGAAATGATCGTCGGCAACTCATGAAGATCGGTTCGCCCCATGATCCATTCGGCGAACTCATCGGCAACGGTCAGGGCGATGACGCCGTTTGTGTCGCGATTGAATTTCTCGGCCTCCTTCCTGTTCCTTTCGGCCTCGCGCCGATCGTGCTCGGCTCGCAGGAACGCAACATCATCGGTCGCCTTCGCTGCTTTCAGGAGGATGGAGCAGTTGTCGTCGAACTCTGACTCCTTGGCGACAGCCTTCGCCTCGTCGGACAGGCCGGCAACCTTGGCGGCGCGGTGAGCGTCGTCTTTGTCGATACCAAGCTCGCGAGCAGCCAAGCGGA
Organism: Methylocystaceae bacterium; assembly: GCA_003134075.1. Taxonomy (GTDB): domain Bacteria; phylum Pseudomonadota; class Alphaproteobacteria; order Rhizobiales; family Beijerinckiaceae; genus Methylocystis. The sequence continues at coordinate 3,968 of PLAI01000004.1, read as the reverse complement.
CGCCGCTTTCAGGACGGCCTTCACCATCGCGCCCCCTTGAACTTAGTTTCGTCGTAACTTGCGACAAAACTCCATCCTGCTTATCAGCCAACAAAATCCACTCGGCGATATGCTCGTCACGCTCAAGCGCCGTTAGTTCAGCGCGGTCCAGGTTCTCGGCGATCTCCATCATGCGAGCTCCTTTCGCGTCTATATCGACAAGCGAGCACTCGAAAGTATCCATGCCCAGGCGCTTGCACGCCTCGACACGATGACCTCACGTATCCCCTCATTTTCAGACGAAGCCGAAGGCCTGAGAGAAAGTCGGATTTTGGCTTAGAAGGTCTTGAAATCGCGCGATTAGCGAGCGCAGCGCGGCTTCCGGCATGTTTGGGATAAGGTCATAGAGCAAACAGCCTTGCCGAAACAGGGAATGGACGCGGCGCTTTGCGGTGCTGGTTCGCAGTTGACGATCCATGCCGAGGCTCTCGCCAGCGGCGCCCAAGAGCGTCAACAACAGGATGGCGAAGGCATTCAGGAGCAAGAGACGGTCGCGGCGTTGGGGATCGTCGATCCTCAACGCGCTCATGCCCATTCCGAAGCGCAGATCCTTGCTGTCGCGGAAGCTGGGTTCGATGGTCCATCGTTTGGAATAGAGTTTGATGATCTGGGAAGCGGTGAGCGCGCCGTCGCTGGCGGCCAGATGCCAAGCCTCCTTCATGCCGGCGGCCTTTACGCAAACAACCGCTCCTACCTGCTGGCGGGCGGCGGAGATCTCATGATCGCCGTCCGTCGTATCATGCGCGGGCCTCCAGCATGTCCGCCGGCGGCGCGTCGAAGAAGGCTGCGACGTCCTGGTGGAGCAGCGGCCGATTGGCCTTCAGCGCCAGCAGATAGTCGCCGCCGCGCGCGACGATCTTTTCCGCGATGTTGGTCTGGGTCCCCATGGCGTCGATGGTGACGAGCGCGCCTTTGAGTTCGAACCGTTCGAGCAACAGCGGAATGGCGACGATCTCGTTCGACTTCACGTCGACGGCCTCCTGACCGAGCACGAGACGCTGACGGGCGGCCCAGGCGGAGACAAGATGCAGCGGCTCGCGACCCTTGGCCCGCGCATGGCTGCGTCGCGAGGTCTTGCCGTCGATGGCGATGACCTCCGGGTCGCCGTCGCGCAAGCTCTCGACCCAACTGACGAAGCAGTTCCTGAACAGCTCGGCGTCGAGCGCGTTGATCACGTCATTGAGCGTGTCATGCGCCGGCAACCCGCGCTCGTAGGGCAGGAAACGCCGCAGAAAATCCAACCGTTCCTCGCCCCACAGCCTGATCTCGACGAAATCCTCCATGCCGGACAGGGTGGCGCAGAGCACCAGCAGGAGAATCTCGGGCAGCGGATACACCACGCGCCAGCGCTGGCGCGGATCCGACAGGGCCGAAAAATGGTCGAGCAAGGAGGTGGATCGAACAGGAAAAACCATCGCGGGGGCTCCGAATCATCGAAGCCTCCCATGAATCATATCCTTCCACACAACGCCGCCTAAATTAACCCGAAGCGATTGCCCTGGACCGAGCACTCACACCCCTTGACACGAAACTCTCCATGTAAGGGGATTCATGAGCACGATGACGGCCAGCGACGAGGACGTATGCAGCGTCCAACTCTCCATCAATCGGGCCATCAAGATGATCGAGGGATCGAACGGGACCGGTGGCGCTGGCAAGGCGATCGTTGTCGGTGCCGTGCGCCGCAAGGGCAACGTCATTGCTCGGGTCATCGGTAATGTAAAGGCCGACACGCTCACAGAGTTCGTTCGCGAAATCGCCGACGAATTGCTCCCGGGGCCGCGAATCCTTCATCCATAGCCACGGACGCGCTTCGCCGTCAAACACCCGATGTAGGAGCCGTATGCGGAAATTCCGCGAGTACAGATCTGCGCGGGGGGCGCTCAGCAATGAGCGTCCCTACCGCGATCGGATTCGCCGGATGGGCCCCGCTTCGGATGCAAAGGTGCTCCGATTTGCCGCGTTTGACAAGGCGGAGCCAAGGTTTCGTGACGCACGCCAAAGATGTCAGCTGACAGCTGTTAGCTGACACTACTTAGATATCAAGCGGTTTGGCATCCGCACGTTGATCCGGGTTCATCGGCAAACGCCGAACGAGGCCTTTGCGATCGATTGGAAGAATGCACCCGCGCACACGTCGATCCGTTTCATTCTGCACGGGTTGAAAGCCGGCGACGTCGAAACGGCTTTCGCGATCACCCCCGAATCTCAACGATGACGAGACCATTGCCGGCGTTCGCGCTTTAGCACTACTTTGGCAGTTTAGGTCCGACGGCGGCGGCGGCGCTGGGTCAAGCAATTCGGAACGACGGAAGAGATTTCGACGTTGCTCTGACCCGCATTATCCCCGTCATTCCCGCGATGTTGATCGGACGGCTCGCGGTTGCTGCGAGACAGCAAAAGCAGGGCTTGGGACGCGAGCGGCTTTTCGCTGAGGGTGAGGCGGATCATGGCGAGCCGACCGAATGTGGCAACTGTCTGTTGTTTTTTTATTTATCTTCCTTCTCTGTAGTATAGTCTAATATTAGTTATCGCGGCGGAGCCTTCGTAGTAATTAGTGTGGGGATCGCCAATAATAAAGAAATCCGGGTAAGCCGAATCTTTACGCCAGGTATGAGCCATTTCCAGCTTGCCAAAGGGGCCTTCATAGGTCCACGAGTGGTCGTAAGATCCATCATACTCTTCGCTTGTCTGGTTATAATGCCAGATCGGATGATGGTCCTGGAGAAAGGCACGATGGTAGCGGTAGGTCTTTTCCCCCACGAAGCGGAAATTACCTTCGATCTCCAGAGTATAGCCTGTTTCATCGCGCTCGATTGCAAAGCGGTATTTTTGCGCCGGCATCAGCTCCGTCTGCAACTGCACGGCTGAAACGACCGGCGAATGGCCGTTTTCGACACCATAATTTGTTCCACACTCGGTTTCGGCGACGGACTGGCTCTCTCGCAGCTCGCCAGGGGATAGAAATAACATATTCACGGCGTTGTCCTGGCTAATGTAGTATTTTTTTTCCATGGGGTTGCACGCTTCAAAAGTCGCCTTTTCATTCACGTTGTAACTGTCCATCACAACCTTGCGATGCGTGTGAATAAATACGTTGTTACGCGGGAATGGATTCGGGTAATCCACAATGCCCAGAAAATAAAAGCCGTTAGCAAATCTAACATCTAGCCAGTCGGCATAGGGTTTTGAAAATTCATCGCTCTGACCGAACGGCCACGGGTGGCGTGTTTTGGCCTCCTTTTCCGCGTAGCCGTTAGGTCGCTCCGAATTGTTCCAAAGGCCGTGGCGACTGCCGCCGAAATCAATCGCAACCAGCGAATACTCGATTCGGTATTGGGCCGGCAAAGATCGGGTAGACCGAATTAATATCCCCCCATGGTGATCGGGCTCCCTAAGCAGGCCAACCGACTGTCCACCAATTTTGGCATTCGTCAGAGAAGGCGGGTTCTTGGGCCCGCCTTGCTTGTCCGGGTCGCGCGCTGAAAGTTCCGCAGTCAGCCATCCCTCCTTCCCAAACCGAAATGTTTGGCGGTAGGTGTCGAACGACTCCAATTGCTTGACGAAATCCGTCCCACCGATAGCGTGAAAATACGGGCCATCATCGTCAAAGGGGTCCGTCTTCCCTGGAGCCACCTTTTTCCAGGGCGCGGTTTCCCCTCCGATCGCCTGCTCAAAGTTTTCCTCGAAATCCAATCGCCAGCCGCTCTTATCCGTTTTCTTTCCTGTTTTCGCTTGCACTTCCTCCTCATGTAAGCCCTGAGACAGCGTGATGGCGCCAATACAAAACATCGCCAAGAACGGTCGCGGCCGCATCTTTCAAAGTCCTTTTCCAGTTGCCTCACTCGTCAATTAGGGGATGCCACACGTTCTGTTCAAAACCGCACGCTACCCTGCGAAGCTGGTCGCAATGCCAAGACACCCGCGCT
>PLAI01000209.1 GCA_003134075.1 Methylocystaceae bacterium | reverse complement strand
CATAGCCTCTTTACGACGCGCGAAGCGCGTCGGTGCGCCCGCGCCCCGAAGGGGCGCAGGTGGCGCACGCACACAGGCCGCGAAGCGGCTCCGCATTCTTCCTAAATGGCTCCGAGAGTCTGTCCAAAACGCAAGAGGGCGGCTCCGAGGGGTGTTTCAGGGTCGAGAACGGGTAGGGCAGGGGGCGTTATAGAGGGAATAGAATCTTGAATCGTATTTCCTGCCGGAATTTCGGACTTAGAAGAATGAGCCCTTATTCCCGCGCTGTTGTGGCCTCGCGCGGTCAGCGGGTCGAACAACTGATAGCCGTTGCTGGTGCGCAAAATCCGCCAGCGGTTCACCCAATGGCCGAACAGGTCGAGGGCGCTGTCCTTCACGCGCACGATGCGATTGACCCATGACAGGAGTCCGGCGTCCTCAAGGGCTTTAATCGCCACGGAGACCGTCGAGCGCGCAACTTTGGCCTTTTCGGCGATCTTCTCTAGCGACGGGAAGCAAAGCCCGCTGCGCGCATTGTGGAAGCTCCACAACAGCGCCTCCAGCACGTCGAGGCATTTGGCCGTGAGCTGGCCGTAATGCTTTCCCTTCGCGGTGCGCTGCTTGAGGGCGCGGGCGCGGGTCATGATCCGCAACTTGGCCTCGCGGTCGAGCGGTTGCGGTCGCCCGTCGCCAAAGACTTTCTCACGGCGGCGGCGCAAATGATTCGGAATTGATCGAGCAAAAGACATGGCCTCTCCTTCGGTTTGATCGCTCAAACCGCCTCGGAAAGGGGCTAAAACCGGCGCAAACGCCCCCGTTAGCGAAAACACTGTTTTCGCTTGACAGAAGGCTCGATTTCGGGGAATTTCGGAGTTGCAACACAACGAATTTCCTCGGCCTCGGCCGACAATAAAGCCCGCCCTTCGTGGCGGGTTTTTGCGTTTCTGGGCTTCTCGTTCTCCCAAAAGATTGCGGATATGCGCGGCGCAAATCACTCCGCGCATCCGGCCATGCTGCCGAGATTTTGCTGATTCGTCGAGAGACTTGTGATTTTTCGCGGGAATTAGAGCCGCGTGGGCGCTTTATCCGCCATGAGAGACGCCTGAAACGCCCCGCGCGATGATACCATTATACAGTGATGCCATTATCATTGTATCCCCGTTGATGTCGGGGCGCGTCAGGGATGGAAGCCCGAAGGGCGGAGACGCGCCTGCGGCTCCGTGCACTTCACTACACCCGCGCTCTTGCGCGCGGGGACGCCCGAAATTCGCGGAAACGCCATTATGGAACCCGAGCCGGACTCTGAGACGTTCCGCTTTCCTTTATTTGGTGAGCCTCAGACTCGTCCAGCCTTACACGTTATAGCTGCGACGAATCTAAGGGAAGCGCAGTTTATTCGAAGTCTCAGATGCGTAGTTCCGTAATTGCGGCTCTTATATCGCCAACACCGTAATGTTCAACTAACTCCGCGAGTAACGCAGTCGGCACCTTATTTTCTGGCTCTTCCAAGCCCTCCTCCAATTCTGCAATATACCCGGCAGCGAGTGGGCGTATAAAATTCTCGATCTCGTCTTTGCGCATCCGCTTTGCCTCACGTTCCGCAGCGGTAAGTGCCGGTTCCATCGCCCTCCACGTTGCCAAATGAGTTCTTGGGTCAATTTTTTGATTTCGAGGGTCTCTAGCTTCAATTTCCCAGCCATGATGCGCAGGAGGTGTTGCCAGCATCGTTTCAATATTGTCGATCATTTGCCGAACTGTCTGTCGCGGCCTTCGGAGAATTACCGCGGCTGTAATTAGCTTTCTACTTACGAGCTTGTCATCCCGAACACGCCGCTGATTGCGCCCCACCAAGGCAAAGCTTGAGCCGAAAGGAACCCTGTAGAATTTGCAAAGCCGCTGCGAAAAATCGCCCCAAGTGGTTCTCTTTGGGAAACGATTGTGAATGTTTGACATCTGCGATCTCCGTGCGTCTTCTCCGTTGTCCCAATGGACAACACATATATGGTCGCAGAGAGAAGAGCAATAGCCGCTGGCTCAAATGGTCATGCAAGCCTCGAAATCGTCGCGCCGCTGACATTGTAGCTGCGGCCAATCTCGGCAAGCGTTTCGCCGCCCTCGTCGCGCCGCCTGATGGCCTCCTGCCGCTGATGCGGCTTGAACGGTCGCCCCAAGCTCTGCCCGCGCGCCTTGGCACGGGCTCGGCCTTCGGTCATGCGGGCCCGTATCAGGTCGCGCTCAAACTCGGCAAGCCCGCCAAGCACGGTGAGCATCAGCCGTCCGTGCGGGGGGCAGGACTGGTGTCCTGCCCCCCGCACGCAATAGGTTGCTCCAAGGTGAAAACGCGCCGCGCAAAAAGGAACCCTTTTGCGCGGCGGATTCCGCCCCTGCAAGCCCTTGAAAAAACGAGGGCTGGACCGCGCATAAGGGTACGCGCATAATTCCGGCCATGAAAATCGGCTATGCCCGCGTCTCCACGGAAGATCAGACCCTAGCCCTGCAACAGGACGCGCTGCGGTCGGCTGGCTGCGAGGTCGTGCACGAAGACCGGTTGTCCGGCGTGGCGGTGAACCGTCCCGGCCTTATCGCTGCGCTTGCCGCGTGTCAGCCGGGGGACGTGCTGCACGTCTGGAAGCTGGACCGGCTCGGGCGGTCCATGGCTGAGCTGGTCTGGATAGTGGAAGACCTGAAGGCGCGGGGCGTCGGCCTGAAGGTGCTCACCGGCGAAGGGGCCGCCATTAACACGACGCGCCCGGAGGGGCGTTTAATCTTCGGCGTGTTCGCGGCGTTCTCGGAATTCGAGCGGGAATTGATCCGGGAGCGGACAAAGGCGGGGATGCAAGCCGCGCGTCGACGTGGGAAGCATGTCGGCCGCCCGGTCATCCTGACGCCTGAAAAGCTCGATCTGGCGCGGCGGCTGATTGCCGAGGGCAAGGGCCGCGCGGTCGCGGCGCGAATGGTCGGCATCGATCCCGCGACGCTGCGGCGGACGCTCAAGGCGAAGGGTTAGCGATCCAATCCGGCTTTGATGTAACGGCGGCTCATTATGGACCGGGAGCCTCCAAGTATTGGAGGTATGCCTCGATCATGGCTCGTGCGATTCCGCGTGCCTCGATCAATTCACTTTCCGTAGCATCTCGGAGCGCCCCGGCCTTCTGGCCACGGTGCCGCCCCTGCCGCAACGGCTCGTCGTTACAGAGGGCTCCGAAACGAGACCATTCCGTCCTGCCGATGCCGAGCGCCGCTCGCGTTGGGTGTTCACCTTTGAACTTCGTGCAGAGAGCATCGCGAATCTCGTAGAGATGCACAAGCTCGTTATTGGGATCACGGATTGCCGCCGTCTGGCTGCAAAGCAGCGAGTCCAAGAGTGTATCTTTTGCGCGGTGGGCAGCGATCAGCTCCGCGAGGCTCTTTTTCTTGTCTATGCGTTCTTGCTTTGAATCAGCAATGACATTTCCGTCCTTGTCGGTCCGCCGAAAATCTACCGCGCCCATCGAGACCCTTATGCTCATCGGTTCGATCTCGGCAAAAACGTCCCTGCGGCCGTCCGGGTGCACTCGGGTCACATTCGGACGCGAGAGTTCATAGGCGCGATGAGTGAGCAGTTGCACGCCGAGAAATCTGTCATTCAAAGCGTCATGCAACTCAGCACGCATCTCGGGCTTCGCTTCATAAATCGTGGAATCGATCTTCGCGTGCACTTGGCCGTCCGCGATCGTCATCGTGTAGTCTTGGCGTGAAATCTCGATCGGCTCCTCAAAATAATCGGGGGGCGAGAACGTCCAGTCCAGCATCATAAACGGCATAAAAACCCCTTTTCCGCCGAGCGTATGCCGCTCGGATTAATCGGTTGCGGCCAGAGCGATAGCGCTGCCGTCGACCATGGTGTGATTCTGCACCTGATTTTTGCGACAGAAAAGCGCTGAAAGATCAGGGCCGTTTTGTAGCCACAGAATCCTTGAATTTTGCTCATTGCACAGACACTGGATCAGCCGGGAGGCTTAGTGCCTCAATGCCGCCGCCCCAATGGACTCGGAGCTGCACCGTAGATGGCAAAGCCTCTTCGGCCCCAACCACCATCGTAAAACGATATTCTCCCCTCGCCCGCATGAGATTCGGATAGTTCGGAAAAATAATTGTTGCTAAATATAGTTGGTCGCTTCCATCAATAGCAAACACAATGTCAAGATTATCGCTGCTACCGGCAGGAATGTCAGAGATGCGAGACTCGTGTTCGGCCTTGTTCGACCACGCCATATCCAACGTGTCTGTATACGGCAGTTCAGTATAACTGCCTTTCTGATTCTGCCGCTCGATCTTGATGAGTCGCGCCGAACAATGCCTCGCCGTTGCACGGCCAACATTCTTGATCCGCAGGCGGACGTAGGTGGCGCGCACAATTGACCCCCCGATTCGCTTGGAGGTAGGGGCAAGATTGGGTGACTCGGCGGTCAATGCCGGTGCGCGACCCAACTCAGGCTGTTGAATTGGCTCGGAGGCTTGCGATTTCCATATGGCTTGCTGCAATTGTAGCGTACCGGCAAGTATCAGCAATATGGTTCCAGCGAAGCCTACCCAGAGCGCGGGCGTCGGCCCGCTCCCATACCAAATGACACCGGCTACACCGATCAAGATCGGCCCGATGATCACTAGCCAAGAAACCGCAAAATCCATTCCTTTTCTCTTCATAAACGTGGCCAAGCCGCGTTACCGGCCAACTTTCTTCGCGGCCCGGTCTATCCACATACCGATGTTGTTATGACCGTCCTGTGCCGCATAATCGTATTCATCCGTTCCTGCGGATAAAAATGTTATCCAACCCGGCGCGGGGTCTTTTAAGTAAGGCGGCAACTGCACGGCTTGCACGTAGTCTGCATATCGAACCCAACCTGTCGACCGAAGCTCGTAAAGGTAGTATTGTGGAGTCATAAGCGCGTTGGACTGCTCTTTCCCAACCCCCATACAAGCGAGCGGATTAACTCCCCTTGGGTGCGGAATCCGCTCCTTATGGTGGTTGATGCCATTGATATGAACGGAAAGGAGACCTCTGCCGTCGACAACTGCGCGAGCAATCTCATACCTTACCCAGCGACGAAGGGCTGTTTCATTTCCCACTAAAACACAAACCGCAGAAGTGTTTTGAACGCCGTCACGGATAAGATTTTTGAGAGAGTTATCACCAGTTCGCTTCCGGCTCTCCCAAAGGGAGAAATCATAAAATCCAAGGCTCGCCGACGAATCTTTTTCAATAAACTCCCATGATTTACGTACGTTATTGACGCGCATAATGTCGTCGTAGTGAAACGAAAAAAACGCTTTGCGCTTCTTCGCTTGTATAGCGCCGCCGAGCAGCGTCGAAGCTCCTTCTCCCCTCAACGCGCTTGCCAGACCGGCGCGGTAGAGAAGTGAGTCAAAGGGATTGTTGGGGTCAAATACTCCGCCCATAGACAGCTCCTAGTATCCCAATCACGACGACAACGCCTATGGCGAGCGGCGCGTAGAATCCGAGAATCGACCAACTCAAAAACGTAGCCCAAATTGAGGCCTCGGGCACACTTAAGTGATCAAATTCAAAGGATGGCATGATCGCCCAATCTTCCTGTCGAACGCGGTCGAAAAGAGCGCGGAAACGCCTCTCGGTGCTCAAGTATTTGGTATCAACAGCTGCAAAGGTGAGGATGGGCAGAAGCGCCAGAAGCGCGACAATGGGATGCTGCAACGTGACCGCAAACCCACAGACGGCTGTTGTGACCGTAATGCAGTAGTTTTTCAAGGTAGCCCCTTGGTTTGCGAGCCGAGCGACTATAGCCTGTATCAACTCCAAGTGCTTAATCCTCAATTCCGCAATTTTCTCTGGCGAGATTTCCATAATCCGAAGGTCTTTCATACCCCGAGTTGATACAGCTCGGTTTCAGATGGTAGGTGGGCGACCACCTGTCAAGGTTCCGGCCGCGTCCAAGCGCGGCGCTCCGCATCCCGCGAAAATCCGCTCCCCGCACGGCAAAGAAGCCGCGCCGTCGATCGGCGCGGCCTCTCCCTCGGTCAATCGCTACGCCGCCTCCTGCATCGCGTCGGCGGGCGCGGTGTCGGTCTGCGGCTGCAACCCATGCAGATAATCGGCGGCCTTCTGCGCATGGCTGGCGGCGGTGAAGATCGC
>PLAI01000362.1 GCA_003134075.1 Methylocystaceae bacterium | reverse complement strand
CGGCGCTGACGGCGAATAGAATCTTTTTCATGGCAAAACTCCTGCTGCCTCACATATTCGATCGCCGGGCACTGCCGAACGTCCCAAACGACTGAGCGCATATTAAAGGTTGAATTCTGATCTTAGAATAAAAAGCTCACTCCATGAGGTCATCGCCAGTCGCTTTTTGGAGAGGTGTGATAAATCCGCAACACGTAATCGATTAAGGTTTGGAACGTCGGCTAGTTCATCCTATACGGGGCCTGATCGTTCGGCTTTGATTTCATGCATGTATTATCTTGCTCAAGCGATGGGCGGCGAGACTCGGCGCGCGAACGCCGATCCGCGCTCCAGCTCGGCCGAGGAAATGGGGTTTGGTCTGAATCGGAAATTCAAACCGACTCATCCGCCCTCAACCCGTGAGCGCCGCCTTCACCACGGCGCTCGCGTTGCCGAAATCCATTCGGCCAGCGTATTTCGCCTTCAGCGCCGCGACGACCTTGCCCATGTCCTTGATCGAGGTCGCGCCCAGCTCCGCCACCGTCGCGCGAATGGCGTCGGCGACCTCGGCCTCGCTCATTTGGCTCGGCAGATAGCTGGAGATCACCGCGATCTCGAAGCGCTCCTTGTCGGCGAGTTCGGGACGGTTGTTCTTTTCGTAGATGTCGAGCGACTCCTGCCGGCTCTTGATCATTTTTTGCAGAAGGGCCAGCACGTCGTCCTCCGACAATGTCTTGCCGGCGCCGCGCGCCTCTATGTCCTTATCCTTTAGCCCCGCGTTGATGAGCCGCAGGGCGTCGACCCTGGCGCGGTCGCCGGCCTTCATCGCCGTCTTGAGGTCGGCCGTGATCTTCTCGCGCATTTGGTTTCCACTTCGCGGGCAATTATATTACACCGGGGCGCATTGGACGGCCCGGCCCTTGGGAATAGAGCGGACATGAGCGTGGATCAAGAAAAAGCGACGGGTTGGACGACGCCGCGACGCACCGGCGTGCTGGTGCTGGCCTCGGGCGAGGTCATCGAGGCGTTCGGCGTCGGCGCGCAAGGCGAGGCGGTGGGCGAGGTCTGTTTCAACACGGCCATGACCGGCTATCAGGAAATTCTCACCGATCCTTCCTACGCCGCGCAAATCGTCGCCTTCACCTTTCCGCATATCGGCAATGTCGGCGCGAACGACGAAGACATAGAGACCGTGGATCTGGCCAGGAGCGCCGGCGCGATCGGCGGCATTTTCGCCGCGCCCATCACCGCCCCCTCCAATCACCGCGCGCAAGGGCATTTCGCCAACTGGCTCGCCGCGCGCGGGATCATCGGGCTTTACGGCATCGACACGCGCGCGCTGACGACGCTCATTCGCGACAAGGGCATGCCCAACGCCGTGATCGCTCACTCCGCGGACGGCAAATTCGACATCGACGCCTTGCGCGCCAAGGCCGCGGCCTGGTCCGGCATCGACGGCATGGATCTGGTGCCGACCGTGGGCGCGACGCAAAACTTCGACTGGCGAGAGACCAGTTGGCGGCTCGGCGAGGGATATGGCGCGCGCGACGGCGCGGGCGGGTTCCGCGTGGTCGCCATCGACTATGGCGTCAAGCGCAATATACTGCGTCTGCTGGCGGACGCCGGCTGCGAGGTCGTGGTCGCTCCGGCGACGGCGACGGCGCGGGACATATTGGCGCTGCGTCCCGACGGCGTGTTTTTATCGAACGGTCCCGGCGATCCCGCCGAAACGGGCAAATACGCCGTGCCGGTGATTCGCGACTTGCTGGAGAGCAAGATCCCGACCTTCGGCATTTGCCTGGGGCATCAGATGATGGCGCTGGCGGTCGGCGCCAAGACGAAGAAAATGCCGCAAGGGCATCATGGCGCCAATCATCCGGTCAAGGACTTCACGACCGGCAAGGTCGAGATCGTATCGATGAACCACGGTTTCGCGGTGGATCGCGAAAGCCTGCCGGCCAACGCCCGGGAGACGCACCGCTCGCTGTTCGACGGCTCCAATTGCGGCATCGCGCTGACCGACCGTCCGGCCTTTTCGGTGCAGCATCATCCCGAGGCCTCGCCCGGGCCGCAGGACAGCCACTATCTGTTCGAGCGCTTCGTCGATCTGATGGCAAAGGCTAAGGTCAAGGCGGCGTAAGCAGCCGCCGCCCCTTCATGCGAAAGGCCGCCCGAAGGCGGCCTCAGCATGATCGTCAATCAAAACCCTCGCCGCGTCGGGCGAGGCGAAATCAGCAGCCGCAGGCCTTTTCGCAGACCTTCTTGTCGGCCGCGGACTCTTCCTTGACCTCAGCGCTGTTTTTGCCTTCCTTATAGGCTTGGCTCGCCTTGATATAGGTGTCGTCGCAGTTCTGCATGCAGCGAGCCTGCTTGTCGTCATCCTTGATGTCGCAGCTGATGCGCTGAACAGAGCTGCTCGTCGGAGCGCTGCGGTCGAAGGCCAGGCTCGGGCCGGCCACGCCAGCCAGGATCGCGATAGCCGTCACAAAGGCGCTTATTTTCATCGTTGGGATTCCTCTTACTACCATAGGGTTGTTGTTTTTCTTGTGGGACAATTATCGGCCATCCACGAGGCGGGAGCCAAAACTCCACACGAAATCATGGGATTCTTTTTCGACCGCCTTGTCAAGCACAGGCGCGTGCGACGGTTCGCGGCAAATATGCTGGACACCTAGAAAAACCTGCTATCGCGCGTCTTCGCGGAGTGAAGATTTTTCTCTCGGTTTTGTCGTTGGCGCGGGGGACAAAAGCCGTCGCCCATATTCGCGGCGAACAGATTAAACGAGACCGTTTAGGCGCGGATTGAGTCTCTTTCGCGACAGTTCGCCGGCGGGCTGATCGCGAACCGCGGACGCGCTACACTTTAGGGAACGATGATTCGTTAGGGGAGCCTCGATGTCCTACCGCGCGCCGCTCGACGACATGCTTTTCGCGCTCCGGCTGGCCGCTGGCGACGGGGCGCTCGGCGCGAACGGGCTCTACGCCGATCTTGGCGATGGCGTCGCCGAGGCGACCCTGGCCGAGGCGGCGAAATTCGCGCAAGAACAATTGCTGCCGCTCGACAGGATCGGCGACCGCGCCGGCGCGCGTTTTTTCGAGGGGGCGGTGACGACGCCGCCCGGCTGGCGCGACGCCTATGCGCAATGGATCGCCGGCGGCTGGAATTCGCTCGCGGCGGCCCCCGAATATGGCGGTCTCGGCCTGCCGGCTATTCTCAACGCCGCCTGCACGGAGATCTGGAACGCCGCCAACATNNGCTCATTTCCGGCGAATGGACCGCCACGATGAATCTTACCGAGCCGCAGGCGGGTTCCGATCTCGCCTTGCTGCGCGCCAGGGCCGAGCGCAATGACGACGGCTCGTTTCGCCTGTTCGGGCAAAAAATCTTCATCACTTATGGCGAGCACGATCTATCCGACAATATCGTGCATCTCGTGCTGGCGCGGCTGCCCGGCGCGCCGCCCGGCACGCGCGGCATCTCGCTGTTTCTGACCCCAAAATTTCTGCCCGACGCCTCGGGCGGCTTCACCCGCCGCAATGATCTGCGCTGCGCCGGGATCGAGCACAAGCTCGGCGTCAACGGCTCGCCCACCTGCACCATGGTCTATGGCGATGCCGGCGGCGCGACCGCGTTTCTCGTCGGCGAGGAGAACAAGGGCCTCGCCTGCATGTTCACGATGATGAACAACGCAAGGCTGGCGGTCGGTCTCCAGGGCGTCGCGCTGGCCGAGCGGGCGACGCAGCAAGCGCTCGCCTATGCGCGCGAGCGCCGGCAGGGGCGGGGAGAAGGCGGCGGGGCGGCGCCGATCGTCCAACATCCCGACGTGGCGCGCATGTGCCTGACCATGACCGCGCTGACCCAGGCTGCGCGGGCGATCTGCTACGAAACGGCTGTTTCGCTCGACCGCGCCAAGCGCGAGGCCGATCCGGCGCAGGCGTCGCGGAAGCGTGAGCGGGCCGGTCTGCTGACGCCCATCGCCAAGGCCTTTTCCACCGATATCGGCAATGAGGTGGCGTCGCTGGGCGTGCAGGTTTTCGGCGGCATGGGCTTCATCGAGGAGGCCGGAGCGTCGCAACTGCTGCGCGACGTGCGAATCGCCGCGATCTACGAAGGCACCAACGGCATTCAGGCGATCGACCTCGTGACGCGCAAGCTGAAACTCTCCGGCGGCGCCGCGCTGACCCGCGAGATCGACGACATGCGCGCGAGCGCCGAAAGCGCCGCGGAGTTCGGCGCGCTGCGCGAAGCGGTCGCGGCTTTCGAGAGCGCGAGCCGTTTCATGGAGAGCGCCGAGCCGCGCGTGGCGCTGGCCGGCGCCACGCCCTATCTGCGGCTGTTCGCGCTAGCGCGCGGCGGAACCCTGCTCGCCAAGGGCGCGGCGTCGGGCGAGCCCAGGCGCATCGCCATCGCGCGCTTTTTCGCCGACAATCTCGCGGTCGCGGCGCCGGGCCTCGCGAAAGTCGTGACGGCGGGGGCGGCGTCCACGCTCGAAGGCGGCGCGGCGCTGGAGGCGTAGCCGGCCCGCCGTCGTCGCCGTTACGAGATAAACGACGCCATCACCGGCGCGTGAAGCGAGCCAAGGATCGGCTCTTGCGCGGTGACCTCATCCTGCAATCCCTCGTTCAATATGACGACGGAGGAGCAGGCGGCCGCCAGCGCCGGCGACGCGAGAATATGATCAAGCAGAATTTTTCGTCCGCCATGCACGACGGAGAAACGGCGCGCTTCGTCCACCCGCTCGGCGAGCGGAACCAGGATTCGGGGTATTGTCCGCGGCGTATCCTCGTCGCGGGCGCCGCGCAGGATTCGCATGGGCGAGTCATGTTCCCGCGAATTTAGATCGCCGCAGACGACGATGCGCGCCGCCGGGTCCGCATCGAACAAGCGTTCCACGAGCAGCCGCGCCTCGAGTGCCTGGCCCTCGCGTTTCTGGGCGGCGAGGAACTGTCCCTCGACGAAGCTTCGGCTCGAGTCGCCGCCTGTCGCCCCATCCGCTTGAAGCGGAACCGCGCGCGGCGCGCGAAGATGCAGATTGATTATGTGCAGAGGCGCGCCGTCTGGCGACGCAATGCAGGCGTAAAGCAGCGGCCGGTCCCAGGCGACTTCGACCGGTCCTTGAGTCGAACGGCCCTCGGCGGGCGGCGTCCAGCTCCATTTCGCGACGATGTCGTGAAACAGTTGGCGATGCTCGACGATCGGCCAGCGGCTCGCGATGACGAGATTGTGGACATCCGCCGGCGCGGCCGTTCCCGGCCTCACGCTCGTCGCGCGATGGTAGTTCTCATAGGGTCTGCCGGCGAAGAGCCGATCGAGCGCGAGAAAACTCCTGCTGTCATGGTCCGCCGTTTTCTGCGCGTTGATTTCCTGCAGGCAAAGAATATCGGCCGCGAGTTCGTTCAACAAAGGTTTTAGAACGCCAAGACGGCGCTCGAAAACGGCGCGGCGGGCAGCCGAGTAGTCAAGATTTTCGAGATTGAATGTCGCGAGACGAAACTGGTTGGCCATTTCCAAGTCTAGCGCTCAATTTAAAACGCTCCAATAGCGACCAAATAGTGACTTTCACGCTCCGACGACTCGGCTCGCGTGGCGCCATAAATCGAGCGCGTCGCCAAGCGCGAATCCTGATCGCAATTAATTGATTTTCTTGGCGCTCCCTAGGGGAATCGAACCCCTGTTTTCGCCGTGAGAGGGCGACGTCCTAGACCGCTAGACGAAGGGAGCGTGACGCGACGTTCTATAGACCGCCGAATCTTAAGTGGCAAGCGCGCCGCCGCGATTGTCGTGGCGCGACGGCTTAAAAATTCGGCTCGATGCCGCCGGTCGCGAGGAAATGTTCGAGCCAGTGGATGTCGTACATGCCGTTCTGCACGTCGGCGTTGCGCACCAGCGTGCGGAACAGCGGCAGCGTCGTGTCCACGCCGTCGACGATGAATTCGTCGAGCGAGCGGCGCAGGCGCATCAGCGCCTCGGTGCGGTTGCGGCCGTGCACGATCAGCTTGCCGATCAGCGAATCGTAATTGGGCGGGATCGAATAGCCCTGATAGACCGCCGAATCGACGCGCACGCCGACGCCGCCCGGCGGATGGTAATAGGCGATGCGCCCGGGCGACGGGCGGAAGGTCGAATGATGCTCGGCGTTGACGCGGCATTCGATCGCATGGCCGATAAAACTGACGTCTTCCTGCTTTAGCGACAGCGGCGAACCCGCGGCGACGCGGATCTGTTCGGCCACGAGATCGACGCCGGTGATGGCCTCGGTCACGGGATGCTCGACCTGAATGCGCGTGTTCATCTCGATGAAATAAAAGCCGCCGTTCTCGTATAAAAATTCGATCGTGCCGGCGCCGGAATATTGCATTTCGCGCATCGCCTTGGCGCAGATCTCGCCGATCTCGCCGCGCTGCGTGTCGTTGAGCGCGGGGGAGGGGCTCTCTTCCCAGACCTTCTGGTGGCGCCTCTGCAGCGAACAGTCGCGCTCGCCAAGGTGGATGGCCTCGCCCTTGCCGTCGCCGAACACCTGAATCTCGATGTGACGCGGCTTTTGCAGATATTTTTCGAGATAGACGGTGTCGTCGCCGAACGCCGCCTTGGCCTCGGTGCGCGCGGATACGATGGCTTGCGCGAGTTCGTGGCTGTCGTTCGCGACCTTCATGCCGCGGCCGCCGCCGCCCGACGCCGCCTTGACCAGCACGGGATAGCCGATTTTCTCGGCGGCGATCAGCGCCTCGCGTTCCCCGGTGATCGCGCCGTCGGAGCCGGGCACGCAGGGAATCCCCAGGCGCTTGGCGGTCAGCTTGGCTTCGATCTTGTCGCCCATCAGGCGGATATGCTCGGCCTTGGGGCCGATGAAGGTGATGCCGTGCTCCTCGAGAATTTCGGCGAAGCGGGCGTTCTCGGAGAGGAACCCGTAGCCGGGATGCACGGCGTCGGCGCCGGTGATCTCGCAGGCCGAGAGCAGGGCGGGAATGTTGAGATAGGAGTCGCGCGCCGGGGCCGGGCCGATGCAGACCGATTCGTCGGCGAGCTTCACATGCATCGCATGGGCGTCGGCGGTCGAATGCACGGCGACGGTCGCTATGCCCAACTCCTTCGCCGCGCGCAAAATGCGCAGGGCGATTTCGCCGCGATTGGCGATGAGAATTTTGTCGATCATCTTGCGGCGTCGCCTATTCGATCACGAGCAAGGGCTCGCCATATTCGACCGGCTGCCCGTCCTCGACGAGAATCGCGGTCACGACGCCGGCCTTCGGCGCCACGATGTCGTTGAAGGTCTTCATCGCCTCGATCAGCAGCAGCTTGTCGCCGGCCGAAACGCGCGCGCCGATTTCGACGAAGGCCTTGGCCTCCGGATTGGGCCGCAAATAGGCGGTGCCCACCATCGGCGATTTGACCGCGTTAACGTTGTCGGCCTGGGCGGCGGGCGCCTCGACGATCGGCGCTGGTTTCGCGGCTGGCGCCGAAACCGGCGCGGGGGCGGGCGCCGTCTGATAATAGGTCGGCGCGAAGGTCGCGGGCGCTTGCGGGGTCGCCGCGCCGCGCGCCGCGCGAATGCGCAGATCGCCCTTTTCGATTTCGATCTCGGAGAGATCGCTGTCCGTCATGAGTCCGGCGATGAGCCGCAACAGGCTCTCCTCGCGCGAGACGGCCGTCGTTTCCGACGTTGCGCGTGGCGACGCCGAGGCGCGCGGGCTGGCCTTTCGGGTTGAACGGGAGGCTGGGGGTTTGCGCGCCATGGATGCTCAGGTCTTTCTCGTTGCGGTGGCGAAGAGAGCCTCGAGGGCCAGCAGATAGGAGAGTGGGCCAAAGCCCGCGATCACGCCGCGCGCCGCGGGCGCGATATAGGAATGATGGCGGAAACTTTCGCGTGCATGGACGTTGGAGAGGTGAACCTCGATCACGTCGGCCTTGGCTCCCTTGATCGCGTCGTGCAGGGCAATCGAGGTGTGGGTCAGCGCGCCGGCGTTCAAAATCACCGGCGCCCCGGCGGCGGCCGCCTGCTGAATCCAGGTGACGAGATCGCCCTCGAAATTCGATTGCTTGAACGCGAGTTCGACGCCGCGCGCGGCGCACCGCTCGGCGAGCGACGCGCGGATGTCATCCAGCGTCGCCTCGCCATAGATTTCGGGTTCGCGGGCGCCCAGGAGATTGAGATTGGGGCCGTTGAGAACGTGGACGGCTAACATGAAAACACCAAAAGCCTGGGCGCGGCGCGCCGATGGAACCACATAAACCTGTCGGCGCGGCGAGGAAAGCCCCACCGCTCAAGGCGGGGGCGCCTCTCCCTTCTCCCGCTCCGGAGTCGGCTGTCGCCGACTTCGGCGCTTTTAATGCGCAAACCGGGAACACCCGGTTTGCGATGGGAGAAGGGATTAGGTCGTGCGAATCAGCAGGTGGATTTGCCGCATTTGCGGATGTTGTCGATCTTCGTCTTCATTTCCGCGTAGGGAAGGCCGCCGACGAACGCCTCCTTGCCGAGAATCCACGAGGGCGTCCCGTTGAAATGCAGATCGTCCGCCAGCTTGCCGACTTCCGTCAGGGCGTCGTGAATCGAGGGACTCTTCAAGTCCTTTTCGAGCTGGTCCACGTCGGCGCCGAGTTCCTTGGCCGCGGCGATCGCCTGGGCCTTGCCGACGTGTCCGCGCGCGCTCAACAGCTTGCGGTGAAACTCCCAGAATTTCTGGCCCTTGAACTGGTGGTGCAGCGCCGTCGCGACTTCGGCCGCCTCGACCGAATCAGGCCCCAGAATGGCGAAATCCTTGAGCACGACGCGCAGCTTCGGGTCGCTGTCGATCAGCTTGGCGACATTGGTCAGCGACTGCTTGCAATAGCCGCAGTTGTAGTCGAAAAACTCGACCAGCGTGACGTCGCCGTCGGGATTGCCGACCACCGCCTGATTGGGCGAGTTGAACAATTTGTCGGCCTGCTTCGTCAGCGTCGTTTCGCGCGCGCTGGCCTCGGCGACCTTCTCGCGCTTGTCCAATTCCTCGATGGCGTCCTTCACGACATCCGGATTGGCCAGCAGATACTCCTTGACGATCTTGCCGATCTCGGCCTTCTGATCGTTGGAGAATTCGGCGGCGCGCGACGGCGCCGGGAGGAAAAAGGCGCAGGCCGCGAACAGCGCGGCGCAAGCGGTCGACGTCCAGACATCAAAGCGCATTAACTATCCCCTGTGGACTTCGACGCCCCATGGTTGGAGCGACGGACGGACCGCCTTGTCCGCCCGGACGGAGCCCAGGCGTTCGCGGCGACATTGGCGCGCGGACGGCGGGCGCCGCGTCAACCATCTTCCGAATGCAGCAGCGACAGCGTGCCAAGCATGGCCCCGACGAGCGCGGGCGACCAGGCGGCGAGCGATGGGCTGATCGTTCCCGCGCCGCCGAGGTCCGAGAAGATTTCGGTCGCGATATAAAGCACGAAGCCGGCGGCGACGCCACCCGCCAGCGTCTTGGCTATGCCGCCAAATCGAAAGAATCTTAATGAAAACGCCGCCGCGACGAGGACCATGGCGACAAGCAGCAGCGGCCTCGCGAGCAGTCTTTGGAATTGCAGGCGGTAGCCGCGCGCGTCGAGCCCGGCGTCGGCCGTCTGCGCGGTCATCTCGGGCAAGTCCCAGAAGGGGACGCCCTGTGGCGGCGCGGCGGCGGCGGCGAGTTGCTCGGGCGTCAGATCTGTGGCCAGCAGATATTGACCGACATCGGTCGGCGGCTCTCCGGGGGCGGTGACGCGCGCTTCCTCCAGCAGCCAGGCGCCCGGCTGCAAGGTCGCGCGGGACGATTCGACCCGCTCGATGAATTGGCCGTCCTGCGTGTAGACGTTCACGCTCACGCCGGACAATTCGGCGCCGCCGCGCGCCGCGCCGGTGGCGTGGACGATCGACAGCCCGTCGACCCCATGCTCGCGCAGCCAGAGGCCGTGGTCGATTCGCACGCTGCCCTGCACGCCGAAGAGATCGAACTCCATCTGATCGGAGCGCTGCTTCAACGTCGTCGACACGGGATTATATATGGTGACCGAAAACACCCCGAGGAAGAAGGCGGCGAGCAGGGGCGGGGCCAGAAACTGCCAGACCGACATGCCGGCGGCGCGGGCGACGACCAGTTCAAGCTTGCGGGTGAGGTCGACGAAAGTCGCCATCGAGCCGAACAACACCGCGAAGGGCAGAATCATCTCGGTCGAATAGGGCGCGCGCATGATCGACATCAGCGCCACCGTCCCGGGTCCGGTCTGCGGATTGTCGCTCACCCGGCGCAGCAGCTCGACGAAAACGATGACGAACATCAAACAAAAGATCGTCAGGAAGATCCCCAGGATCGTCCGCAGAAACCGCCAGGCGAAATAACGCGAAAGCGTGACGCCGATCATCGCCGCGCTCCGAGCGCTTTCCGTTCGAACGGAATCGTTCGAACGACAGGAAATCGCTCAAAATCAAAACGCTGGAGCAAGCTCTTATCGAAAAAGTCTATCAACTTTTTCGGAGCTTGCTCTAGCGCGCGACGCGACAAGCGGGAAAATAAACCGTGCTTCGTCATTGGCCCAGGGTTATCGGCACTCAAGGGAGGCGCGATCGCGGCCGCCCCAAATCGCGTCCCTTTTCCGCGAAAAGTCGGCGCTTGTCCATTCGATCTTGATTTCGCGGGTGAAACCTTGGGAGCGGCGCTTCCGACGGGTTCGCCGTCCCCATCGAAGCCTAAGACTTTCACACGGCCATCGCGGCTTTTCGAGGGCGAATCGTGGGTTACGCGAAAAAGCGCCCGCCGTTGAATTGACCCCGCGCCGCCAGAAGATGATATTGCGCGCCTTCTGTTCGCGCGGCGCGCGCCTTTTCGGTCGCCCGCCGCGCCTCCCGCGAGGTCGCAATGTCCGCTGAAGTTAAATTCGAGCCGCTGTCCTTCGACGACGTTAAAAGCCGCCTCGCCGGCCCGGAGGACAAGGCGAGTCCGCGCACGCTGGTCGTCTTCGCCGGCCCAGAACTGGCCTTTGGCGCGGCGACCAAGGCGCTGCTGGCGGGCGCCGCCGACCAGATCGCGCGGGCGGCGGCTTACGCCAAATTCACCGGCAAGAGCGGCTCGGCGCTGGAGATTTTGGTGCCCGCCGGCCTTCCCGGCGCCTCGCGCCTGCTGCTGCTCGGGACGGCCGCGGCGGCCAGCGACGGCGCGCAGGCGGAAAAGCCCAAGACTCCCGACACCAAGACTCCCGACACCAAGACTTTCGACGATTTTCTGACGCTTGGCGGCCAGACCATGGGCAAGATCGGCGCGGGCGCCAACGCGCTCGTGCTGTTCGATCCGCCGCAAGCCCCGGCCGACGCCGGCGCGGCGGCGGGCCAGTTCGCTCTCGGCGCCGTGCTGCGCGCCTATAAGTTCGACCAGTACAAGACCAAGAAAAAGAAGGACGACGCGGAGCGCGAAGGCGCCAGCGAGATCGCTTTCGGCGTCGCCAATGTCGAAGCCGCGCGGTCCGCGCTGGCGGAGGCCGAGGGCCTCGCCGAGAGCGTGCTGCTGGCGCGCACGCTGGTCAACGAGCCGGCCAATGTGCTGACCCCCTATGAATTCGCCCGGCGCGCCAAGGAGTTGTCCGCGCTTGGCGTCGAGGTCGAGGTGTTCGACGAACAGGCGCTGGCGGATATCGGCATGCGCGCGCTTTTGGGCGTCGGACAGGGTTCCGAGCAGGAGAGCCTCGTCGTCGTGCTGCGCTGGAACGGCGGCGCGGCCGGCGCGCAACCGCTGGCGTTCGTTGGCAAGGGCGTCGTGTTCGACAGCGGCGGCATCTCGATCAAGCCGGGCGCCTCGATGGAGGACATGAAGGGCGACATGGCCGGCGCCGCCGCCGTCGTGGGCCTGATGCGCGCGCTGGCCTCGCGCAAGGCCAAGGCCAATGTGATCGGCGTGCTCGGCCTCGTCGAAAACATGCCGGACGCCAAGGCGCAGCGGCCCGGCGACATCGTGAAGTCGCTTTCGGGCCAGACCATCGAGATCATCAACACCGACGCGGAAGGCCGGCTCGTGCTCGCCGACGCGCTTTGGTACGTGAAGGAGAAGTATAAGCCGGTTTTCATGATCGACCTCGCGACCCTGACTGGCGCCATTCTGGTCGCGCTCGGCCAGGAATACGCCGGCCTGTTCTCCAATAACGACGAACTCGCCGAGCGCCTGACCAAGGCCGGCGAGGCCACCGGCGAAAAGCTGTGGCGCATGCCGATGGGGCCGGCCTACGACAAGATGGTCGACTCGCGCTTCGCCGATATGAAGAACACCGGCGGACGCCATGCCGGCTCGATCACCGCGGCGCAGTTTCTGCAACGCTTCGTCGACAAAACGCCCTGGGCGCATCTCGACATCGCCGGCACCGGCATGAGTTCGCCGGCCGGCGACATCAACCAGAGCTGGGGCTCCGGCTGGGGCGTGCGTCTGCTCGACCGGCTGGTGCGGGACTTTTACGAGGGGTGACGCGGTTCGCGCTCGATCGCCTCGCGCCGCGAAGCGATCGAGCGAGTTTTCGGCGGTGTTCGCGCTGATTCAACGCGGTTAACCGATTCTCGCTTCGAAGCAAAAAATGTCGGTTTGCATTCGTCAACAGAAAATTATGAATTGGAATTCATATTCAGGGCGAGTTTACCGCGAGGCGTCATGTCGTTCGATTTGCACCTGATTGAGCCGCATAAAATCGCGCGCGAGGAGGCCGTCGAGGCTTTGCAGAGCAAAACGCTGGTCAATCCGGTGTCCGGCCTCGCCAATGATTACCTCAATTTGTTCAATGAATTGGTGATGATGCTGGAGCAGATCCCGCGAATGCCGGAATTGCTCCAGGATTTACTGGCGTGGAAACGCGTGAGCTATCGGGAATACTTTCGCAATTCGAAGCTGCCGGGACGCTATTGCGCGCTTGACGCCTATGAACAGCTCAATCCCACGTTCCGCCGCCGCTTCGAGACCTTCATCGCCGAACTCGATCTGATCGCCCTCGCCAGCGTGGCCTCGGTGCGCCGCCAGTTCCGCGACGGCACGCCCAAGGACATGGAGCGCGCCGCGACCACCTGCCAACGCGCCGCCGAAAAGATGCGGATCATCCTGATCCGCGCCTCGCGGCTGGTGAATTACGCCAATACTGGCGAGGTTTAGGGGCGCGAGCGGCGTGCTGCGGAACCGCATCCCAGGGCGCGGCTCTCAACGGCGTTCATGATAAGAGCGCCGATCTCGCGGCGGGGTTCACGCTTGACGTTTTTACATAGGACTCCTATCATAACTTCATGACCGCCCCGCTTTCCCCCAGCCAAGAATTGACGCGACGGCTCCGCGACGGACTCGATCGAATTTGCGTCGTCATGCGGGCCGATCAATGGGCGATCGCGGGAGCGGTGGGACTTAATCCGACACAGACGCATGTGCTCACCTTCATCACTGGCCGTGGAGAAAAAGGGGTGCGCGTCGGAGCGATCGCGACGCAGCTCGGCGTCGCGCAACCCACGGCGACGGATTCAATCGCGTCGCTGGTTCGCAAGGGGTTTTTGACGAAGGCCCCCGACCCAGAGGACACCCGCGCCGTAACCGTCCGCGTCACGCGGGTCGGCCGCGATATCGTGCGAGGAATAGGGCTCGCCATCACGGCCACCGAGCGCGCCCTCGAAACGTTGTCGATCCGCGAGCAAACGGAGCTGCTGCGGCTCGTCATCAAGACAATTCGGGCCTTACAAGTAGCGGGCGCGATCGCGCCGCAGCGCATGTGCGTCACCTGTGGATATTTTCGTCCCAACGCCCATGAGGATAAGCGCGCGCCGCATCATTGCGCCTATGTCGACGCGGCCTTCGGAGCAGAGGGTCTGCGGATCGATTGCGACGAGCACGAGGCGCTGCCGGAAGCCGACCGGGAGGCTGTCTGGATTAGCTACATGAAAGCGTTTTCCGACTCCGAGGAAGACGCGCGGGATGTGACGCGATGAAGCTTGCGTCATGCCGGCTCAACGCGCCTTCGGGCGCGTCGAGGAGAAAGGCGGCTCGTTAGAGAACGCCGCGCTCGTTGGAAGGAAGCGAACGAAAAAAGGAGTAAAACGTCATGACGCGCAAAGCGGTTTTCTATCACGCGGGATGCCCGATCTGCGTCGACGCCGAGCGTCGGTTCGCCGAAAGTCTCGATCCAAAACAATATGAAGTCGAGATCGTTCACCTCGGTCAGGCGAAGGGCAGGATCGCCGAGGCGGAAGCCGCGGGCGTAAAATCCGTTCCCGCCTTTGTCATCGACGGTCAGCCGTATCACATCAATTTCGGGGCAGATCTCGCCGCCTTGAAATAAGCCGAACTCCGGCTCTCCTCCAGAAGAAAAGCCATAACTCCCGGCCCCGCCGGACCGCTTCGCCGCGCAAGCGCGCGAGGCGCCCTTTTCCAAGCTCGGCCCGGAGATCGACCTCGATCCTGAAAGATGCGGCGGCAAAGAAATTCATCGGAAGGATAAAAAATGCCCCGGCCATTCCCAATCTCGGTCTCCACTCTCTGGAGATACCCGGTCAAGTCAATGATGGGAGAGGAGCTTAATGCCTCCGTCATCACCCCGTCGGGCGTGCTCGGCGACCGCTCGTTCGCGCTGATAGACAAGGAGACAGGCAAGGTCGTCAGCGCGAAGAACCCCAAGAAATGGCCGGACTTTTTCGCCTTTCGAGCCGCCTATGCGTCTCCGCCCCGCGCCGCTTCGCTTCCTCCGGTCTGGATCACCTTGCCGTCGGGAGAGATCATTCGCAGCGACGAGCCCGATGTGGACGTGGGATTGTCGTTGGCGCTATCGCGCGCCGTCACCCTCGCCAGCTCCGCCCCTCAGAAGCCGAGCATCGAACAATATTGGCCGGAAAACGAGGGAAAAGCCGACGAGGTGAGTCAGGAAGCCGTCGCGGGGGATGCGCCCGTAGGGACATTTTTCGACTACGCCACCCTGCATATTCTGACCACCGGGACGATCGATCGTCTCCATTCGCTCTACCCTCTGGGTCGCTTCGAAGTCAGGCGCTTTCGGCCAAATATCGTGATCGACACCGCCGGAGAGGATGGATTCGTGGAAAACGATTGGGTCGGGAAGATCATAAGAATCGGGGATGAGGTCCGGCTGCGAGTCACCGACCCTTGTCCCCGTTGCGTGATGCCCACTCTGGCTCAAGGCGATCTGCCGAAAGACCTTGGCATCCTTCATAAGGGCATAGTTCACAATAAGGTGCATGTTCCCTTCGCGGGCAAGTCGCTCCCCTCGATTGGCGTTTACGCCAAGGTGATCTCGACGGGGACGGTTCGCCGCCGCGACTCGGTCGAAATAGAGCATTGACGAGTTCCGGCCGAGCGCGCTCGGCTCGCCGAATTAGCGAGATGACCCCGAGCGCTCGAACCCCGGGGTTGTCGCGAAACCGCGCGGCGTGAATGGACCTCGAACCTCAAGAATTGCTCGCGGCGCAAGTCGGCGTCGCGAGCCTCGGCGTTCGACATTTAACCTCCCTCCCGCCGTCCCGCGAAAAACGCCTCCAGCCGCGCCCGCAGCGCCGGCGTCGCCAGCGCCTCGGCGAATAGTCGCGCCTCCTCGTCGATGCGTTCCAGTAAGGGCGCGGGATCGCCGCGCAACAGGCGGCGGCTTGAAGCCACGGCCTCGGTGGGCTTTTGCGAAAGGCGCCGCGCCGCGTCCAAAGCCTCGGCCAGCGGATCCTCCGTCACCGCGTTGACGAGGTTTAGGCGCAGCGCCTCCGCGGCGCCAAAACTCTCGCAGAGCAGCAGATATTGCGCGGCCTTGGCCTGGCCGAACAGCCGCGGCGCGAGCAGGCTGACGCCGGCCTCCGGCACGAGCCCCAGATCGACGAAGGGCATTTTGAAGCGGGCGTCCGGGGTGGCGTAGACGAGATCGCAGTGGAACAGCATCGTCGTCCCGACGCCGACCGCATCGCCCGCGACCGCGGCGACCATCGGCTTGGAAAAAGCGGCGAGCGTCTTGACGAAGCTCAGCGCCGGAAATTCCTCGCCCGGCCGCGGCCCCTTGAGAAAATCATTGAGGTCGTTGCCGGCGGTGAAGGCCCCGCCGGCGCCGGCGAACAGAACCGCGCGCAGGGTCGCGTCGGCCTCCGCCTCGTTTAGGGCGGCGATGATCGTAAGATACATTTCGCGGTCGAGCGCGTTCTTCTTGTCCGGGCGGTTGAAGACGATTCGCTGGACGGCGCCGTCGCGCTCGATTATGATTTTGTCCTTCACGAGCGTCTCCCGGGCGGTGATTTTGCGCGCATCCTGCGCGGGCGTGGAGGCCGCGTCAAATGGTCTCGTCCATGCGCGAAAACGCATGAACATTTCGGGCTCCCCATGTTCGCCTCGCCGCTGCGAAACGCCCTGCGCGGAGCCAGAAACGCCGGCGTCCGGCTGCTGGATCTCGTCTATCCGCCCTCTTGCCTTTGCTGCCGCGGGGCCGTCGCGGCGCATGGCGGCCTTTGCGCTGACTGCTGGAACGACATGGGGCTGATCGAGCGTCCCTATTGCGAGCGGCTGGGAACNNCGCCGTCGCCCGTTATGACGGCGGGACCGCGCGGGCGCTGGCCAACCGATTGAAATATTACGACCGGCTGGAGCTCGCGGAGCCGATGGGCCGCTGGATGGCTCGCGCCGGCGCCGAGCTGCTTAGGGACGCCGATCTACTGGTTCCAATCCCGCTGCACCGGCTGCGGCTGGCGTCGCGGCGCTTCAACCAGTCGGCGGCGCTGGCGCGGGTGATCTCGCGCGAAAGCGCCGTTCCGCTGGAGACGATGGCGCTGGAGCGCGTCAAGCCGACGGCGCCACAGGTGGGGCTGACGCGCCGCAGCGCGCCGCAAATCTCTCCGGCGCCTTTCGCGTCGACAAGACGAGGGCCGGGCGAATCGCCGGCGGCGCCGTCGTGCTGGTCGACGACGTTCTCACCACCGGCGCCACGGCCAACGCCGCCGCGCGGGCGCTGCTGAACGCCGGCGCCGCCCGCGTCGATCTCCTCGTTTTCGCGCGGACGGTGACAGGCGCGTAATTTCCTGTATAGAGGCGCTTCCCGCACGGAACCGCCATGACTCGCATCGTCATCTACACGACCGCCACCTGTCCTTACTGCCTCGCGGCCAAGCGCCTGCTCGGCCACAAACACGCGGCTTTCGAGGAGATCAAGGTCGACGGTGACCGCGCCGCCCGCGCCCGCATGAGCGAATTGGCGGGCGGCCGGACCACGGTTCCGCAGATTTTCATCGATGGCCGCCATATCGGCGGCTGCGACGACCTATACGATCTAGAGCGCGAGGGCCGGCTCGATCCGCTGCTCGCCGAGAGCGAGGCGCGAACATGATTCATTATTCGCTCGTTTGCGACGCGGCGCACGAATTCGACGGCTGGTTTCGCGACAGCGCGACCTTTGACGCGCAGGCGTCGAGCGGGGTCGTCGTTTGCCCCCACTGCCATTCGACCAACATCGCCAAGGCGGTGATGGCGCCGCATGTGGCGCGCAAATTTTTTTCGCGCGCGTCCGTTGAAGAGGAGCGCCAGCCCTCGTGCGCGCGGGGCCAGGACGAGAGCCAGCCGGTCGCGCTGCTCGACGAGCGGCACGCGCAGCTGCGCGCGATGATCCGCGAATTGCGCGAAAGCATCGTGGCCTCGACCGAGGATGTCGGCGAGCGTTTTCCAAGCGAAGCGCGCAAGATACAGGACGGCGAAGCCGAGCCGCGCCCCATTCGCGGCCGCGCCAGCCTCGCCGAGGCGAAATCCCTGCTCGAGGATGGGATCGAGATCCTGCCGTTTCCGGGCTTGCGGGGCGAGGGGAATTAGCGGCGAGGGGAAAGCAACGACGAGTTCATTTCAGTCTGTCGGCGCCGCCTTGCAGTAACCGAAGTCGTGAAACCAACGGACGGCTTCCAGGAGGCCTTCCTGATAGGGTCGGGCCTTTATTCCCAGTTCGCGCTCCGCCTTGTCCGCGCAGAAAAACATCCGGTGTTTCGAGAGGTGAACGCCTTCCAGCGTCGCCAGGGGCTCTCGCCCGGTAACCCCCGCCATGGCTTCGGCTACGAAGGCCACGGGCAGCGCCGAATACCAGGGCATGCGATATTTCGGCCCCTTTCGGCCGATGATTGCAGCGATGTCGTGAAGCATTTGGCGAAACGGCACATTTTGCCCTCCCAGGATATACCGTTCGCCGACCCTGCCGCGCTCCAGCGCAGCCAAATGCCCGAGCGCCACATCGTCGACATGCGCCAGGTTCAGGCCCGTATCCACGAAGGCGGGAATTCCTCCCGAGGCCGCGGCCAGGATCATCCGCCCGGTAGGGGTTGGCCGCACGTCGCGCGGTCCCACCGGCGTCGATGGATTGACAATGACCGCCGGGAGGCCTTGATCCGCCACCATCGACAAAACCAGTCGCTCCGCCGCGATCTTGCTGCGTTTATAGGTTCCGATCGCATCGGGTTCGGCCAGCNNGCGCGTTCCCGAAATGTTGGTGGTGAAAATTTCGTTCCGGTCGCGCGACCAAAGGCGATAGTCGGCGGCGACATGGAAGACGTAGCGAGCGCCCGTAATGGCTGATCTGATGGATTCGCGATCGCGAATATCGCCTTCCACAAGCCGCACGCCGTGATCCGGCAAGTGATCGCGCGGGCTGCCAGGGCGGACAAGCGCGCGCACGACGAACCCGGCTTCAACCAACCCATGCAGGACCGCCGATCCGATGAACCCGCTCGCCCCGGTCACGAAAACTGTTGTCGCTCTAGCCATTTAGTCTGCATTCCCTACAAGGGTCAGGGAATGAACCGCAATCTGGTCCCTCCGGCCGACGCCGCCGCTGCTCGAAAGGTGTCCGCCCATGCCGCCAATCCATCGCGAGGTCGAAAATCCCCATGCTGTCGACATCGAAACGCGCCTATCCCATGACCAGCATCGGATGGGTATCCGATAGACTATCGTGCATGGTTTTGCACGCTTGCCGCGACTGGCTGGCGCGCTCGACCGCCGAACTCCTGGCGATCGCCGAGCGCCTCAACCAAAAAGAAGCTGGATTACAATCGCTTGACAAGCCATGAGCGGATACGCTCACGCCGTCCGGCCGCATGGTATTGACCGTCTTCGCCGGCATGGCCGAGTTCGAACGCGCCCTCAAGCGCGGCCTCTTTGCTGTACTCGGCGTGGGGCTTTTACGGTGATCGGCGACACCGTCAACATGACAAGCCGCATTGAAAGCATGACCAAGCAGCTGAACGCGCCGATCCTGGTCAGTGAGAGCGTGGTCGCGAACCTGCCAGGCGGGCTCCTTCTCGGCGAGCCCACGCAGGCTCAACTCAAAGGACGAAACGAGCCCGTGCTCATATACCCGTGACCCGATCGCGAGTTCGCACCGAGATTTGTTTCGTACCGCGAAACCTTCGATCCAGATTAATCTTTCCTTCTCGCTATCAATCTATTTGCTTCGGGTATTTTGGATGCTTCTACGCGTCACAAAATCGACGATCCGATCGGGCGCCAACACGCGGCCGAGCGGACCGAAGCGCGCTATAAACCCCACGCTATAGCGTGTACGCGGACGCTTTGCGGTTCCTGCCTTCAAAATGATCGCCGCGACAGTTTCGGCGGTCATGACGCCGAAGGCTCCTGGCTGCAGGAACTCATGCATTCTGTGGGCGAGACGCTCCTTGAAGAGAAAATATGGGCTTTGCACGCCGGTATCTGGGATCGATTTCAAGAGCACGGCTTCGAAGCGCGTCGATATTGGTCCGGGCAGCACATTCACCACGTCGATGCCGAAAGGCTCGACCTCGGGGCGAAGGGCGTCTGCAAGCGCCTCCACGGCAAACTTGCTGGCATGGTATGCGCCGCCGCCTAGAGCACTGACGCGGCCCGCGACCGAGCTAACGTTGACAATGCGTCCTCGGCCGATGCGCCGCATCGCGGGCAACACGAGTTGCGACAATCGTAGACTACCGAAAACGTTTGTTTCGAACTGGCGGCGCATGTCGTCGAGTGAGATTTCCTCAACAGGACCATACTGGCCGTATCCAGCATTGTTTACCAGGATCCCGATGGAACCGAACTGCCTCTCAACGGCCTCTATGGCCGCACGCCGCGCGGCTTCGTCGGTGACGTCCAGAGTAAGGATCTGGCAACCTGCGGCGCGGAGTTCACCCAATTGGGCGGAATTGCGCGCGGTCGCAAATGTCTCGAACCCAGCGGCTCTGAACGCCAAGGCGGTTGCGTAGCCTACACCGCTCGAACAGCCGGTGATGAGAGCGGGACCCATATCCGACGGCTTTAGCATGATGGCTTCAACCGTTGCTGGCGAACATGGCGGGCGATACCGTTGTTGAACAGCTGAAATCGATACGACAAGGATCCTCGCCAGTCTTAAGGGGGAAGACGCGTGGACACATAGAGGATTTGCCAGAGCGCTGATGTTTTCGAGGTAAATTTGCCCCGACTGACGGGTTCTGGCAAGCGATGCATAATGCCGCCTTTTTTGGCGCCGGACCCACAGAGAGTGAGGGAGACCCGCGAAAAATCACCTCCTGATCCGGGCCTTTCACCGCCCGCCACGCCCTGATGCGGCGCTCCAGCGTCCGCCGCATTCCGGAGCCGAGTTCTGGATGCCGGCGCAGCAGTTCATCGAAAATGGCGATGGATCGCAAAGCCGGCGCGGCGATCAGCATCGGGACGACTTCGCCATCCCAGACGCCAGCCAGCGGATCGAGCCGCCGCCGCTCGCGCGGCACCTTCTTTTGCGAGGGGAGTCCGGGGGATTTTTCGAACCGGTAAGCGGCGGCGGCGCTAAACCCGGCTTTCGCGGCGGTAACGGTCGGCGAATGGCTTCGACGGAAGGTCATGTAGAGCTTTGCAAGCACACGGAACCCGCGAACTTTGTATGCGTCGCGCAGGGTTTTGATCGGGGTGGCTTCGGGCTGTTTTTTCATGCGCGAAATCGTGACCGATTTTCACCCGTTTTGAAACCCCAAGAAACCCTTGAACATCAGTGCCTAAAACTACATCACACCCCTCATTTTACCCACTAAAAATCCAGAAGACCCGCAAAAAGAGGAAAAGCGCGACCTGGACAAGCGCGAATCCTAATCAACCCGCGCGGCTCAACGCATTCATGATATATCCATCGAGCCAATATGGGCAGTATTTGGCTGGCGCGTAGCTGTGATCGGTCCGGATGCGAAAGGTCAGCGACTGCAAAGGTCATGAATATGAACCGATTGTTTTACCTCGGTATGCTATTCGCATGCGGGCTCTCGTCATGCTCGCCGGAGACGCCTATTGCAGAGACGGAATACTCGGCAAAAATAGTGGGAGACTGGCAGGGCACCGTTGGCGACATGAAAGAGACCATATCATTCGATGCCGACGGGAAATTTGTATCCGAGGTACGACGACAAGGATTCATCAGTAACACTCTGGGCCAGGGTATAACGGGCACGATTCGCGGAACGTGGGCGCTCAATGGAAAGTCGATAACGTTGAATGTTGTCAGTGCTGAAAATGACCGCGTCTTGAATAAATCAACTACAAGCACAATCGAAAAATTCAGGCCAAATGAGCTGCTCGTGAAAAGCGTTGGTGGAGGCACTTCAGCATTCTTACGAATGCTCTAAGCCGACATTCACAAGCCACGATGTTCACGACGTTCTCCGCCTTGGCTGTGTGTACCGAAACCTTAAGGTTTGCGCAGTCGGGCGCACAGCCGCTGGTCCAAAGGCCCCTTATGAACTAACATTCCCATTGGATCACCCGAAGGGGCCGGCCAGGGTGCTGAAAGGCGCGACTGCCGTGGGCGATCTCAATGAGAACCTTGATCAATAGGTCGAATAGAGGACCACATGAGCTGTTCAAGTGCTCGACAACGAGGGAATAAGCATGACTTTGACGGTGACCTTGAACGGCGACAAACCTCATCTCGCTGGAAGTCTTGCACAAAAGGCAGCCGAGGGGTTCGCCAGCAAGCATGGCCTGACCGGCTACCAAGTCGTTGCAATATGGCAGAACTCTGACGACCCACTTTTTGATGAGTTAGATAGCGCCATCACAAACGCTGCGATCGAAGGATTAGATGATCGCGACGACTTCGATGGTTATCAAATAACCCCTACTGACTGATCAGCCGGATAGGCGGACCATCCGTCTTGCATCAAGAGAGATTCGCAATGGTCGATCGTCCCTATGAGCGACAGCTACACAGCCATTACGACTGGCCGGGCTATTAGAGGCCGTTCCCATCGAACCTTCAATACCGGAGGGGCCGACCCTCCCGGCGCTGCCTATAAGGCTGCGGCGCACTAAGACTTCTTCGGCCGAAGCCGGCGAGAGAGCGCTCGCCGTCGGTCGGCCGGTCCAGGCTTTTGCGCGCTTGGCTCGAATTTTCGAAAATCGAGAGCGGTCCGGTGTTTCGGCGCATCGACAGATGGGGTGGGATCGGCGCGCCGCGCTCGATCCCCAAAGCGTCAACGCCGTCATCAAGAGCCGATACGCCGCCGCCGGGCTCGATCGGGGGCAATATTCGGCGCATGGCCTGCGGTCGGTGTCACGTTGCACGTAATTGGGGTCTGCTTCACTCTCGGTGCAAATTGCAATCTTGAAGCGGTAGCATGCGCGCACGAAGCAATTCGGTACTGGCGCGACCATACATAGACCGCTTAAGCGTCTTCAATCGGTTGATCTGCCCCTCCGTCTGGCCGTTGCTCCATGGCTCTGTCACGGCGTTTTGCACTGCGCTTTTGTCTTGGCGCAATGTCTTTGCAAAACGTCGCATAGTGAAAACGCCGCAAGAAAAAGCGTCTCGTAGCCATTCGTCCAGCTTTTCCGCCGAGCGCTCGCGAAACAGGCCGTTATACCAAAGGCTATTGAGATTGACCGATATGAGCCCATTCAGGCATCCCGATTGAGGTGATGACTTCGGGCTGGGCGATGAGTCTTCGCCAAGCGTCGCAAGCGGCGTCGATGATTGCATCGTAGGTTTCGAAGACGCGGTTCGACAGCCAATTGGCGCGCAGATATTGCCAGATGTTCTCGACCGGGTTCAACTCCGGGGAGCGCGAAGGCCGGAAGATCGGCGTAATGTTTTTGGGGATGTCGAGCTTTCCCGTCGTATGCCATCCGGCGCGATCAAGCAGCAGGACGGCGTGCGCGCCCTTGCCGCGCGCCGGGCAGATCGCGCCGATGAGATAGGCGTTTTCGTAGCGCTGATTGGCCGGCTGGCGTGGCCGCGAGCCGCGCTTGGCCCATTGCCGAACAAGGCCGTTCTTCTGGCCGATGCGAGCTTCATCTTTACATGAGGGTTCCCCCGTCAAGAGCGATTTCTATCTGGCGAGTCGGCAATTTGTCGATGGTTTTTCTCGACGCGCAATAAGCGGATTTGGGATCGCTTATGCAAGCAGCGAGCGCTGCATATGGAATACGCCATGGTGGATGCAACGATCGTGAAAGTTCACCGCCACGGACAGGGCGCAAAAGGGGGACGTCGAGCCAGGCCATCGGCAAGTCGAAAGGCGGCATGACCACTAAAATCCTGGCGCTTACCGATGCGCTGGGCAATCTCGTGCGGTTTCGGCTCATGCCGGGACAGCGCTTCGACGCTGTCGATGTTCCGCCGTTGATCGAAGGAGTGTCGTTCGACGCGCTGATCGCGGACAAGGCCTTCGACAGCAACGCCATTATCGCCGATCTCGACGCCCGCGGAGCGAAAGTGGTGATCTCCCAGCACCCACGCCGCAGCCAAGCCCTCCCGATCGACGACGAGATGTACAAATGGCGACATCTGATCGAGAATCTTTTCTGCAAACTCAAGGAGTTCAAGCGGATCGCCCTACGCGCCGACAAGACGGATAAGAGCTTCTCCGCCATGATCCATCTCGTCGCGGCGGTGATAAACTCACGATGAATCCCAACAGGCCATAAAAAGCGAGTGGCGGGAGTTTACGACGATGCGTGGGCTCGCCATGCGGTTTCGAGGTATTCTTCGAAGCAAGAATGTCGCGAAGCTCGGTGTCTGGCTGACAGATGCACATCAATCCGGCCTCTACGCGATGCAGCGCTTCGCCCGCACTTTGCGCAGGGATATCGACGCCGTGAGAAGCGCCGTCACCGAAAGTTGGAGCAACGGTCAAACCGTTGCGATGCGACGCTGTCGATCAGGCGTTTCATTTCACCCTCCAGCGCGACCCCGAGTTCGTCGTTGAACGCGCGCCGACATGTCTCCGCGCGAGCCGCAGCGAGCGACCGCCGGCCAACCGACAGGGAAGTGTTGATAATATCGATGTGCACTTCGTCGACATAGCGATCGATCCGCAGAAAGCAATCCGCAAATTTGATAACCTCCTCGTGCGATTGATTATCGCTTATAATGCTTGATCAAAAATACCAGCACATCAAGATAGCATTGCCTAACATAATTGCGCTTTTCAACCACCCATTCCAGATCGAGTTCCCGCATAAAATCGTCAAGATAAAGCGATGCGGCGGACGTGATGGTTTCGATTTGCGCGGATGTCGCAAGCGTCGGGTTGATTTGACAGGTACGCACGGCGTTCTCAAGCATATCGAAATCGATATGCATGCCGCTGCAGTCGTTAAGCCTCATATTGCCCGATGGCTCGACGAAGAAAAAGCCTGCTGCGCCAGCAATTTTGAGATTGCTGCTTAAATTGCCTAATCTCCAGACTATGTTGCTCAATCGATGTTGTAATTTCTTGTCATAATCGGCCGCCCAAACTGCATAGGCCAATTCATCGCGGGGGACACTTCGACCTCTGTGAATAGATAGAAATGAAATCAATGCTTTTGACGCAGAAGACAAACGCACGCCAAGCTGCTTATTCTGAGTAAAAAAGCACACGGCCCCGAAAGTATTGAGCCTCCACATAATGCACTCTCACGCTCGGACAATCCCCGGTAATTCAAATGAAATGTTTGGGTGGTCAACAACGGTTATGACCGCCAGATGGCGGTCGACGCGGTGGCGAGCGGCCGCGCCGATCTAGTGTCGTTTGGACGCCTATTCATCGCCAACCCGGATCTCGTCGAGCGCTTGAGGACAAATGCGCCACTCAACAAGTTGATGGGTCAGGAGACGTTCTACGGCGGCGGCGCCCATGGATATACGGATTACCCCGACCTCGAACATAATTGTGCCGCGATAGACGCCGGGGAGAAGGCGCACGCCCGAGCCCGGAGGATCGTCGGGTTGAACAGCCTCCTTTGTCGACACCGCCCGCTCGATTCCATATGCGCTCCGAGATCAGATTGGGCGTTGCGGCTTTGGGTAGTTTCCGAGGCTGCCGTCCGAAGCATGCGCGCGGTACGCTAATCAAACATGTCGAGGCTGAGCTGCCGTCGGGGTTCCTTGTGAGCGGAACACAATCCTGGAGGCATCTTCATTGCGTATGCCCCTCGGCTTCGTACTACCCAGGAGCAACGACCTTGGCCATCGAGGAACCGAAATACACTGTCTTCCTCCACGACGGAGATTGCGAAATTCGCGACTATCAAGCGGCCGTTGCGGCGGAGGTCACTGTCGTCGGCGACCAACACGCCGCCGCGCGCAAAGGATTTCGCTTGCTTGCCGGTTACATCTTCGGCGGCAACACGCGGCGCCAAAGCATCCCCATGACGGCGCCAGTCGCTCAGGAACGCGCCAACGAAAAAATCGCCATGACCGCACCCGTAACTCAAACCCAGGCTAATGGCGCCTGGAAGGTTCGCTTCACCATGCCGAGCGTCTATTCGCTTGCGACGCTTCCAGAACCAAACGATCCGAAAGTCAGATTGATGACCCTCGCCCCGGCTCGCTTCGCGGTCGTTCGGTTTTCAGGGACCGCCCGCAAGGAAAATGTGGAAGCCAATACCGAGAAATTGATCGCCTTCGCAAAGGCGCACCATCTACGCATGATCGGGTCCGCTTCGCTCGCCCAATACAACCCACCCTGGACCCTCTGGTTTTTGCGCAGAAACGAAGTGCTGATCCCGGTGGACCATTGATCTCGACCTGCCATTCGGCGACGACGGCGGACGCTTCCGCGGCAGTTGCTGAAATTTGGCCAAAAACACGATGAGTCCTCGTATAATTGAACGGGAAATTGCGCACGCCGGCTACTTGACGATTGAACGCTTGCGGTTGCGATTTGCCGACGGGGCCGAGGCGTTCCGTGAGGTGGAGAGCCACGGCGACGCAGCCGCGGTTCTCCCATACGATGCCGAACGTCGCTGCGCCCTTGTTGTTCGGCTTTTTCGAGCCCCCGTCCTGATTGCCGCTGGCGAGATCTTCTTGGAGGAGGCTTGTGCGGGAATGATCGAACTCGAGGACGCTACGACAGCCGTCCACCGAGAAGCCAATGAAGAACTCGGCGTGGATTTGCCCTCGCTCGAGTTCATCGCTCGGGTTTGGTCAAGCCCGGGTGTTTCAACAGAGCGCCAGTCTCTTTTCCTTGCGCCCTATCGCCCCTCCGACCAGAAGGGCAAGGGCGGTGGCGCGAGGGGTGAACACGAGGGAATCACAGTCGTCGAGCGCTCTCTGTCCGGGCTCGCCTTTGATGCCGATGGAGGAAGGATTGCCGACGCCAAATTGCTGATCTTGGTTCTCGCGTTGCGCCTCAGGCGCCCAGAGCTTTTTGCGCCGGTTGATCACTCCCAGTGATGGCCAAGCATGAGACACTCCGCAAGGCGCGCGAGATTCCAATGAGCAATACTGGGCTGATTGGAATAAGCGTAGCGCCCATAGTGATCGATCGAGCTGAAAACGGTCGCGGGGTCATAGGCGTCCATGAAGGCGCATGGACCATAATCAATGGTCTCGCCTGACACCGACATATTGTCGGTGTTCATGACGCCGTGAATGAAGCCGACAAGCAGCCAG
This sequence comes from Methylocystaceae bacterium, assembly GCA_003134075.1. Classification (GTDB taxonomy): domain Bacteria; phylum Pseudomonadota; class Alphaproteobacteria; order Rhizobiales; family Beijerinckiaceae; genus Methylocystis. The sequence goes on along the minus strand of PLAI01000362.1, from coordinate 817 downwards.
CGTGCGACGAGGCTCGCTTGTCTTTCGATCACTCCGTCAAGGAAAGCTCTATATGGCTGGGCCACGCTCGCCGCCTCGGGATAGTGCCGAGCGATGGCGTAGTGGACTAGACGGCGCACATCGTCGACATTACCGCTGGCCGCGAAAAACTGGAACGTGCCAATACGGATGTGGCTCGACGCCACACGCGCCAGGATCGCCCCGGGGCGTTCCGTTTCTCGCACAACGCTCTCGCCCGTCACTACCGCGGCGAGTGCTCGAGTGGTCGGAATGCCGAGCTTAGCCATGGCCTCGCTGACGATATACTCGCGCAGGACGGGACCGAGCGCCGCTCTCCCATCTCCGCGCCGGGAAAACGGCGTGGGGCCGGACCCCTTGAGCTGAATATCGCGGCGTACGCCACCCAGATCGACCACTTCGCCGAGCAGGATCGCCCGCCCGTCGCCAAGCCGCGGGACGAACTTACCGAACTGGTGTCCGGCGTAAGCCATTGCGATTGGCTCGGCGCCATCAGGGATACGCTTACCGCTAAGGACCTCGACGCCCTCAGGCGTGGTGAGCGCATCAGGATCTAGCCCCAATTTTGCGGCTAGTTCCCTGTTGAGCGCGATAAGCCGAGGCGCTGACACGGGTGTCGGGAAAACCCTCGCATGGAACGAGCTGGGTAGCCGGGCGTAGGAGTTATCGAACGGAATGTGCGCCGTCATTGTGAAGTGATCTCCTGGGCGCCAGATTAGCTCGTATATAGTAACCCCGCATCGTCGGTCTATCCGATCCTGCACTTTGATCGTGGCGTCATACCATTTCCGGCTGATTA
>PLAI01000047.1 GCA_003134075.1 Methylocystaceae bacterium | reverse complement strand
AGGGGCTGGACGCGGTGTTTCGGGCGCGCGGCTTGAAGTCGATTGAAGAGCTTACGGGCAAAAGCTGATACCATTATGCCATTGCAATTGCGTCATTGCATAATCGCGCAAGCCTGTAATGGCGCGGAAATCGAAAAGGGCTAGCGGGGTAGTTTCGGAACCCGCCAGCCCCATCACCTTGCACGGTCATCGGCTTCCCAGCCTGCACCGTGAGGCGGATTCTAGCGCGGGGGCAGGGTAGGGCAAGGAAATTAATCCGCAGCTCACCAGTGGCGCGTTTCCGCGCCACAGCCACGCTTCCGCCATGTTTTCAAGGTATATATTGCATTGCGTCGCAACATACTTCGCGTGCATTGCAGCAACGTTAAATCCTCATGGCACAGCTCAAGCCGTCATAAAAATAAAGCCGGGACGTGCTAGGCTATTTCATGGGGCATTGCGTGGAGAAACAGTCATGATCACCATGCAGGAATGCGCTGATGTGGCAGGGGTTGCGCCGCACGAGCTGGCTTTATGCGCTGTTCCGTCGGCTAGACATAAATCACTGCTTATGAGCTACCTGTTAAACCTCAAACGGGGCGAGCATGCGGTGTGCCGGATGATGGTTGGCGATTTCTGGCTTTTGATGGAGCTCGGAGCCGAGGAGCGGGCTGCGGNNCCCCCATAAAAAGGTTGCGCGTCTTCGCGCTCCATATCGCTGCTAGCTAGCCCAACGGAGGGGCCTTGAACTTTTGCGGGGCAGGGCAGGGAAGCGCGAGAAAAGAATTCAATGTGCGAGCCTCGGGTGTGCGTTGTGCGCCCGTTCGCGGCTTCTAGCGTCAAGGAGCTTCCACCCAAAACGCAGAGAAAACGCCTGCCGCCAAATAGGGGCGGCAGCGGCGTTTTCTTGCGTTCCGGGTCCCTGCGAAGCTCCTATGACGCCGCCGCGCCCGTTCGCCCAAAGCCCCCCCGAGGCTCGCAATCAAGCGAGCCCAAGCAAGAGGGGGAAATCATGGGAATGGACGTTTTCGGCAACAACCCGACTTCTGAAGCGGGACGTTATTTCGGGCGCAACGTTTGGGGCTGGCGACCGCTTGCAGAACTGGTGACAGAGCTTTGCCCGGAAGAGACAGCAGCGTGCGAGCAGTGGCAGTCGAATGACGGCGACGGGCTCGACGCAGCGGAATCGGAGAAGCTGGCGATGCGGCTTTGCGGCTTGCTCGAAAGTGGCGCGGTGAAAGCCTATTGCACCAATCACGCCGCCCGACTGGCGAAGCTTCCCGACGAAGCGTGCCTGCGCTGCAAAGGAACCGGCTTTCGGGTTTCCAACCCTGACATCCCTTGCTTGCAATGCGGCGGGAGCGGGAAAGTCGCGGCGTTCGACCGCGCCTACAGCGTGGACGAAGAGGACGTGAAAGAGTTCGCGGCTTTTTTGAAAGCGTGCGGCGGTTTTGCAATCTGCTAGCGGGAGGGACGGGGGCCAACGGCCCCCGTTCTTTTTCTCAAAGGTCGCCCGCTTAGGCGTGCCCAATTTCATTCGGCGTGATGATCGAGCAGGCGCGACATTTCACCGCCGACTTGGGAAAGAGAAGCTTCGGGCGGCTCTTTGGGGGGAGTGAGAATATCGCCGATGGTTTCCCGATCCCGTGGCCTGCCGACATAGCGGGAGAGAAGGACACGGATCGAGGTGGCGAAATCGTCGTCTTTTTCCATTTCAGCGAGGACAGCGCCGCCGATAATGATTTTTTGGCGCGTTTCGCGTTTGCGGCTTTCGTCCTTGGCTTTTTGGTCGAGAGTGTTGAGGCGGGCTTCGATTTTAGCGCGTTGCTGTTTGAGCTTGGTGATGCGTTCGGCGTAATCCTTCGGCATAGGGGCGTTCCTTGAGAAAAAATGCTTCAACCGATTCGATTATTGCATTTTTGACTTGCGAATCAAGATGAGCGCGGTAGCATCAGAATTAGGCACCCGAAGTAATTGAGGGCGCACTTATACAGCCGTTCCGGCTGTGTGCGTTCTCATCCCACCACCTCGCGCCATCCGGCGCAATCCGTAGTTCGAGAAAGCCGCGCCATCCGGCACGGAGCAGCAAGAAAGCAGTTCATGACGCGCGGCGTTATCTGCGGCTATCACTGCACGGCGAAGCCCCTGAGCTTTGGCAAGGGGCAAAGCGCGGTGCATACGGCAGCCTATAACGCGCGTGAGCGGCTGTATCAGGAGCTGGAAGGGCGCGCGTCGCGGGATTATAGCCGCGAGGGCGAGGTGCTTTTTAAGGGGATATTTGCGCCCGATGGCGCGCCGGAATGGACGCAAGACCGGCAGGAATTGTGGAACCGCGCGGAGGCGGCGGAGCGGCAAAAAAAGAACGGACAACCGGCGCGCAACATGATCGTTGGCCTGCCGCATGAATTGAACCAGCAAGAGCGCGAATGGATGCTGAAGGATTTTGCGCGGGAGACTTTCGCGCGGAAGGGGATGATCGCGGACGTGGCGATGCACGCCCCCGACGCGAAAGGCGACGAGCGGAATTATCACGCGCATATTTTGCTGACGATGCGGAAACTCGACGGCGAGGAATTCGCGAAAACGAAATGCCGCGAGTGGAACCAGAAAGAGCAGTTGGCGGAGTGGCGGGAGCAATGGGCTTCGAAGGGCGCGAAGGCGCTGCATCGCGCAGGCCACCCTGTTGCGGCGGAGCGCTGGCGGCATGGACATAAGACCTATGCCGAGCAGCGGGCGGCGGCGCTGGAACGCGGCGATAATGAATTCGCGGAGAGCCTTGGTAACCGCGAGCCGACTTTTCATAAAGGCGTCAAATCGACGGCGTTGGAACGGAGCGGCGGGTCAAATGAGCGTTTGGAGCGGCTGAAAGAGGTTATCGAGCGCAACGACATCCGGCTGGAAATGTCGGCGCTCGACCGCGAGGTCGCGGAGCTGGAGCGGCAGCGAGCTCGCGGAACCGGCAGCGGCGGCGACCTTGAGTGGACGGATCGCGCCGGTATGGTCGCCCAGCAGCATTCGGCGATGAAGGCCTTTCGTGATCTTAGGACCGAACAATTGGCACCGTCAGGGGCAGGGGTGACCCCGACGCCTCCCGCGAGCAAACCCGAGGCCGCAGAACCCGCGCCCGCTGATAAGCAGGCAGAAATGACCGACGCGAGAGCTGAACGCCTCGCCAAGTTGCAAAAGATGTTTAAGCGCAAGGACGAAAGCGGCCCCGAGGACGGTAACGACAACAGTCATAGTCCGGGACGAGGCGGCGGGGGCCGGGGAGGGCGAACGCGATAGGCCAACCGGCGCGGAGGCAGCGCCGGGATGGTCTAGGCGAAAGCCTCGCGAGGATATCCGGCGAGGAAAAACCGGCCGTGCGGCCGTGGCGAAGGCGAAAAAGCGACTCAAGCCTGACCCAGCGGAGCAGCTCCGCGCCGAATTGCGGCGTTGGAGCCTATGCCGAACCTTCGTGCACCAGTTCGAGGTCATCGCGAAGCCCGCGCCGCCCGTCCCGGCTAAAGCCAAGGTCGGCCGACGTGGGAAAAAGGGCAAGGGTGGCGTATGGCGGAGCTACGCGCTGCCTTTGAAAAGAAAGCGCGGCCTGGCGGCAATTAAAGCCCGGGACGATCCGGGGGATTTATTGTTCGAGACCGAGCAAGAGGCAATCCGCGCCTTTTATGGCGCGAAGATCGAGGCGACGCGGCGGAGTTTGCCGAAGCGAGAGGCCAGTGCCGCCGTGCGGGCTTTGCTCGTCGAGCAGAGCTTGGCCTGCAAGGCGCTTGCCGAACGGCGGCAGGCAGCGCACGCGATGAAACGAGAGGTTGCGCAGTTGCGTGCCGACCCCGAGCGGCCTTGCGAAGAAAGTATTCCAAATCGGCCCGCGCTTGTGGCATAGTTAAGCTACAGTTTATCTATTCAAGGCGGAGGCAATATGGATGAAGAAATCAAAAAGAAGTTTGCCGAATTAGAAGCAAAAATTGCCGCGCTTGAAGCCGAGAACAAGAACCTTGTTGCCGATGTTTGTCATTACATTGAAAAGCACGGCAAAGAGCATGGAGACTTAATTGACTTGGTTATTCCGGCTTATTGCAAGACCCACCCGGAACATATGAAAGCCATGGAACAATTTCGCGATATCGCGAAGCCAAGATTTCCTCTGCCTCCCGAATAAAACGAAAAAACTCGTGGTATGTTGGCGCACCGCCTAGGGTGGAGTGCGCCTTGTGGAAAGCGATCCTAACGACATTCTGCTACTGCTCGAAGCCGAGCGGCACACACTCACGCCGGAGCAGCGTCAGTGGCACGATAACTTTTCCAAACGGTTGCGCGGCAATGAGATTTACACGATCGAAGTGGCCATCAGGGCAGCAGAGATCGTTCGAACCGAAAAGGGCGCTCAACAGGCCGCCGCGCTCGAAGATTTAACGGATAACGCCAAACGAAATGCGCTAGAGCGCAAGTTAAAAGCCGAAGTGCAAATGCTTACGCCGGAGCAGCGCGAGCACCATGAGAGATGGTGCGACGATTTGCCGGGTAATGAGCCCTACACGACAGAAGTCGCCATTAAGGCGGCTAGAATTATTCGAACCGAACGACCCATTTATCAGACTTCCGAATTAGGAAGCTTGATGAACGTCGCCAAATGGGACGCGAAAACGCGCGAACAAGCCGAAAGTCGACGGCAAACAGCACATTCAGAACAGAACGACATCGAGAAGCAGCAGGCGCGCGAGCAAAAAGAGCGCGAGGCCAAGGAGCTTGCGGCTCGAGAGGCGGCAAAACGCGAGCCGGTTCCAAGCACGATGCAGCGTTTCAACGCGCTTTTGGAGGAGAGCAAGGCGCAGAAGGCGCAGACCAACGCCGCCGATATCGAACGGGCGAGACAGCTTGCCGACAACCGTCCAAATTACGCGCGCCACGACGTTTTGCCGCGCGGCGAAATATCGGAAGCGAAGGCCGCAAAACTGGCGAAGATGTTCGACAAGCCGCCGAGCGAGAAATATTTCGATTCAACCCACGACCCCAACAACGCGCTGAATTATTCCAACGGGCGGGGCGGGCGCGGCGGACGCTAACCGAACGCCTTGCGACGATCACCCATGGAAATAGGGGTTCTTTTGCGCGCGTTCGACGCAGCGCGCGATTTCCCAATAGCCGGGGGCATAGCCCGACACGACATTGCTGAGTCCCGCAATCGCAAGGATGGTTTGCCCCGGCGCCATGCCGAACAGTTTGTGTGGCGGGAGCAGTGGCACTTTGGCTTGTTGCCAAGATAAGCCGGAGTTCGAGGTGGTTTGTTGGCCGCTCGACGAGCCTTGATTGTATCCCACGACAACTTCGGTTCTTTCACCCGCGCGGCGCGAGAGCCATTCGGCGGTTGTGTGATCGTTGGGGCCGAACGAGAAGACCGTTCCGGCCATGCCGATGAAGGTTTCCCAGCGTTCGTTATAGAGACCCTTGAGCTGATTCAGGTCTTGCAGAATAGGCATGATCTGTATGCCGTAGCCACGCACAAGCGCCCATACCGTTTCGATAATTTGCAAATGGCCGAGCGCGGCGAACTCATCGAGCATGAACAGGATGCGCGGCTCGTGAGGTTGCCGCTCCCGCATGGAGGCGTTTAGCGCCGAGGTTAGCAGGAGGCGCAGCCAGCGCGCGTGACGCATCATCATTTGCGGCGGCAAAATGAGATAGACCGTGACCGGTCGCTTTTTCATTTCCCGAAAATCAATGCTGCAACGGCTCGTGTCGTCGGCGATTTCGTCATCGTCAAGAAATTCGGTTTGGCGCTTAGCGCTCGATGCGATGGATTGAACTTCTTTGTTCCAGTCGGTGAATTGACCGGCTTTGTTTTGCATTCCGCGCAACCCAGACTCGATCATTTCGCGCGCCAGCTTGGGGATTCCGAGGCCGAGGGGATGTTTTTCTGACGGTTCTTGGCTGGCCTCGCACAGAAGCGCGCGCACGCGATCCAGCGTCGGGACTTTCTTGAGCACCATAGCTTCGGCGACAACATACATGATGAGCGCGGCGACGAGCGCCCGCGCCGAGTCGTCCCAATGCGGGTCTTTCTTGCCTTCGGTTTTAATCAGGGCTTCGGCCAATAACGCCGTATCAGAATTAAACGAGGGGGCGAGCGGATCGAGCGCCGTAAGCGGATTGAAGCCCTGGCTTTTCAAATGTTCATAGCCGGGGCGGTCGGCAAGAACGCCGAACGGGTTGATGATGACCACCTCGCCGAGCGTCCGGCGATGTTTGGCCGTGACGGCGGCTAGCTCCCCCTTGGGATCAATTACAAAAAGCGAACGGTTTTCTAGCTGCAACAGGTTCGGAATCAGCATGCGCGTCCCTTTTCCCGAACCGTTCGGGCCGAACACCAGCACATGCCGTTCCCCCGGGTCACGCATGCGCGGGCCTACGCCGTCGGCGGTGAGGACGCGTCCGAGAATAATCGCATCGGGCGCATTCGAGCCGATAGTGCCAGATGACGGCGACGCTGGCGGAGCGTTGGGGCGACCGAGCGATTTCATGGGGGGTTACTCGTCGTAAATCGGGCCGCTTGGCGTGGCCTGCGGGTGTGAAATTGCTGGAATCGTTCCGCTCAAGGCGGCGTGAATGTCGTCGACGCTCGCCGCACCGGCATCGCCATAAGCCTTTTGCTTTTCGACCTCTTCTTTGCCGCGTGGCCGGACTGGCGCAGGGCCGACCGTGTCGCCCAGCTCCATTTCAGCCGCGCCTAACCAACTGCCTAAGCTCCCGAAGCAGCCAAGACCAAACGCGCCGCAGAGAAAGCCCAAAACCCAAACGGCGCTGCTCGCCGAATTGATCTTGGCCAGCCAGAAAAAGAGTGGCGTGAGCGCCGCGCCCAGCACAAATGTCCAGCCCGACACTTTGCGGCGGAAAGCGCGTTGCTCTCGTTCCAAGGATCGCTGCGCGTAGGTCTCGGCTTGGTAGAGGACTTTTCCGCCACGTCGATTTAAGACGCGGTGATATTCGCCGGTTTCTTCGTCGAAGTGCCATTTGAGGGCTTGTTTCTGCGCCGCCGTCAGCAAGACCTTCGACCGCGTGCGCCACCACGCGGCAAAGCCGATGTAGGCGAGCGCCAGCAATTCGATAGCGGCGAGTCCAACTTTGAGCGCCGCTTCATGCGCAGCCCGATCAATCCGCGCAACGCAAGCCCGGTCACGAAGGTCGCAGTCCGAAATAGACGCCGGAAAATAAGGGACGAGCACGAAGGCCGTAAAACAATAAGCGGCGAAGACACCGAGCAGCACCGCAGGCACGCCGTATATGAAAATGAAGCTCCCGAGGCATCCCCAGACGCGAAGGCTTGGGTCTTTCCTCCGCTTCGCTGTGAATTCCAAGAGGGCGGCGACCGCTGTGGCACAGATAACCAGCCCAATCATGAATCCAACAATGACTTCGGGACTATTCGATTTCACGGGGTCGCCTCAGCACGGAAAGACGCGCTGATTGAATCCTATGCCTTCGCCGTGCGCAAGCGCGTCTCCCCGGATTTACACGGTTTTTGTGTTCCCCGCTCTGCGCCCTTTGCAGCCTTCGGCTTTGTGACGCGCGATTTGACGTAATGGCAATTATGCGGCTTTGGCAAAGCCCTACACACTTACGCTTTTAAGCGCAGGTCGTATCTGGTCTGCGCATCATAAAGCCCCGATAGCTTAGTTTCTAATTCTTCCACATTCGCGGTCAACATCGTTTGCGCCGCGCCCAATGCTTTTATAAACGCACGAAGGTCGGGCGACGGATTTTCTTTCTCAAACTCTATAAGCTGCGTTTGCAAATTACGCGCCTCCACAGCGATGATTTCTGCCTGATATGACATGGATTCGCCGTGTTCAATGGCAATTTGCACAGCTTTTATTTTGTCGACCATCGCGAAAGCCGCTCCTTTCTTTCCATCGACGACGTAGATTCCTGAAATTTAGAATGCTTCTCTGATCCTCTCAGATGGCCTTGGCGTCGCGAATAAACTCTTGAACCTCGACGCTGAGAGCCTTTGCTTGTTTGGAAAGCCCGTCCGCAGCATCGAGAACTTGCGAAGAGGCGGCTCCCGTTTCGTTCGCTCCCTGACTGATGCCGCTGATGTTTACGGTAACGTCCTTGGTTCCCGCCGCTGCCTGTTGCACATTTTGTGCGATTTCCCGCGTTGCCGCTCCCTGCTCCTCGACGCTCGCCGCGATAGCGCTTGAAGTGTTGCTGATGTCGCCGATGATCGTGCCGATGCCCTTAATGGCGGCAACGGCCTCTTTGGTTGCGGTCTGAATTTGTCCAATTTGTTGGCCTATTTCCTCGGTTGCCTTGGCCGTTTGGTTGGCGAGGTTCTTGACTTCAGCCGCAACGACAGCGAAGCCCTTTCCTGTCTCACCGGCCCGCGCGGCCTCTATCGTCGCGTTGAGAGCCAGCAAGTTGGTTTGACCGGCGATGGTGCTAATCAGTTGGACGATAGCGCCGATCTTTTCGGCGCTTTCTGCCAAAACGCCGACGATTTTGTTGGTGCGCTCCGCTTCCTGCACCGCTGTGGCCGCCGTTGCCGAAGATTGCGCCACTTGGCGGGAAATCTCTGTGACCGAGCTGGACAGCTCTTCGGTCGCCGCCGCGACGGTCTGCACGTTCGCGCTCGCTTCCTCGGCGGCGGCGGCAACGGCGGTTGTTTGCTGGCCGGTCTTGTCGGCAATGCCGGACATTGATTGCGCGTTTGACTGCAATTGGCTTGCCGCAGCGGCGACCTGACCAACGAGTCCGTTGGCTTTCGTCTCAAAGGTCTTCATCAGCGCATCAAGTTTTTCCCCGCGCTGGGCGCGATCCGCGAGCATGGCTTCCTGATAGACGGAAATCGCAATATCCATATCGAGCATGACGGCGCAGTTGACGGCGCGAATAACAGCGCGCAATTTTTCTGGCGACCAACGGTAGGTTTTTGCCGCCAAATCGGTCAGGTGGCTCAACACAAAATTGTAGCCGCCAATATACCAGCGCGGCTCAAGGCCGATTTTGTTGTGAATGAGGCCAATAGTTTTGACCCCATTAAAATAAGCGTCATCGAAGCGCCCCGAGAAAAGACGCTCCCAATGCGAGGCTTGGGCTTTCTTGAGGCGTGGGGTTTCGCTGCCGACCATCTTGGCGAGAGCCGGAACCGCTGCGACATGCGCGTAAAACCCGCTTAGAATGTCCGGCAGTTGAGGCTCGACGATTTTCCAGAATTCGCTGAGATAAGCGCGGGTATCCTCGCCGATACCCATGAACCCAAGGCGCACGTTATTGTCGGCGGCGTTCTGGTCGGACATCCGGCACCTTTAGGGGCTAAATAATGGATGAGTAATAATCATTCTCAAAACCAGCATAATCTTGCCGAATATGATTCGGCAACAGTCAAATTTATGAGCATACAATAGTATGTGTGCCTACTGGCGTATGTAATGGCGTGTATTATTCAACAGTTCTGGGCGTGTTCCTTCGGGGCGGGCTTTAGGCGCGAGCGCCCGAAGCCGTCTGCCGATGGCGGCGCGTCTTCGCCCTGACGGGTGACAATCCCGCGCCTTATGTGGCCGCCGACGCGGCCGGTTTCTAAGGGCTCCGCCCTCGCGCGCTGCAAGGGCGCTGCCCTGCGGGTTTTGGCTCCCCCCGCAAGAGCGGGTGCCCCCCAAAAAAGTTGCCGAGGCAACTTCAGCATCCCTTTCCGCTTGCTACCCCGCGTTCGCCACGTGGCAGAGGTGCAGCAGCAGCTGCACCTCATAACCACGAAGGGAGCGCAGGCCATGACCGAGAAACTGGACGTTTACAGCCGAGTCACCAACAAAATCATCGCCGACATCGAGCGCGGCAATCTGACATGGTTGCAGCCGTGGCAGGCCGGAGGACATAAGGCGGGGCCGGTCGTGCGACCGTTACGCGCCGGAGGCATCCCCTACCGTGGCGTCAATGTTTTGATGCTTTGGGCTTCGGCGATCGAGAAGGGCTATAACTGCCCGCTGTGGTTGACCTACAAGCAGGCCGCCGAACTTGGCGGACAGGTGCGCAAGGGCGAAAAGGGCTCGCTTGTCGTTTACGCCAACACCTTCACCAAGACCGGCACCGACGAGCAGGGCGCGGAGGTTGAAACCGAAATCCCCTTCATGAAAGGCTACACGGTTTTCAACGCCGAGCAGATCGACGGCTTGCCCGCGCATTTCTATGCGACCGTGCCGCCGTTCGACAACGACATCGCGCGGCTTGAATCCGCCGAGCGTTTCTTTGCCAGCACCAAGGCGACCATTCAACACGCCGGCAACCGGGCGTTTTACAGCCCCGACCGCGACATCGTGCAAATGCCGGAATTGAATACGTTCCGCGACGCCGAAAGCTATTACGCCACCCTTGCCCATGAAATGACGCACTGGACGCGCCACAGCAGCCGCCTTGACCGCGATTTAGGCCGCAAGCGCTTTGCCGATGCGGGCTATGCAATGGAAGAGCTTGTCGCGTTATCTGGACAGTCTGC
>PLAI01000123.1 GCA_003134075.1 Methylocystaceae bacterium | reverse complement strand
CATACGATATGAAACAGCGAACTCGCGAGCGCGCCCTCCGCGATGAAGGCGCCGTCAGCTTTCATTTTGTCGCGGAACAGGCCGCGATTCTCGGGAAATATGAATCTTTGGACGCCAGCCCATGCATCTACCGCATCAGCCTCGAAGCGCGCTTGCTCCTCCGGCCAAAGCCGCGCCATGGCCAGCGCCGCCTTGATGCGCTCCGTTTGCGGCCACATCCGAGCGCCAGCGTCCTTGACAGAGCCGTCCATCCATAGTTCCCCAAGGGCAAGCGACCGCGTCCGATCAACGCCATTGGCGTCCGCGGCGGCGTAGAGACCGCGAATAACGGAAAGATCGACATCCCCGCCATGATCGCGCCAACGGGCCAGCAGCCAGGCCCATTCGAACTGATGGCCGGGTTCGATAATTTGGCCCTCTTCCCCAGCACGGGGCGCCCACTCGCCCTGGAAATATTCTCGCAACGCCCCAGTCGCGCTGTCGATGAATCGAGTCTGGCACAATACGCCGATCTCTTGCGCCAGCTCTCGCCACTCCTTCGTGGGCGCGACATCGAGCCAAGCAAGCGCCGCCTCGAAGAGGTGCATATGCGGATTCGAAAGCAAGGGGGCGCGGCCCGGAATCGCTTCAAGAAACCCCCCAAGCGGATGCGCCCGTTCACGGCGAAGCGCCGCCAAAATGGCGAGGGCCACAAGTGGGAAGCGCGGGTCGCGATTTACGGCATAGGCGTGCGCGAGCGCGAATATTGCGAACGCTTGATCGTAATTGTCCACGCTGTCGTCGTGGGGCGCGCCGTCTACTTCGGTCTTGAACCGCATCAAGCCGTCTGACCGGAGATGATGATCCAACATGAAATCCAAACCGTTGTCGGCGAGCGCCTGCCATGAGCCATTCCAGCCGATGCGACCAGCCTCGACGAAAACATAGACTTGCCGCGCCTGCACACGACACCGCTTCGGGATCTTGATGGCCGCGCCCTCGAATCCAATTTGTTCGAAAAATCCTCCATGCGCATGGTCGCGACCCACGACCGCCCACAATGGCAGTACTTCGGAAAAGAGCCAGCTCGTGGCGGCCTTCGCGGCCGCGCCGATGCCCGTCGTGCCGGGTTCAGGCTCGGCGAAAGCGCGAGTTCGGATTGCGTCTCGATTCATTTCCGAGACAGCTCCGACGCCAAGACGCGCGCGGCGGACGACTCACACATTCGAATAAATCTCATTATGCAACATTTGATAACCGTTGATGAGTTCTCGAATTCCCGCGTCCCGGCCGTGGTGAGGACGCCAGCCTTTCGCCTCGAGCTTGGCGTTTGAAACGATGCAATCGCGTTTGTTATATAACCCGCGCCGCCCGTGACCAAAACCCGTTCGTTCATGTGTCCACCTTTTCTGATAATCTCCGCCCCTTATATCAGAATGCGCCGCATGACAACGCGCTCAGCCAGCCCTTCATTTTTCACACGATAGTTCGCCTCCATGCGAGGGCTCGCAACCGGACAACATAATCGGCGGCCCTTCGCCTGCTTCACGCTCGCAACGAAACGGCGCAAGGCTTTCGCCGCTGAATAGCCGCGACCGGCGATGCGTATTTCGCCTTCAACACCGGCGCCGCGGTCGAGCCCCTCGGCGCCGCGTTTGTGGGTCAGTTCCAGATGGCTAAAGCGTCGGCGCCAAGATCACGCCATGCACGCGCCAATCCGTTCCCCGACTGCCGGGCTTGCTGACGCGGCTTCCATCCGCGATCCGTGGCACGCCGTCCCGGCCAGCGCATCTCTCGTAGGAATCACAGCGCGATTCCCTCTGTTCGCTTATGCTGGCTCCAATGCCCGGCTGGGGTGTGACATATCCGCAACAGCCGCGAAAAAATTAGAATACAAAGCTTATAGAACGCATAATGAAGATAGACCTTATCGTTTTTTCTCCCTAATAGGGAAACAGCACCGCGCCCCGAAAGAGGGGTCGGCAGGAGAATTCTCATGGTCGCAGGGCCATGATTCAATTGGGGAGAGCAAGCGGATGAAGACGAAGTTTTGGGCCAGGGAGGCATCGCTTTTCGCCTTGTCGCTCGTCGTTTTCTCGGCGGCGGCGGCGCCAGCCCTGGCGGACGACACGGCCGAGGAGATTCGTCTTCTCAAGGCGCAGATCAAACAGATCGCGCCATTGACGCAGCGCTTGAAGCAACTCGAGGAAAAAGTCGCCAGGCAGGAGCGCGAGAAAAAGGAACTGCGCGCTCACTACGCCAACGGCGGCAACGCGGGCCTTGTCACGAAAGACGGCCCCGAACGTCCGCCGCTTCCGTTCTTTGTCGATCTCAGCCATGGCCTCACCATCGAATCGCTGGACCATGCCGACAGCTTCCATGTGGGCGGCCGTATCTTCGTGGATGGCGGCGGATCGACAATGCCTGAAAAGGGCCTTTCGGAGACGGCGAATCTGGCTCAGGCGCGTCTTCAGGTCGAAGGCCGACTGCGCAGCATCTGGGAATATAAGTTCCAATATGACTTCGTGGGCGGAAGCAACGCCGCCACCGTGGGCGCGGTCGGCGGCATCCGCGACGCCTATCTCGCGCTGAAATATCCTGGCTTCAGGCCGCCGTTCCTAGAAAACCCGATCGAAATTCAGGTCGGCAACTTCTATCTGCCGCACGGAATGGAGCGAACGGAATCCAAGAATTATATCGACTTCATCGAGCGCTCGCTGATGTCCGACACCTTTGGCGCCGCGCGTCACGTCGGCGTCGCCGTGCTCGATCATGGAGCCGACTGGACCTTCAAGGCCGCCTTGTCCTCCACCAGCGTGGAAGACGCGGCGCTGAAGCCCGTTGCGGAAACTCCCGTGCCCACATGGGTCACGTCGAAAGCGGGTTGGGTCGCGACGGGCGGAGCCCAGTATTACGACATCACCGCGCGCGCCACTTACGCGCCGATCTGGAACGAGGATCGGTTGCTGCACTTCGGCGCGTCCGGACGCTATCACCGTCCCGGCTCCTCTACGGCGGGCAACGACGACCGGGTGATGACGCCAGGCGCCAACACGTACGCCGAAAGCAATATCCTCAAGGAAAACCTGCTCGGCACGCCCGATCTCTCCTGCGGGGCCTATGGATTCTCGGGCAATGGAGCGGTCGCGGGCAAATGCGTGAACAGCGTGCTCGGATTCGCTGGCGAAGCCGCCGCCGTCTATGGTCCGGTGTCGCTTCAGGCTGAGTATATGAATGCTCAATACAACCGCAACTCATACAATGTTCTACTCGCCAACGCCGCCGGGCTGCTCGCCCCGGGCGGCTCCTCGCTGGACTACGACGGCTATTATGTTTCCGGCATGGTGTTCCTGACTGGAGAATCGAAAGCCGCGTCCTATCAGGTCGACAACAACTCCAACGGCGGCAGCTTCCGCCAGATCCAGATCAAGCATCCATTGAGCTCGGGCGGTTGGGGCGCCTTCGCGCTTACGGCCCGCTACAGCGAGGTCAATCTGAACAGCGGCCCCTACCAAGGGAGCGCGTTCTTCAATGCGATCGCTCTCGCGCCGAAACAATCCGAGAAGAACGCCATATATAACTCCAGCGTTCTCGGCGGACGCGAGGAGGACGTCACGGTCGGCCTCAACTGGTATGCCGAGCCGGGTGTTCGCGTGATGGCGAACTGGACCAGGGTGATGGCCCTCTCGGCGCCATCCAGCGCGGCCTACTACAACGGAGCGCATCCGAACACATTCCTGGTGCGCACGCAGATTGACTGGTAAGCGCTCCTTCGCCTGAGCGAAGCGGCGCAGAAGCCGCGATCATCGTGGACCTGTCGATCCAAGGCCGCGCCGTATATCATGCCGAGCACCGATATACGGCGCGCGCGAAAGCGAGATGCATTCGCCTAGGCGGCTCGCGCCCGAGCTTGTCCGGCGACGAAACAAGGGAGCGATCACAATGAAAATCGGATACGCTGTTCTCGCGGCGAGTTTAATCCTATCGGCGTTTTCCGGCGCCGGCCAGACAGCTTCCGCGCAACCCGGGGCGGCGGAAGCGGCGGGCATAAACTGCGCGGATTTCCGGCAGAAATCGAACGGGTCTTGGACCCCAATCAGGAAGGTGACGCTGGTCGCCCCGCAGGGGCCGTTCACAGTGGAGCCTGGCGAGCAGTTCGGGATCGAGACCGGAGGCAATCTGTTCAACCTGAAGATCGCACAGATCCTGAATGACCGTTGCCGCTGAGGCGGACGATCCGGGAAGCCGCTCGCCGCCTCGCCAAGACGTTAATTCGCGATTTCAAAGGATTTACGCGCGGGTCGGCTCCAGAATCGCGCGTCGCTCGCATTGTGCGACAAGACGGGCGCGATCGACGCGCCGCCTTCATCGATTGATGGCGAGGCCCATGATCTCCAGCGCATCCTGAAGTTCGGGCCGCTTGCGCTCCACGGCGGTCTCCCCCGCCTGGATCGCCTCCTCCGCGCGCTCGAACTCGAGCAAGCCGATGTGGCCGACCCGCGGCGTGATGTGAACGTCGGGCGGGTCGCCGGCCAGGCGCGAGCGGGTCAGACGATCCTGCATGATGCTGAGCGATGTGGTCATCACGCCGAATATATTTGGCTTGTCGCCTTCCTGCCCGAACATCCCGCGCGTCAACCCATCGGGAAGAGGGTTCTTGGACGCGCGGGCCTGCGCGTCCAAAAGCGCGGGATCGAACCCCAGGGTGACCGGCGCGGGCGAAGCGGCGCGGCTCGCCTTGCCAAGCGTGTCGGTGTTGAGATTGATCGCGATGATCAAATCCGCCCCAAGCGCCCGGCAAGCCGAAACCGGCAAGGGGTCGACGAGCGCGCCATCGGCTAGCCAGCGCTTGTCTATCTCCATTGGCGGGAAAAGCCCCGGCAAGGAAAAGGAGGCGCGCACCGCTTCGGCGAGATCTCCGGTTTGCAGCCAAACCTCGTGTCCGGTCACGAGATCCGTCGCGACGGCGATGAATGGAACGTGGAGATCCTCGATGCGGAGCGGCCCAAGCAATCGTCGCAGCTCCGTGACGATCTTCGCGCCCTTGATCACGCCGCCGCGCCCCAGATTAAGATCGAGATAACCGATAACCTTGCGTCTATTGAGCGCGAGAGCCCATTTCTCGAGCCAGTCGAGCTGTCCGGCGAGATAGCATCCGCCGACAAGCGCGCCGGCCGAACAACCCGCCACGATATCGAAGGGAACGCCGATACGTGTCAGGGCGCGAATGGCGCCGATGTGCGCCCAACCCCTCGCGACGCCGCTGCTCAATGCGAGCCCCACCTTGTGGCGACCCGCCATACCGGCTGAACGACCGACCAACATGAGATCCTTCCCTCCAAGGTCGGGACCGCGCGAACGGTCCTCGTTTTCACGCCCCCGTGCAAGGGCGCGATTTCAACTCCTGCCCCGTCCGCGGCGCGATCCTTCAATGGACTTGCATCGCGACGATGGCGAGGTCGTCGCCCAAGGGCTCTCCGCCGCAAAAAGCGCGCACCTCCACAAGCAAGCGTCTGATCAGCGCCTCGGGCGGCAGCGCTCTATGAGCGTTGAACGATGCGCACAGCCGATCGAAGCCAAAGAACTCACCGCGCGCATTTTGCGCGTCGATCACGCCGTCGGTATAGAGAAGCAAGGTGTCGCCGCTGGAGAGCTTCACGCTCTTCTCTTCAAAATCGACAATTGGCTGGACGCCGAGAACCAATCCATCCGCGTCCAGCGCCGTGCATTCGAGGCGTCCGCAACGCAACAGCAACGCCCAGTTGTGACCCGCGTTCGCATATTTCAGGATGCGGGTTTCCGGGCTGAATTTCATGTAAAACATGGTGATGAACAACTCGGCCTTGTTCAAATCGTCGTAAAGCAGCTCGCCTAAATCCCGCAATATTCTCGCCGGACCGACGGGAGACGGCCCCGTTTTGCGCGTCTCCGCGCGGAGCGTGCTGCGCACCGCGGTCATGATGAGCGCGGCGCCGACGCTATGTCCCGAAACGTCCGCGATCACGAGGTCGATCGCGTCGCCATTATGGAAGAAATCAAAATAATCGCCGCCGACATGAGTGGCCGGAACGCAGATTCCGGCGAGCTCGGCGTGAGGCGAGCGAAGGGGCGCGTCCGGTAGAAGCGAGAGCTGAATATGCTTCGCTATCTCCAGCTCGCGTCGACTCTCGTCGGCCTTGCGCCGCTCGGTAACGTCGGTGTGAATGCCGATATAATGCGTGATCTTGCCGCTTTCGTCGACGACCGGAGAAATAAGCAGTTCGTTCCAGAATGGCGCGCCTCCCTTTCGATAGTTCCTCAATGTTATTTCACAGTCTCGCCCGGCCGCGATCGCTTCCCGGATTTGTTGCAGACCGGAGAGATCGGTTTCCGGGCCTCGCAACAGTCGCATGCTCTTGCCGAGCAGCTCCTCGCGCGTGTAGCCGGTCATGCGGCAGAGCGCCGGATTGACGTAGATATTGGGATTTCCCGGCGCCCTTCCGTCGCCGATCGCGATGCCGACATGAACGGACTCGATCGCGCGGTCGCGCAGGCGAAGCGCATCCTCGAAGGCCTTACGCGCGGTGATATCGTGATCCACGCCCCGCCATTTCACGAGCCGCCCCTGGTCGTCGAAAATCGGCGCGCCGCTCGATTCCGTGTAGACTTCCTTTCCGTCCTTGCGACGGTATTTGTTCACCAGCCGAAAGAAAGGTCGGAATCTATCCGGCGAAGCGCCCGCGGTCGTAATTGACTGCGGCGACGATTCATCATCGCCGACCTGCAAGTCGAGATAGTTTCTTCCCAAAATCTCCTCGGGTTCAAAGGCGAGAATGTCTCGCACCGCTCCGCTGCTGTATATGTAGCGCCCCGAGGAATCTTGCTCCCATAGCCATTCGCCAGTCATTTCCGCCACTTGGCGAAAGCGGGCTTCGCTTTCAACAAGCGCTTCCTTATCGCGCTTCTGCTCGGTGATGTCCTGCTGGATCGCCAAATAATGCGTGATCTCGCCGCGCGCGTCGCGCAACGGCGTGATGGTTTCCAGCGCCCAATAGGTTTCCCCGTTTTTTTTCCGATCCTCGATTTCGCCGCGCCACTCGCGCCCATTCTGGATCGTTTCCCAAAGGCGTTCGTACTGATCGCGAGCAGTGTGATTCGAGCGTAACAGACTGGGGTTACGATCGATGAGTTCGTTGGCCGCGTAGCCCGTCAACCGCGTGAAACTATTGTTCACATATTCGATGACACCAGCCTTGTTGGAAATAAGGACGGCCGTGGGGCTTTGATCCACCGCGAACGATAAGGTCAGAAGTCGTCGTTCGGCTTCCTTGAGCTTGGTTAAATCATGCGTGACGCCAACGAACAGGCGACGCCCGTCCAACCATAATTCGCCGATCGACAGATAAATCGGGAAGACCGAACCATCCTTGCGGCGGGCGACCACCTCTCGTCCGACGCCGATGATTTTTTTTTCGCCCGTGGCGCGATAATTTCGGAGATATCCGTCATGCGCTTCCCGAAAGGGAGACGGCATTAATATTTTCACGTTCTGTCCGAACACTTCGTCCCGACGATAGCCGAACAACCGCTCGGCCCCCGCGTTGAACAACTGGATCTGGCCCGCCTCGTTGATTAGAATGAGGCCGTCCGTGACGGTGTCGAAAATCGCGTCTAGCTTTTCCTTGATCTCCACGACCGTGAGATCCAGGTCCCGACGCCCCGCGCGCCGACGCAGTTTCAGCAATGTTGGACCGTCGCCATCGCCAACCAGTCGCCATCGTGAAAAGGCGGCGTCCAGAACGCCACCGTCCTTGCGATGGAAGCCTCCGTATTTCCATCGGGACGTCGGATCGCGCGGTCCATCTTCGATCTCCACGTAGGGCAGCAAGCAGCGCCCCATTAACTCATCCTGTTTGTAGCCGGTCAGTTCCTCCGCCGCCTTATTCATGCAACGGAGAGCGCCTCGCTCGTCCAACAGGCAAAGACCGACATCGAAGCAGTCCAGAACCGATCGTAGAAGAGGCAATTCAAACAAAGTTGGAATTCCTTTTTTTGGTGGGCGCTCGCTGTGGCGCGATGTCCTTCCCCTGACGGGAAATAGAGCCGACGAGGGGGGCCGCCAGTAGGCCATGCGACTCGCGCCGCATGAGAAGGCGAACGACGCGTTTGAGATCGACATCCGTTTTCTCGCCAAGTCGAATTGAGTCAATGGAGGCCGCTCGCGGCGCCGCATGAGTCGATAAGCGAGTCAAGTTCGCCCGCGAGCGCCGCGAACGGCGTAAGCGTGAGCGAAGGAACCTCCACTAGCTCCGCGCGCAAACGCAGGAATCGCGCAAGACGCGCATCGAGGGAAAGCTCCCGGAAGAAGGCGGCGGGATCACGGGATTTCGTTCGAAACGTCATTCGGACGAGGCGCGCCGCGCCGGAACGAAATTGATCGCCGAGAGCCAATTGCAATCGACGCTCCCATGGATCTCGCGCCTTCACATCGGAAGCCAGCGCCGCCATTTCACGCAATCCCAACAGCCCCAGAAACTCGTCGAACAGCTTTGCGACGGCGCCCAGTTTCTCTTGCGAGCCGCGAACCAAATCCACCAAAATCGGAAAATCCCGCAAGCGATCCAGGAACAGCAAACGGGAGGCTTCCGGAGCCGCCGAGGCCAATAACGTGAACTCCGGGCTTTCGCCGAGATAGTCGAGATATTCGTCCAAGTCGGCGCGCCATTTTTGGATGACGCCGGGATTTGGCGTCAATCGTCGGCCATGTTCCCATGCCCATCGGCACAAGAACGCCAAGGCGTCTTCCAGTTGCAGTAAAAGCTCATAGCCGCGATCCGCCGTCATCTGGCCCTCAAGCCCGCGAACGGCGTCGCGCCACCGGTCTCCTCGCAGAATCTGATCGAATGCAAGGTAAAGACTCACCGCCTCGCGCGCGCGCATCGGGTCGAGATCGTCGATCCCGACAAGGAAACTCGCGCCCGCCTGATTGATCACCTTGTTGCAAATCTCTGTCACGGCGATTTCTCGACCGAGAAGATGATCTCGCAGACGATCCGCATAACGCGCGCGGGCCTTGGCCGGAAAATAACGCGCGACGAAGTCTGCGGTCCATTCCCCGTCGGGCCAGGGCGGCGCCTCTAGCAGCGCGCGCTTTAACGCCAGCTTGGCGTATGCCGTCAACACGGCCAGTTCGGGTCGCGTAAGCCCAACGCCAACGCGACTCATCGCCTCCCGGCGCGAAGGAAAGAACGCCACCTCGCGATCGAGCAGCCCGGCGTTTTCGAGCTGATCGGCCAAAATCAGGAACGGCTCGATATTGTCGAGGCATCGCCTTCGATCCAAGGACAAGGACAGGCTCTGACGATAATTATCATCCAACACCATGTCGCGGACTTCGTCGCTCGCCTCGATAAGAAAGCGATTGCGTTCGTCGTCGCTCACCGGGGCGGCGTTGACGCGCGCCGATGGCGACAACAAAATCTTGAGATTGACCTCGTGATCGGAGAGGTCGACGCCGCCGGAATTATCGACCGCGTCCGTATTGATGCGACCGCCTCGTAGCGCATATTCGATCCGCGCCCGTTGGGTGAAGGCGAGATTGGCTCCTTCGCCGACGACCTTCGCTCTCACTTGGGCCGCGTCGACGCGGGCGCCGTCATTGGCGCGGTCGCCCACCACTTCATCGTTTTCCGAACTCGCCTTGACATAAGTTCCGACGCCGCCCATCCACAAGAGATCGACCGGCGCCGCCAGAAGCAGGCGAATCAGTTCCTCGCCATCCGCCGATCGGTTGCGCGCGCCGAGCCATGCGCGAATTTCCGGACTCAAGGGAATGTCCTTGGCGGCGCGCCGGAACACGCCCCCTCCCGAAGAAATGAGCCCCGGATCATAATTGGCCCAAGTCGCGCCCGGCGTTTCGAAAAGCCGCCTTCGCTCGACGAGAGAGGCCTGTCGGTTCGGATTGGGATCGAGAAAGATATGTTCCGCGTCGAAGGCCCCGAGCAACCGTATATTGCTCGTCAACAGCATTCCATTGCCGAACACGTCGCCTTCCATGCCGCCGACGCCCACCACGGAAAAAGGCTCGACATCGACATCGACGCCCAGTTCCCGAAAGTGCCGCCTGACGCAGACGAAGGCTCCGCGCGCCGTGATTCCAAGGCGCTTGTGATGAAAGCCGTGCGAGCCGCCGGTCGCGAAGCTGTCGCCGAGCCAAAAGCCGTATTGAGCCGCGATCTCATTCGCCCAATCCGAAAAGCCCGCGGTTCCCTTGTCGGGAGCGACGACAAGATAAGGATCGGGGTCGTCGTAGAAAACGAATTTCGACGAGCGCGCCGTGTCGACCCCGTTCACGCTGTCGGTCAAATCCAGCAAGCCGCGGATGAAAGTCGCGTAAGCCTCCCGCCCCAACCTGGCGCGATCCCCGGCGTCGACGCAAACTTTCTTAAGCGCGAAACCACCCTTCGCTCCCTGGGGAACGATCAAGGCGTTTTTCATCATCTGCGTGCGCATCAACTCCAGAATTTCCGCTCTCAAATCATCAGGCCGCTCCGACCAGCGGACGCCGCCGCGCGCGATCTTCGCCCCGCGCAGATGAACCCCCTCCATCCCATGGGAATGAACGTAGATTTCGACCAAGGGCTTCGGGCTCGGCATGTTGATGACGCCGAGGCTGTTGATCTTTAGTGAAACGAAAAAGTCGGCGCGGCTTTGGCGAAAATAGAAATTTGTGCGCGACGTGGCGTCGATGAGGTTAAAAATGTCGCGCAAGATGCGATCCTCGTTCACATCCGCCACGCCCTCCAGCCCATGAATCAAATCGAGCCGAAGCTGCGTCAGGCCCTCGGTTTCGCGTCGGTCCTCGCCGCCGAGGCGCTCGTCAGGTTTGAATCGGGTTTCGAAGTAGCGATACAAAAGCCGGGTGGCCTCGTAATTCGCGATAAGCGCGCCGTGAACGCGACGTCGTTCAAACCGATTGTTGATTTGCAGATAATAATTGCAGTAGGCGCGCAGCAGGTCGACCATTTTCCAGTTGAAGCCCGTCAGCATCACGAGACTATTCAGCGCGTCGTCTTCCGTTTGGTCGGACAACAGCGCGTCCAACGCCTCAAGCAAGGCGCGCTTATAGTTTGAGAGGCCAGCGGACGCGCCATTGATCGCCTTCACGAAAAACTTCCGGATATAGAACTGGCGCAACTCGATCGTGAGGACGAACTGGATCTGATCGACGACGCGCAAACCTAAATTCCGCAATAGCGGTATGATCGCATCGAGATCGCGCGGCTTCTCGCCGTACACGGTGAGCCGGTGGAACGCGCCGCCGTCGTCGACGCCGGGGGGGCGCAAATCCAGCGCGTCCCGTCCACTTCTGATCGCCATCTCCAAACGCAGAACGTCGCGCACGGCGAGGCGAGGCGAAACAATCGCGCGGTAATCTGGTGGAAAACCTTTCTCATAGGGGAACGTCAAGCGTTCCACGCCGAGCCGACTAGTGGCGCGGTCGAGCAGGTTTTTAAAGTCACTTTCCCAGGGCACGCCGTCATCAAGAATTGGCCCCGGGAAGAAACTCTCCTGACCCGAGGAATGGCGTTCCGGGAGGCCATGGCGCGGGGCCGGCGGGTTCAGGTGATCCTCTTTTTCATTTCGAGCACATTGCCGGATTCCGTCTTTCGATATTCGACATGATCCATCAGCGAACGAATGAAGAAAATGCCACGCCCGCGTTCGCTCAATTCGTCGATGTCGGGAGTGGGCACCGCCTCGAAGTCGAAGCCTTGACCGTAATCGTAAACGCGAACGCAAAGATCGCTGTTCTCGATGGAGAGAAGAATCCGAATCTTGTCTTTCCGCTCGTTCGCGCAGCCATATTGGATCGCGTTCGTCACGGCCTCGGTCACGACCAAATTGAGATGATACGCGAGCGCTTCGCGATCGCTCTTCTCTCCATCGAGATCCCTGGCGAGTTGCTCCGCTATGTTGCCGATCAGCCGCAAATACCGGGTCTGACTTGGAACCATGATATCCAAATTCAGGATGGTCTCGGACGTCGTGCACATGCGAGCCTCCGCGCTAAACGTCCAAGGCCTCCCGAAGGCCCGGATATATTTCGAACACGCGCTGCAGCCGCGTGAGTTCGAACATGGCCTTGACTCTCGGCTGCAGGCCAGCGAGAGCGAAGCCGGTGGATCTTTGGATCGCGTTCTTATGTCCAGATAGCAGCGCGCCTAATCCCGAACTGTCGATAAACTGCACGTCGCCGAGATCCACCACGAGATCACGGCCGCCTTCTTCGAAAAGCTTGAGAATGCGATCCTTCAACTCACCGGAGTTGTGCGCGTCGAGGCGTCCCTCTTTAACTATGAGAAGGGTTCTGCCGTCACGCTGCTCGGTCACGAGTTTCATCCTAATTCCCCGCCGCCAAAAGACGAACTCCCCCACCGATTTAATAAGTAGGGTTCCGGCTTGAGATAAGAATGGCGCGCGCCGAATTCAACTTGCGTCAATATCGCGAAGGCGCGGGTTGCTCGCGGCGCGTTTCCGGCGGTTCGCATTAAATGCGACCGCGCCGCGCGATCGGGCCGCGTCTCCTTCCGGCGAGGCGGCTCGCGTGGCGCTCGGTATTCGGCGGCCGCCCGCGAGCATGTTGCCCGGCGGGTGAAGAGTCCTATTTATTACGAGTACTTAGTCCCGCGGTTGATCGGAGCGAGAGTGGCAAGGCGCGATTTGCCGCCCTGCCGAAAGCGAAGGGAGGGCGCGTCATGAGGTTGTTTCGCGATGGCGCGGGCGTCCTGTGGTCGGCCCTTTTGCTGGCGGCGATATGGGGTCGCGCGGAAGCGCATGGCTATCTCACCGGCTCGTTCCCGCCGGCGAAAGCGCATCTCAGGACAGCGCCGCATACAATAATATTGCATTTCTCCCTGAGGGCCGACGCCAGATATTCAACGATCAACTTGGAGGACGACGATGGCGCCGTGCTTGCGTCCAAAACGCAGCAGAGGGCGTCGCGCGACATGGACATGAGCGCTCCCTTGCTTGCTCCGGGCCGCTATCACGTGCGTTATCGGATTTTGTCTCCCAATGGCGATGTGGTTCAAGGCAAGATTGATTTCATCGTCGACGAATAGCGACGGAGGCCGCGGCTCGGACCCAAGGCATGGCTTTCGCGAACACGCGCTCAAGTCGGGCTCGCGTTTTGCCGTTTCCAAGCGAGAAGTCAGGCGGTCGAAGCCACCGGCGCCAGCGTCGAGATGATTGGAGGCGAGCTGAAGAACCTATGCTTGGCCGACCATCGACGTATCCTCGCGCGCATCGTTCACATAAAAAACGACTTGCTTCCTTTTTTTCGGGCTCGCGCATCCATATGTTTTATTTGTGCGTGGCAGTTAACCGATTTCCGGCGTTGCGTTTTTCGGCCTCGTTCGAGTTGATCGGTTTGCCGCCGGCGAAGTCCGAGGCGTTTTAAGGACCCGATCAACCGGCGCAATCCCGGCGAGAGGGCGGCGGCGTGATGGACGAAGAAGAATACGATCGATGGCTCGCGGAGTCGCTCGAGGAGGCTCTCACGCTGCTAAGGCGGAAAACCGCGGTGGCGTGGCGCGAGCATGCGTTCGCGACCGAGCAGACTCCCGGAGCGGAAGGCCGCTACCCCGACATGAATTGGCTGGAAGATGACGGCGACACAAGGCCGGCCAGTCATCCCGAGGATTTATCTCTGAAAATGATCGGACTTTTCACTTTGCTCGCCACGCACGCCGGATTGAACGCCGGTCGCGCCCAAACCAACCTTTGCGAAAGGCGCGGACCTCGCAATTTCGAAGCTATCAATCATCTCGCGCTCGCCATCGAAGAGACGAAACTGGGCCATGTGGAAGCAGCGAAAACCCACGCGCGGGAGGCGCTGCGTCGCCTGAACTTGAATAAGCCGCTTCCGTGACCGCCGATGCGCGGCTCCGCGCGGAAAAGGCTCAGGCCGGCGCCAGCAGCAGGCTGGTTTCGCTTTTTGCGATTCCGTCGATCGATCGGACGGTCGAGAGCACGCGATCGAACTCCACGAGATCGGCGACTTCAATCTCCGCGATCAGATCGAAAGCGCCGTTCGTGCTGTGCAGCGCGTGGATTTGCGGCATTCCCCGCAGCGATTTTGCCACCTGCCTCGTATTCTTGCCGGCGACCTCGATCATCATGATCGCGCGAATCTGATTGGCCGCGGGACTACCCTTAACACGCACGGTGAAGCCGAGAATGACATCGGAGGCGATCAATCGATCCAGGCGGTTCTGAATCGTGCCGCGCGAGACGCCGAGGCTTGTGGCGAGTTCGGACAGCGGGGCGCGGCCATCTACCCTCAACGCCGCGATCAGACGATGATCGAGATCATCCATGCCCGAGCCTCTGTTATATTGATCGTTACCCGTGTCGATTCTGTTAAATATGCTATCATATTTTATAACTTATTGCCATATTTGTTAGCGCAATGGCGAATTATCATGGCGTAAGCACTGCGAGATCACGGGGGCCGCATGGTTCGCTTTTTGAGCGCTTTCGCCATCGGAAAGATCGTCAATCGGGTTGGGCGAGACCGATTCTGCCTTCGACTCATCGATTATCTGGAGCGAGACTTCCGCCGCTGGGAGTCTTTCGAGAAAGCGCCGCGTCTCGCGAGCCACTCGAAGGAGGGCGCCGACGAGTTGGAGATCGACGACGAGGTGGATCTTATCGCGCGGCCGGATGATCCGAAAAATCTGTTCGCGCCGTTGCGGGCGCCTCAAACGGAACGGAGCCGCCAATGGGCCTTAACTTGAAAGCGCCGCGCCGCGCCCCAAACGCGGCGAAGGCCGGCGAGGAAGCCGCGGCCACGTTGCTCGGGACGGCCGCGCGCGTGCTCATGTGCGCGCCGACGCATTATCGCGTCGACTACACCATCAACCCCTGGATGGAGAATCAGATCGGGAAGGCGGACAATGCGCTGGCGATAAGGCAATGGACGAACCTCGCGCGCCTTTTGGCGAGAGAGGCCGAACTCGCCTTTGTCGCGCCGGCGCCGGGCCTGCCCGACATGGTTTTCGCCGCCAACGCCGGCCTGGCGATAGGCGGGACCGCCGTCGTGAGCCATTTCGCGACCAAGGAAAGGGAACCGGAGGAGCGTCCGTTCCGCGCCTGGTTCGAGGCCGAGGGCTTCGAAATCGCGCCCTGGCCCTGGGACATCGCGTTCGAAGGCGCCGGCGACGCGTTGCTCGACAACTCGCGATCGCTGATCTGGTGCGGCCATGGCTGGCGCTCCAGCGCGGCGGCGGTGGCGCTGCTGGAGACCATATTCGCGCGGCGTGTTGTTGGTCTCCGCCTCGTCGATCCGCGCTTCTATCATCTCGACACGTGCTTTTGCCCCCTAGCGGACGGGTGGTTGATCTATTACCCGCTTGCGTTCGACGCGGCGTCGCGGCAAGCGATAGCCGAACTGGTTCCCGCCGAGAAGCGCATCGAGGTCGGCGAGGACGACGCGCGGCAGTTCGCGTGCAACGCCGTCGAGGTCAATGGGCGCGTTTTCATGAATGGCGCCTCGGAGGATTTACGGCTCCGCTTGCGCGCGGCCGGGTTCGAGGCGGTGTTGACCGATCTTTCGGAATTCATCAAGGCGGGCGGCGCGGCTAAATGTCTGACGTTGAAATTGCCTGAAGCATAGGCGCCGGCTGCTCCGACGCCCGGATTTTACGGGGCTTTAACCCGATGGCGTCTCGGCCCCTGACAATGGGCGAATCCATCCCTATATTAGGCGGCTAATATTCAGCGCCCCCAACTTTCGGCCTCTCGCCGAGGAAAGATGGATATGTCGACGCAAAATTCGGTCGCGATCGCTCTCACGCCCGGCCCGACAACGGCGCCCGCCCCCGCCGCGCCGGGCGTGACTCATTCCAAACTCGACAATGGCATGGAAATCGTGGTCATTCCCGACCCGCGCACGCCGGTCGTGACCCATATGGTCTGGTATAAGAACGGTTCCGCCGACGATCCGCTTGGCAAGTCGGGCATCGCGCATTTTCTCGAGCATTTGATGTTCAAGGGAACCAAGGAGCATCCCCAGGGCGCCTTCTCGAATCTCGTCGCGGAGCTTGGCGGGCAGGAGAACGCCTTTACGGGATACGACTACACCGCCTATTTCCAGCGTATAGGCAAGGAGCATCTCGAGACCTTGATGCGCTTCGAGTCCGATCGCATGACCAATCTCGTGCTCTCCGACGAAGTGGTCGGTCCCGAGCGCGAGGTCGTGCTCGAAGAGCGCCGCATGCGCGTCGACAACGACCCCGGCGCGCAGCTCGACGAGACTCTGCAGGCGACGCTGTTCGCCCATCACCCCTATGGTACGCCGATCATCGGCTGGAACCATGAGATCGAGGAACTGTCGCGCGAAGACGCGCTCGCCTATTACACGCGCTTTTACACCCCCGAAAACGCCATTCTGATCGTCGCGGGCGATGTCGTTGCGCGGGATGTGGAGGCGCTCGCGGCGCAAACTTACGGCAAGATCCCGGCGCGCGCGCAGGCGCCGTCCCGCCGTCGTCCGCAAGAGCCGCCGCCGCGCGCCGTGCGGATGGTCACGCTCGCGGATGAAAAAGTCGAACAGCCTTCGCACGAGCGCATTTTCGTCGTGCCCTCATACACCACCGCCGCGCCGGGCGAGGCCGAGGCGCTCGACGTTCTCGCGCATATGCTTGGCGGCGGGCCAGCCAGCGTGCTTTACGAAACGCTGGTCGGCGAGGAGAAGCTGGCGGTCTCCGTCGGCGCCTATTACATGGGATCCGCGCTCGACGACACGCGCTTTTATGTCTTCGCCACGCCGGCGGAAGGCGTGGAGCTCAAGAATCTCGACATCGCGCTCGACCGCGTGCTGGCCAAGTTCATCGCGACGAAAATAAGCGAGGAAGATTTGCGGCGCGCCAAGACGCGCATGATCGCCGACGCGGTCTATGCGCGCGACAGTCAGGTCTCGCTGGCCCGCTGGTATGGCGAGGCCTTGGCCACCGGCCTTGCCGTCAAGGACGTGGCCGACTGGCCGGACCGCATCGAAGCGGTCACGGGTGCCGCGATCACCGAGGCCGCGCGCGAATGGCTGGACAAGAAGCGTTCAGTCACCGGCTTTTTGCTGCCCAAGGAAGCGGTCGACGCCTAAGCCCTTTCTCCCTTTGACGCCCCGGCCGATTGGAACCTGTTGATGACAGCTCATAACACCCTCGCGACGCCGAAGTCCCGAGCAGAAAACGTCCAGCGCGTCGTCACGCCCGGCGGCATCGAGGCTTGGCTCGTCGAGAGCTACGCGGTGCCGCTGGTGGCGCTCGAATTTTCGGCGCGGGGCGGGGCGGCGCAAGACCCCGCCGGCAAGGAAGGACTGGCGACCCTGCTCGCCAGCCTGCTCGACGAGGGCGCGGGTCCCCATGATTCTCGCGCCTTTCACCGCGCGGTCGAGGATCTCGCCGTCCATATCGGCTTTGGCGCCGATCGCGATGCGCTGTCGGGCCACTTGCAGACGCTCTCGCGCAATGTCGATCAAGCCTTCGCGCTGCTCAAGCTGGCGTTGAACGACGCGCGCTTCGACGCGGACGCGATCGAGCGCGTGCGCGGGCAACTCGCCGCCGGCATCAAGCGCGACGCCAACGATCCCGACGCGATGGTCGCCAAGGCGTTTCGCGAGGCGGCCTTTCCGGGCCATCCCTACGGCCGGCCGACGCGCGGCGAACTCGACACGCTGGAGCGGCTGACGCGCTCCGACCTCGAAGCGATGCGCGGCCGCATGTTCGCGCGAGACAATCTGAAAATCGCGGTGGTCGGCGCCATCGACGCCGCGACGCTGGCCGCCCGGCTCGACGAGACTTTCGGCGGCTGGTCCCAGCATGGCGATCTCGCTCCCGTGAGCGACATAGCGGTTCACGACGTTGGCGCGCGCAAGATCATCGATCTCGACGTGCCGCAATCGACCATGCGTTTCGGCCGGTCCGGGATCGCCAAGAAAGACCCGGATTATTTCGCGGCGCTGGTGGTCAATCACATTCTCGGCGGCGGTGTCTTCACCGCGCGGCTGTTCAACGAAGTGCGGGAGAAGCGCGGCCTCGCCTATTCGGTCTATTCGCAGACCCACTAGTCC
>PLAI01000282.1 GCA_003134075.1 Methylocystaceae bacterium | reverse complement strand
CTAGGCGGGATATTCAGGTCGCTTCCACGATCCCTTCTTTTTCCTCCCTGTCGATAGCCTCCAGAGCCGCCGTTTCGCGGCTCTCTTTTCGTGCCGCAAGCGCTCCGCTTTCGCTCGGCTCCCCGGATTAAGGTTAAAAAAAACCTAACCGAGCAAACTGGCGCTAAATGCGCTAGATTGCTCGCCGTCGGGAACGCGCGGGGCGGGGCCTGGCGTGAACTTGCGCGAGCGTGACATGCGTATAAACGATTCATTTGAGGGCGCGCGGCAACCCGTGTCTTTTGTCGAAAAGCTCGCGGGGTCGGAAGCGTTCGCCGCGATGTTTCGCGAGGGGATGACGCTGGTGGAGGAAGCCGCGGCCTATCTCGATGGAGCGGGACGCGATGAAGCCAAGGCCCTTCCACGCGCCGAGGCGCTGGCCTACGCCGCCGAGAGCATGAGATTGACGACGCGGCTGATGCAGATCGCCTCGTGGCTCCTGTTGCAACGCGCCGTGAATCAGGGCGAGATGACCCGCTCCCAGGCGAGCAGCGACCGGCATCGGGTCAAGCTGTCGCATCAGGAATTCGCCTCCAACCCCGACGTGTTCCAGGCGCTTCCCCGCAAGCTGCGGGAGCTGTCGATCCACTCCGTGCGCATGCAGGCGCGCATCATTCATCTCGATATGTTGATCTACGCGCCCGCGGCCAGCGCGCCTCCGTCACTCAAGACGAGCCCCGTGGAGGAGCAGTTGGAAATGCTGCGCAACGCTTTTGCCGCCCATTCGTGAGCGGGCGCTTTCGAGCGAAGCGGATGCCGGTTCGCGTTGAGAAAACGCGTTAAAACAAAAATACCGCGGCGGCGTCCCGGCGCCGCGCGCATCGCCTTTAGGGCTTGCCCGGAACGAATACAAAAAGCTCCCGGCGCATGGCGGCGGGAGCTTTCGCGTAACGACAGGCTCTGGCCCGGACTTTACTTCTTGGCGAAGGAAAGTCCGCCAAACCGCGAGTTGAAGCGTGACAGACGGCCGCCGCGGTCCAGAAGCTGCTGCGAACCGCCGGTCCAGGCCGGATGTGTGTTGGGGTCGATATCGAGGTTCAGCGTGTCGCCCTCGCTGCCCCAAGTCGAGCGCGTAAAATACTCCGAACCATCGGTCATGACGACCTTGATCATGTGATATTCGGGATGAATCTCTTTTTTCATTGTGGTCCGACCTTGCTTGCGGGCGAACGGGACATTTTACCGCGGCGGCGATCGACGCGGGAGCGACCGGTTCAACAGTGATTATTTGGCGGCGTCATAGCCCATCGCGCCGAGTTCGGCAAGCCGGCCGCCGCCCGGAGCGGCGTTAATCGCGAGAAATTGCCGCGCTCAGGCGGCGAGAAGCCGCTGCACTTCGTTGACGAGATCGCGAAGATGGAATGGTTTCGACAGAATTTTCGCCTGCGAGGGAGCCTGATTGTCGGGGTTGAGCGCAACGGCGGCGAAGCCGGTGATGAACATGACTTTGATGTCTGGATCCAGCTCGGTGGCGCGGCGCGCCAGTTCGATTCCATCCATTTCCGGCATGACGATATCGGTCAGCAGCAGTTCGAAAGGCTCCACCCGCAACTGGTCGTAGGCGGCGAGCCCGTTGTCGAAGGACGTGACCGAGAAACCAGCGTGTTGCAGCGCCTTGACCAAAAAGCGGCGCATGTCGTTGTCGTCTTCGGCAAGCAGAATCTTGGCGGCGGCCTGATCGGTCATATCGCTCCTCGCGTCATTTTTTTCCATTGAGCCGAGCTTTGGTAAAAATCGGGTGAAAAACGCGCGATCCCTCGTTAATTTTTGTATCCTTAGACCGTTCCCCCTGTTGACGCTATCGTGATCGCCGCGATTTCGTAACCAAAAAGGTTGCTTCACCCGCGCAATTCTGGCTCCATCGAGCGCGCCGCGCCGAAAAGAGATAAATGAGATATAAGACGGGCGACCCCGCGAAACAGCAAGAGGCGGATGCACATGGATTTCGAGAGACAGCAGGACGCGGCGGTCGCGGTTCCCCGCGGGGGGCGGGACGAGCCCGTCGAACCGGAACTCGCGACGCCCTTCGATCTCGTTCTGCCCCGCCAGATCGTCTGTCCGCTGGTGTTTTCGTCACCCCATTCCGGCGATGTCTATCCGGCGCGCTTCATGGAAAGCACGCGTCTCGACGCGGTTAGTCTCCGGCGATCCGAGGACGCTCACGTGCACTTATTGTTCGGCTGCGCCAAGGCCATCGGCGCGCCGATGTTGCGCGCCAGATTTCCGCGCGCTTATCTCGATCTGAACCGCGAGCCCTATGAACTCGATCCGCGCATGTTCGAGGACGCGCTTCCGGATTTCGCCAATACGAGGTCGCTCCGCGTCGCGGCGGGACTTGGGACGATCCCGCGGGTCGTCGCCGACGCGCACGAGATTTATGCGGGCAAACTTGAGGCGGCCGAGGCTTTGCGGCGCATCGAGGGACTATACAAGCCCTATCACGCCGCGCTGGAGGCGCTGATCGCCGGCGCGCGACGGCGGTTCGGGGCGGCCCTGCTGATCGATTGCCATTCCATGCCGTCGATCCTCGCGCGCGATCCCGCCCGCGACGCGCGCGCCGAAAAGAGCAGAGTCGATTTCGTGCTCGGCGACCGTTTCGGAGCCAGTTGCGATGCGAGAATCGTCGACGCCTTGGAGAGTCGTCTGCGCGGTTTCGGCTACAATGTGCATCGCAACCGCCCATACGCCGGCGGATTCATCACCGAACATTACGGACGGCCTGGCGCCGGTCGACACGCCTTGCAGATCGAGGTGGGCCGTGGACTCTACATGAACGAAGCCACGCTCGCGCCCAATGAGCGATTTGAGACGGTGGCCGGGCATTTGGGCCTGGCCCTGGCGGAGATCGCGCAGGGGTTTCCGAATAGCGTCGCGGCCCCGACGCGCGCCGCCGCCGAATAATCGCGTCGAAAATTTTTTCCAAGGACGCGAAAAATGACAGCGGTCGATTTTGAAAGATTTGTCGAACATCTCGCTGATGTTTCGGCCGAGGCGATCCTGCCGTTTTTTCGCACGGCGATCGCCGCCGAGGATAAGGCGCGCGGCGGAGCCTTCGATCCGGTCACGGAGGCCGATCGCGGCGCCGAAAACGCGATGCGCCGGCTGATCGAAAGCACTTTTCCCAGCCACGGCGTCGTCGGCGAGGAGTTCGACGACCGTCGTTCCGACGCCGAATATGTCTGGGTGTTGGATCCCATCGACGGCACCAAGAGTTTTATCTGCGGCCTGCCGACCTGGGGCACCTTGATCGGTCTGACGCATAACGGGACGCCGGTTTACGGCCTCATGAACCAGCCATTTACGCGCGAGCGGTTTTCCGGGGACGGGCGCGCGGCCTTTTGGCGCGGCCCGGCGAGGCATGGCTCGGCGCTGGAGAAGCGTCGCTTGAAGACGCGAGCCTGCGATGATCTCGCGCAGGCGACGCTGATGACCACCTCGCCTTTGCTGATCAACGAAAATTCGCGCGAGAATTTTCGGCGAGTCGAGCGGCGAGTCCGCCTCTCGCGCTATGGCGGCGATTGCTACGCCTATTGCGCGCTCGCCGCCGGCCACGTCGATCTCGTGATCGAAACCAATCTGAACCCGTATGACATCGTGGCGCTAATCCCGATCGTCGAGGGCGCCGGCGGCGTCATCACGACCTGGAGCGGCGAGGGCGCCGAAAAGGGCGGCTCGATCATCGCTGCCGGCGACCCGCGCGCGCATGAGGCGGCGATGGCGCTGCTGGCGGGGTGACGCCGAGATATCGGATTTGGCGACGCCCGCAAGCCGCCGAACTTCGCGCTCGGACAAACTCCGGCCATTAAGCGGCGCTTTAGATGAGCGGCAGGGGGCTTCTGCCTATGGCGTTCTCATTGCGCCACCTCTCGCAAGAAGGAAGCATCGATGAAAAAGTTTGGCCTTATTCGCGGCGCGCTGATTGTCGGCGTGGTAGGCGCCTTCGCCAGCGTCGCGAGCGCGCAGCAGGCCGCCCCCGCCGCGCCGCTAGGCGACGCCAGCAGGCAGCAGCGCAATCCCGCTGAACGAGCGGCGCGGCTCGAACAACGCTTCAAGGAAGCCAATAAGAAGGGCGACGGCAAGTTGACGCTCGAGGAAGCGCAGGCGGGAATGCCGCGCGTCGCCAAGAATTTCGCCGAAATCGACAAGGATAAGAAGGGCTACGTCACCTTGGACGAGATTAAGGCCGCTT
This sequence comes from Methylocystaceae bacterium, assembly GCA_003134075.1. Lineage (GTDB taxonomy): Bacteria > Pseudomonadota > Alphaproteobacteria > Rhizobiales > Beijerinckiaceae > Methylocystis. The sequence continues at coordinate 4,492 of PLAI01000282.1, read as the reverse complement.
TGGCGGCGTCCGGCCGTTGATCGATTCCGTCCGGCGCCGCCTTTGACGCGCGTCGGGCGTTTTTGACCGAAGGCTGTCTCGCCGTTGCAATGCCGCGGCGGTCGTGGGAGACCACCCTTCGACGTGATTGGCGAACGCGCTCGGCGTTCGCGGCGCGCGTCCGCAATTCTTTCCTTCAGACCAAAGGCCTCATGACCCCCGCCGCCCAAGTTTCCGCCGCCATCGAAATACTGCAAAAGCTCGACGAGACCCGCCGCCCCGCGCCGGACGCGCTCAAGGAATGGGGAGTGTCGCATCGTTTCGCGGGTTCGAAGGATCGCGCCGCCATCGCCTCGCTTGTTTACGACGCGCTCAGGAAGCGCGCCTCGGCGGCCTATGTCATGGGCGAGGAAGCGCCGCGCGCGGTCATGCTTGGCGCTCTGCGCGAGGCGCGCGGTTACGATGTCGACGCGATTAGCGCGCTGTTCTCCGGCGAAGGCCATGCGAGCCCGCCGCTGACGGCGCAGGAACGCGAAAGGCTGGAGACGGCGGCTCTTTCGGGTGCCCCGGCGCATGTGCGCGGCGACTTTCCGCAATGGCTCGAAGCGCGGCTGGAGGCCGCGTTGGGCGAAGCCGCGGCCGAGGAGGGCGCGGCGCTTTCCGCCCGGGCGCCGGTCGACTTGCGCGTGAACATTCTCAAATGCTCGCGCGAGGAGGCGCTGGCCAAGCTGGAGCATTTGCATCCGGCGCCGACGCCGCTGTCGCCGCTGGGCTTGCGCATCATGCCCGGCGCCGATGGGCGCGGACCCGCGCTCTCGGCGGAGCCGGCCTTTGTGAAGGGTCTTGTCGAGACTCAAGACGAAGGCTCGCAACTCGCCGCGCTGCTGTGCGGAGCCGCGCCCGGCGACCAGATTCTCGATCTTTGCGCCGGTGGCGGCGGCAAGACGCTGGCGCTCGCGGCGCAGACCCACAATCGCGGCCAGATTTACGCCTATGACGAAGACGGGCGCAGGCTGACGCCGATGTACGAGCGCCTGGAGCGCGCCGGCGCGCGCAACGTGCAGCTTCGCGCGCCGCGCGGAAAGCAGGACGTTCTCGCCGATCTCGAAGCGCGCTGCGACATCGTGCTGATCGACGCGCCCTGCACCGGCACGGGAACCTGGCGGCGCCACCCCGACGCCAAATGGCGGCTCGCGCCCGGCGCGCTGGAACTGCGGCAAAAATCCCAGCGCCAATTGCTTGGGGACGCCGCGCGCTTCGTCAAGCCGGGCGGGCGCATCGTCTATGTGACCTGCTCGCTGCTGCGCGAAGAAAATGAGGACCAGATCGCGGAGTTCGCCGGGTCGACGCCAGCGTTTTCGCCCCTATCGGCGCAAGAGACCGCCGAGCGCGCCGGCCTGCCGGATCTCGCCCGCTTTGCATCGAAACTTGGCGTCGGCCTGCGCTTTTCGCCGCTGTCCTCGGGCACCGACGGGTTTTTCGTCGCGGCGCTGAAGAGAAGCGATATCGCGGCTTAACGCGCATTCCGCTCGGATGAAATCATCCGAGCGATAAGAATTCGCGCAAAAAATGCTGGAGCAAGTTCTGATCGCAAAAGTCTGTCAACTTTTGCGGAACTTGCTCTAGCCGCTCACTTGACGGGCGTCTTCGCGACGCCCTATGGACGCAGCCTTCCCCCACGGCAGGCGCAGCCCTCACGGAAAACAGCCGATGACCGCCGACTTCCATCACGAAATCGCCGACCGCCATGACAAGACGCTGATCGTCGATTTCGGCTCGCAGGTGACGCAGTTGATCGCGCGGCGCGTGCGCGAGGCCGGCGTCTATTGCGAGATCGCGCCGTTTCAAAAAGCGGAGAAAGCCTTCGCCGAGATCAGGCCCAAGGCGGTGATCCTCTCGGGCGGGCCGTGTTCCGTCACCGAATCCGGATCGCCGCGCGCGCCGCGCGAGATTTTCGATTCCGGCGTGCCCGTGCTCGCCATCTGCTATGGCGAGCAGCTTTTGGCCGAACAGCTGGGCGGCAAGGTCGAGGCCGGGCTTCACCGCGAATTTGGCCGCGCCGATGTCGAAATTCTTTTCCCAAACCCGCTGTTCGATGGCGTATGGGAGCGCGGCCACAAATATCCCGTGTGGATGAGTCATGGCGATCGCGTCACGCGCCTGCCGGAAGGCTTCAAAGCCATCGCGCAATCCGAGAACGCGCCGATGGCCGCCATCGCCGACGAGGCGCGGCGCTATTACGGCGTGCAATTTCATTTGGAGGTCGCGCATACGCCGGATGGCGCGCGGCTGATTTCGAATTTTCTGCACAAGATCGCCGGGCTCAAATCCGACTGGACCATGAAGGCGTTCCGTCAGGAGGCGGTCGGAGCAATTCGTCGTCAGGTCGGCGACGGCCGCGTGCTGTGCGGACTATCGGGCGGCGTCGACAGCGCCGTCGCGGCCGTGCTGATTCATGAGGCGATCGGCGACGCGCTCACTTGCGTCTTCGTCGATCACGGCCTGCTGCGCCAGGGCGAGGCTTCGGAAGTGGTGACGCTGTTTCGCGACCACTATAATATTCCGCTGCATCACGTCGAGGCGCATGAGCTTTTCCTCGGCGCGCTGGAGGGCGTCGAAGACCCCGAGATCAAGCGCAAGACAATCGGACGGCTGTTCGTCGAGACATTCGATGCCGAGGCGAAAAAAATCGCGCAAGACGGGCGCGGCGCGCCAAAATTCTTGGCGCAGGGCACGCTTTACCCGGACGTGATCGAAAGCGTGTCGTTCAGCGGCGGCCCCTCGGTGACGATTAAATCGCATCACAATGTCGGCGGCCTGCCCGAACGCATGAACATGGCGCTGGTCGAACCCTTGCGCGAGCTTTTCAAGGACGAAGTGCGCGCGCTGGGGCGCGAACTTGGACTGCCCGAAGCTTTCGTCGGGCGTCATCCCTTTCCGGGGCCGGGCCTCGCGATCCGCTGTCCCGGCAAGATCACCCGCGAAAAACTCGAAATTCTGCGCAAGGCGGACGCGGTCTATCTCGACGAAATCCGCAAGGCAGGCCTTTACGACGACATCTGGCAGGCGTTCGCGGCGCTGCTGCCGGTGCGCAGCGTCGGCGTGATGGGCGACGGACGCAGCTACGATTACGTTTTGGCGCTGCGCGCGGTGACCAGCACCGACGGCATGACGGCGGATTTCTTTCCCTTCGATATGGGGTTTTTGGGGCGGGCCGCGACGCGGATCATCAATGAGGTAAAGGGCGTTAATCGCGTGGTCTATGACGTGACGAGCAAGCCGCCGGGGACGATTGAGTGGGAGTAACCGGAGCCACTGAGGGGGGCGGGAGGGAAGCCGTTCGCGCCACTCGCGACGCCAAGATTTGCCACCCGCACGAGAAACCATGCGGCATTTGTCTTTTGTCCATGGATTAGCTCGTGGCGCCGAACGGATTGACGATACGCAGTCCCTCGCCCAACACCATTCCGTCCTGCATGTACTCCGACCACAGCGTGTCGCACCCGGCGTGGAGCGCCGCGGCGACGATCATAGCGTCATAGATGGAGAGATTATAGCGTTCAGCCAGCGCCAATCCTGTCTCGTGCGTTTCGACCTCAAGGGAATGGACTGTCAACAAACCGCGCAAAAGAGATAGAAACGTATTGGTCTCCCGCCACGACATCCGCATCTTGCGGTGAGCGACATTGGCAAGCTCGTTGAGGACCTGCACGCTGATCACGCCGCCCGTTCCAACAATCTCCTCCGCCCGCTCGGCCTTCGCCGGGTCGCCGGAAGCGATATAGACGAGAACATTGGTGTCGAAGAAACTACCGGGCATTCGCCTCCTCCCGATCAAACTTGAAGTCGGGAGGAAGACGCCCTCGGAAGGCGCGAAGCCGATTCAACAATTCCGCGCGGCCGGGCTTGCGCGAGACCGCGAATTCCCGCGCGTCCTCGACATGGATTTCGATCTCATCGCCCTCCTTGAGCTCCAGCGCCTCGACCACGGCGGCGGGAAGGCGGACGGCGAGGCTGTTGCCCCATTTGGCCACCTGCATTCTCGTCTCCTCTGGATATACGTCGTTCGGTGTGTATATCTATGATGGTTGGCGGCTCAACGTCAAACGGGTATCGACAACTCTCCGACGCCGCTCTTGCCCCGCGCGCCCACTTGGCATATACAGCGCCCCATCCCACAGGCGAAAGTCTCTGCGGCGTCTGCTTCAAGACGTCGTTCCGGTGGCCGATCCTTCGGCCTTCCAAGCGCTTTCGCCGAGGTCTAACCGGAGAAAAGACAAGATGGCGCTTCCTGAATTCACCATGCGTGGCCTCCTCGAGGCCGGCGCTCATTTCGGCCACCAGTCGCATCGCTGGAACCCGAAGATGGCGCCCTATATTTTCGGCGCTCGCAACAATATCCACATCATCGATCTCGCCCAGACCGTGCCGCTGCTGCACCAGGCGCTCAAGATCGTGTCGGACACGGTGGCCAAGGGCGGCCGCGTGCTGTTCGTCGGCACCAAGCGCCAGG